>CAIQYP010000261.1 GCA_903876045.1 uncultured beta proteobacterium | reverse complement strand
CGCCTGGTGTTCGAGCCCAAGACCAGCCGCATCGAACAGCAGGAGTTGATCACCGCCTTATTGGCGCACACCAGCCTGGAGTCGTCTTCGCCCATCAATCTGACCATGGTCGGGCTGGACGGACGGCCCACACAAAAGTCTTTGCGCCAGATGCTCAATGAGTGGATCAGCTTCCGCCAGGCCACCATCGAACGTCGCTCACGCCATCGCCTGGGCAAGGTGCTGGACCGCATCCACATCCTCGAAGGCCGTCAGACGGTTCTGCTGAACATTGACGAGGTGATTGCCATCATTCGTCAGAGCGATGAACCCAAGGCGGCACTGATTGCGCGTTTTTCCTTAAGCGACCGGCAGGCCGAAGACATCCTGGAGATCCGCCTGCGCCAATTGGCGCGGTTGGAAGCCATCAAGATCGAGCAGGAGTTGTCCGAGTTGCGCATCGAGCAGGGCAAGCTGGAAGAAATCATCAACAACCCCGCAGCCCTGCGCCGTTTGATGATCAAAGAAATCGAGGCCGACGCCAAGACCTTTGCCGATGCACGCCGCACGCTGATCCAGACCGAGAAAAAGGCCGTGGCCGAAGTCAAGGTGGTGGACGAGCCAGTCACTGTGGTGGTGAGCCAAAAGGGCTGGGTGCGCACGCGTCTGGGCCATGGCCATGAAGCCAGCACCTTTGCCTTCAAGGCCGGTGATGGCCTTTACGACACCTTTGAATGCCGCAGTGTCGACACGCTGCTGGTGTTTGGCTCCAACGGACGCGTCTATTCGGTGGCGGTGTCGCTGCTGCCGGGCGGGCGTGGAGATGGTCAACCGGTGACCACGCTGATCGAACTGGAAAGCGGCACGCAGTTGCTCTATTACTTCGCCGGACCAGCCGCCGCCACGCTGCTGCTGAGCAGCACAGGGGCTTACGGATTTATGGCCACGGTGGCCAATATGGTCTCGCGCCAAAAGGCGGGCAAGTCCTTTGTCACCTGCAATGCAGGCGAGACGCTGTGCAAGCCCTCGCTCGTGAGCGGAGCGCAGGGCAGGGTGATAACACCCGGCGCTGCAGCGGCGCTGGTTGCCCCCGCCACCCATGTGGCTTGTGCTTCCACCGGCGGGCGCATATTGACCTTTGAAATTACCGAACTCAAATCCATGGCTACAGGCGGGCGCGGCCTGATGCTGCTGGATTTAGAGGCCAAGGACACCCTGGCAGGAGCCGCCTCCTACACCCGCAGCATCCGCATCGACGGCATTGGCCGGGGTGGTAAAGAGCGTGATGAGACGCTGGAAATCCGCAGTCTGAACAACGCCCGCGCAGCCCGGGGTCGCAAGGGCAAGGCGGCCGACCTGGGCTTTAAGCCTACTGGCATAACTCGCGTGGAATAAAGGGCGCGAGAGCGTGCATTTTGATCTTGCGCAAAGCCAGTGTCAGCTACGCAAAAGTTGGGCGCACCACAATTAACCATGGATAAAAGCATGGTGATCTCAGGTGGTGGCATCGGCGGCCTGGCCGCAGCCCTGACGTGTGCTCGCGTCGGCTGGAAGGTGGATTTGCTGGAGCAATCCCCCGTATTTGGCGAAGTCGGCGCCGGCATACAACTCGGGCCGAATGTCGTAAAGATTTTGCAAGCCATGGGTGTGGGCGATGCCCTGCGCCGGGTGGCCGCTTTTCCAAGCCACCTGGAAGTGCGCAACGCCACCACTACGGAGCGTCTGGGGGTATTGCCCTTGGGTAAGACCGCTGAGCAGCGCTATGGCGCGCCCTACGTGACCATCGCGCGTGCCGACATGCACAGCCTTTTGCTGGAAGCAGTGCGCGCCCATGGTGGAGTGGACGTGCACCTGGACTCCCGTGTCATCGGCATCACCCAAAGCGAACACGGCGCGCGCGTTGAAACCGTGCAGGACCAGGTGTTTGAAGCCCCGTTGCTGGTCGGTGCCGATGGCTTGTGGAGCACGGTGCGCAAGCAGGTAGTGGAAAACGATGCGGCGCCACGGGTCACCGGCCATTTGGCTTTCAGGGCCATGTTGCCCCAAAGTGCGCTCCCGGCCTCGCTGCGCACGCAGGTGGTTACCGCCTGGCTGGGCCCTGATTTCCATGCTGTGCACTATCCGGTGCACAGCGGTGAATGGCTGAATGTGGTTTGCATCGTGCACGGGAAAGTGTCGGGCGACCCGCAGTCGTGGGACCACAGTGCCAATGCCCATGAACTGCGCAGTCGCATGTCACAGGCCCGCGGCGCGTTGCGCGATTTGATTTATGCGGTGGATCAATGGCGCTTATGGCCTCTGACGGACCGCGCGCCCATGGCCAGTGCAGCCGAGCATGCCAAGGGCCGTATTGCCTTGCTGGGCGATGCCGCGCACCCGATGCGCCCGTATCTGGCGCAGGGTGCCGGTATGGCGATTGAAGATGCGGCCGCCTTGGCGACTTGCTTGGCCGAGATGCCGGATCAGATTCCGCAGGCCTTGACGCGCTACGCCAACATGCGCTGGCAGCGCAATGCACGGGTGCAGGCGCGCGCCATCCGCAATGGTGAGATCTATCACCTCAAGGGCCTGCAGCAAGTGGGGCGTGACATTGCGCTCAAACTTCTGGGCGCCCGGTTGATGGATGTGCCCTGGCTCTACAACGGCCCCTGATTCCACGACCTCTGTGGCACCTCCGACGCTACACTGCGGGAACGCATAGCCTTCGGCTGCGCAAGAAAAAGAAGCCTCAATAAAGAGATGCCATGAACCCAAAACTTGATCCACGCTTTTTCAATTTCAATACCTATCGCTTAACGTGCCTTGCCGTTGCGCTTGGTGTCTCAGGCGCGTTGGTCGCCTGCGCAGAAATGCCCCAGGCTCCTGCGCGAAGCGCCCAACTGGAGCGCATCCGCAACGTGGTGGTGATCTACGCCGAGAACCACAGCTTTGACAACATTTATGGCTTGTTTCCCGGGGCCAATGGCATCGCCCGTGCCACACCGGAACAGAAACTGCAACTCGATCACGACGGCATTCCGTTGAAAGAACTGCTGGTGTTCGGCAACGATGGTCGGCCCGATGCCCGTTTTCCTGCCATGCCCAATGCACCGTTTCGCATTGATGCGCCACCGGTCAACCGCGCGCCCACGCAAATTGTGCCCAGCCCCACGCATCTGTTCTACAACAACCAGGAGCAGATCAACGGCGGCAAGAACAATCGCTTTGCCGCGCTATCTGCCGTGGGCGGTTGGGTCATGGGTCATTACGACGGCAGCCAGTTCCGCCTCTGGCAGTGGGCAAAGGATTACACGCTGGCCGATAACTTTTACATGGGCGCGTTTGGCGGGTCTTACCTGAATCACCAATATCTGGTGTGCGCCTGTGCCCCACGCTTTGACAGCGCACCCGCAGACATGCGCGCTGCTTTGGACGCGGACGGTCACCTGCAAAAGCGTCCGCGTTCGCCTTCCGGCAACACCGGCGCGGTGCAGATAGTCAACAGCGGCCAGGTCACGCCGGACGGCTATTCCATCAACACCACCCAGCCGCCATACCAGCCCAGTGGCATTCCTCCAGTTGCCAGTGGCGCGCGTGAGTTGGCCAACCCCGCAGGCAATGCACGGGGCGGCCATGTGGATCTGCCGCTGCCTGCGCAGACCAGCAAGACCATTGGCGACACCCTGTCTGCCAAGGGTGTCGAGTGGGCCTGGTATTCAGGTGGCTTTCAACGCGCGTTGAACGATGGCATGCAGGATCCCGCAGCGGCCCGCAAAGTGATTTATGCGGGCGGCCCGGACTCGCCCAACTTCCAACCGCACCACCAGCCGTTCAACTACTTCGCAGCGTATGCGCCAGGCACCGCCGCGCGGGCGCAGCACCTGCGTGATGGCACTGACTTTGAACAAGCCATTGCTTCTGGAAAATTGCCCGTCGTGTCGTTCTACAAACCTGCCGGCGTCAACACCCAGCACCCCAGCTATACCGACATGGTGACCGGTGACGGCCACATTGCTGATCTGCTGGACAAACTCAAAGCCAGCCCGCAGTGGCAGAACATGCTGGTGATCGTTACGTACGACGAAAACGGCGGCTATTGGGACCACGCGACACCACCCACCGGCCCCGGTTGGGGTGACCGCTGGGGGCCGGGCACTCGCATACCGGCGCTGTTGATCGGACCTATGGTGAAAAAGGGCTTTGTGGATTCCACGGTCTACGACACCGGTTCCATCATCAAGTTGCTAACCCATCGCTTTGGTCTGGAGCCATTGCCAGGCGTGCGCGAGAAGATTGGTGATTTCACCGGGGCGCTTCAGTAGTTCAATAGCTGCCAAGAGCCGGTCAAATTGTGATCGGATGTAAGCCTCTTTGACTTTGCAGCCACAGCTTTTATGCTGCAGCTTTTAACTTTCCACCTGCCATGAACCCGTTCAAACGCCTGACTGCCTCGATATTGATTGCTTCTACCGCCTTGCTTGGCATGCCCATGGTGGCCCAAGCCGGCATAGTCTCCAGCGAACAATCTTTTGCACCACAAACCCAGACCGATGCCCGCGCCAAAGTGAATGCGGTATTGGCCCGTGAGGATGTCCGTGCCGGTCTGGCCGAGCGCGGCCTGAGTGCCGAACTGGCGCAAGATCGTGTCAAGGCCATGACGGATGAAGAGGTGGCGACGCTAGCCGGTCGTATCGACCAAGCCCCCGCCGGTGGCGATGTTCTGGGTCTGTTGTTTACCGTGTTCATCATTTTGTTGGTCACCGACATTCTCGGCTTGACCAAGGTGTATCCCTTCACGCGTGCGATTCGATGAAACTATCGCAATGCTTGCGATGCGCCCCCGCTTTTGCGGGGGTTCTTGTTTGTGCATTGCTCACTGGGTGCGCCACCCCGCAAGTGGCGCGTCTGCATGAGGCCGAACTCGCACGCACGGTGGCATCGCGCGCAACCATCGAAAGCGTGCCCTTTTTTGCCCAGAAAGAATATGAATGTGGTCCGGCCGCCTTGGCCATGGTGTTGACCGCAGCGGGTATGGCCGTGACGCCAGACGCGCTGGTGGATCAGGTCTACCTGCCCGTACGCAAAGGCTCGCTTCAGGTGGAAATGCTGGCCGCCACCCGGCAAAGAGGTTTGGTCGCCTACCCGATCAAGCCTGCACTGCAAGACCTGTTGCAAGAGGTTGCGGCAGGCCACCCGGTGCTGGTGTTCCAGAACCTGTCGCTGCCCATCTATCCGGTATGGCATTACGCCGTGGTGATCGCCTACGACCTGGAGCGCAACACCATCACCCTGCATTCGGGCGAGACCGAACGCATGGAAATGTCGCTGTTCACTTTTGAGCGCACCTGGGCAAGGGGCAACTACTGGGCCATGCTGGCATTGACACCAGACACCTTGCCGGCCACGGCAGATGCCGGCGCATACGCCCGCAGCGTGGCTGCGTTGGAGAGCAGCCATCCGCAAACGGCGCGTCTTGCCTATGCGCAGGCGCTCATGCGCTGGCCTGCCGATGCGAACCTGCAGTTCGGACTGGGAAACAGCGCCTACGCCCTGCACGATTTGCGGGGGGCCGCTGTGGCCTACCGGGCAGCAACGGAGGCGCAGCCAGAATTTGCAGATGCCTGGAATAACCTGGCGCAAGTTCAACTTGAGATCGGCGACAAGGAGGCTGCGAGAGCGGCGATTGCGCGTGCTGTAGTTTTGGGTGGCCCGCGCCTTTCGCTGTACCAGGCACTGCAATCCCAACTGGAGGCAATGGCGCCCGAATAGCGGTTAGTTATGCCAGCCATTGAGCAGGCATAAATGCAGGCCCCCGTCCTATTTTTCAGCCACGGTGTCGTGTATCAACGTGTAGTCCATGTGCGACTGCCCCTGTGCATCGGTGTACAACACATCCACATAGCGATGGCCCCAGAGGATCTTTGCGCAGTTGTAGCTGAAGCGCGATTGCATGGTTTGGCTGGTGGTCTCATCCACCCCGCTGATGCTCAGAATCAGCGTGGAATTCGATGCCTCCGAGGAGCCCAGGTGCACATTTTTGAGAGGGCTTTCGTCGTCAATGTCATGCATCAGCGACCAGCCCAGAATGAACATGGGCTGATCATCGCGGCGCAGTTTCAGATCAAAAATGCGCCTGAACCGCATGCCCTCCGGCGTGCGCTCGTCGCGCAGCAGGCGCAGTTTGGCGGAGGCATCCACGATCATGTTTTGGCGGGCATTGGCGATGCGAATCATCAGCGTTTTGTGACCGTCCATGGTGCTCACCACCGGATTGTTGGCAAACATAATGCGTGCTCTGGGACGTGAAAAGCGGGCAAACATCACCCCGGTAATCAACGCAATGCTGGTCATGCCCAGAAAGATTTCTACCGTGGCCACGACATGGGCATACAGCGTGGCAGGGTGCATATCGCCATAGCCCACGGTTGCCAAAGTTTCCACGCTGAAGAAGAAGGCACCCAGAAAGCCTGCGGGCGACTGGTTGGCAATGGCCTGGTCTGACAGCATGTAGAGCCCGGCGAACACCGTGTTGAGTGCCATAAAGGCGCCCGCACAAACCGCCATGAACCAGGGCCAACTCAGCACCATCGCGTAGTGGTAAACGTCCTGCATATGGGCACGCGGCAAACCATGGGTGTGGACTTGCGTCGAGCCAATGGTGACGGTGCGTGTGGTCTTTTTGTTCAATGGCATGGCGTTTGGTTTCAAGCGGGAGGCACAGATTTTGGTACTGCACTTTGGCATGCTGATTATCTCTATCGTGTCGAAATATGGCGGCGTGGGGGATATGCCCCACCCGGTTGGGGCTTATCCCCCGGGTCGTGTCATCTGGCACCTTGGGGTTCAGTGTGCATGGGTAACACGCCCATGCAAATCAAGGACTTAGATGCGTGTGACGGGCGCTTCTCACTTGGCATGCTCCATGCGATGTGATGACGCATATTCTCTTTTTACGATGGAGCCAGCATGAACGTTAAACGCCTGGATGGACGCCAGTTGAACTACTGGGTTGCTCAATCGGCCGGATTGAAGCTCTCAGCAGACTATCAACTACCCGGTAAGCCACACGACTCCGAAAGCGGTGTCTGGCACCCCCACACCTATAACCCCGCCAATGATTGGTCCCAGGCCGGGTTCATTTTGTCCAACGAGTGGTTCACCATCGAGGATGCATTGGTGGAGTGGTTTGGCCCGCAGTGGCCGCATATTCCGGCCATCTCGGACAACCCGCTCAAGTGGTTTATGCGCGCCTATGTGTCTACGCAATATGGCGATGAGGTGGAGGAGACCACCCCTTTTGACTTCGTTGAAACTGCGGCTCCCGTGGTGCAAAAGAACTACACGGCATCAATGCAAGCACCACCAAGATCCGTACTATCGTCATGGTTTGGGACAAAAAGCTGGTAAAACACCAGCGGGGATTTTCACCCCAACAAATACATGCCAAGCCAGCCGGTCACATACCCCATAAATCTACGCCGTCGCTTTGCACTGAGTAGCCTCGGGGTAATTGCCATCATTGCGCTCGGCTTGGGCTGGCTGATGTCGAACATACTGACCGAGCGCATGTTGCAACGCGAAGGCGAAGTCAGCATGGACTTCATTCAGAACCTGTTGATCACTGACCAGTCCGCGCTGTACCTCTCCAACCCGCAGGACCCGGACAACGCAAGACGTTTCCTGGCCTCCATGGCACACGTTGCCAGCATGCGCGAACCCGTGCGTGCCAATGCCTACCAGACGGATGGCACGGTGGTGTGGTCCACCGACCAGGCATTGATCGGACAGCGCTTCACGGTTAACGACGAACTTGACGATGCGCTTGCGGGCAGGTTGGTGGTGCACAGCGGCACGCTCGACTCGGGCGATCCGGACAAGGGTGAGCATGTGGGCCTGTCCCAGCGCACCAACTTTTATGTCGAAAGCTACATTCCCATTTTTGACCCGCAATCGCGCAAGGTGCTGGGCGTGATGGAGCTCTACAAAATTCCGGTGCAACTCAACGTGGCCATACAGGATGCGCTGATCCAGCTTTGGCTGGCCTGCGCGGTCAGCGCGCTGGGGCTATTCGTGACGCTCTATTGGACCGTTGCGCGTGCCGATCGCGTGATGCGCCAACAGCAGACTCGCCTGGCCGAAACCCAGACCCTGTCCACCGCCGTAGAACTATCGCGTGCAGTGGCGCACAACCTGCGCAACCCGTTGGCTTCTATCCGTGTGGCGGCTGAAATGTTGCAGACGGGTGAGGGTGTGACTGCGGATCAAACCGAGCACTGTGTGGATATCACGGCTTCGGTGGACCGTGCCGACCGTTGGATTACCGAGTTGGTGCGCGTCTCCCAGGCATCGGCCCTGGTCTCTGAAGTCGTGCTGCCATCGCCCGTGATTCGCGCCTGCCTGGAGGAGATGGCGCCCGAGATGAACCGCCGCGGCATCCATTGGACGGTTGAGCCCGAGGAGGCACCCGGCATACAGGCGCACACCGCCATGCTCCGGCAGATATTGATCAGCATCCTGGCCAATGCCACCGATGCCATGCCGGACGGTGGCGAAATTGCTGTGCGTTGGAGCAGCAGTGCACGCACGCTCAAGTTGCAGATTATTGACAGCGGCCCGGGCATACAGGAGGACGCGCGCCAGGCGCTTTTCCGCCCCTTCTTCAGTACCAAAAGTGGCGGGCTGGGAATTGGCCTCGCTTTAGTGAAGCGCATGGTTGAACAATGGGGCGGGGGTATTTCACTTACGCCAGCACCCGCGAAGGGTACCTGCGTCGAGCTCGTGCTGCCGCTTGCCCCACGCGCTGTTGCCACCGGGGATGCACATTAAATGGCAACCTTGTTGATCATTGAAGATGAGTTGGTGTTGGCCAAAAACATGGCCAGGTTTTTTGAGAAGGCCGGCTATCTGGTGGAGGTTTCGCACGACGGATTGACCGGCGTGCAGACAGCGTTGCGCATCCAGCCCGATGTGGTGATTGTTGATTTTCAGTTGCCCGGCATGGATGGGCTGGAAGTCATACGCGCGCTGCGCAAACAGGACGACCCACCGCGCATCGTCATGGTCACCGGCCATGCCAGTGTGACGCTGGCCGTTGAGGCCATGAAGGCGGGCTCCATGGATTTGTTGACCAAGCCGGTGACCCTGCAAAGCCTTAAAGAAGTGGTGGAGCGTGCGCTGGCCGAACGCGGCGAGCGCCGCGCGCTCGACTACTACCGCCAGCGCGATGCACGCAACGCCAGCCTGGATGCGCTGGTGGGCGAGTCGCAGGCCATGGAGCATTTGCGCGAACTCATCCGCAACATCTCCGGCATTGAACCCGCTGATCTGTCACCCGCCGCACCGATATTGATTTTGGGCGAAACCGGTACAGGCAAGGAATTAGTCGCCAAGGCCTGTCACCAAACCGGACCACGCGCCAAGGCGCCGTTTATGGAAATCAACTGCGCGGCCTTGCCAGCCCACTTGATTGAGGGCGAGCTTTTTGGTTTTGAAAAAGGCGCCTTCACGGATGCCCATGCCCGCAAGGTGGGCCTGATTGAAGCCGCAGACGGCGGCACTTTGTTTCTGGACGAAATCGCTGAGTTGGATCTGGGTCTGCAGGCCAAGTTGCTGCGTGTGCTGGAGAACTTGCGCGTGCGTCGCCTGGGTGCACTGACCGACCGGCAGGTGAACGTGCGCATCGTGGCCGCCACCAATCGAGACTTGGATGAGCAGGTGCGTGAAGGGCGTTTTCGTGCGGACCTGATGTATCGGCTAAAGGTTTTCCAGATTCAGATTCCTCCGCTGCGTGCGCGTGCTGGTGATATTTCCGTGCTGGCTGCCCACTTCCTGACGCAACTGGCAAATCGCTATGCGCGCAGGGAACTGCTAATTGGCGACGATGCCATGGCCGCGTTGCAGGCGCACGATTGGCCGGGCAATGTGCGTGAATTGCGTAATGTGCTGGAGCGCGCTGTGCTGCTTAAACACAGCGGCGTGCTCGGTGAAAAGGATCTGATGCTGGTCAGCGTGCCCCGACCCGTTGAAAACGTGTCGGGAAAACCGGCCTCGGCGACATCAGCGGTAGGCGCACCCGCACAACCGGTGTCGCTGGACGCACTGGAGCGTGAGCACCTGCAAAAGGCGCTGGCCCAATGCAGCGGTAACGTGACGCAAGCGGCCAAGGTGCTGGGCATCAGCCGGGATACGCTGCGCTACCGCATGGAGCGACACGGGCTGCAGCGTTAGCCGCTTATCCCGGCGTTCACGCCTGCCATAGCGTTTGCATGGCTTGCACAAAACGCTCCGCAACCGCTTCTTGCTGCGCGTGCTGGCCTTGGGCAATGACTTGCTGACCCGCCACAAAGACATCGCGTAGGGGCGCGCTGTCGCAGGCAAATACCGTGGCATCCAGCACATGATCGGGTGGAATGCCGAGCAGGCCGGTTGCGTGAGGGTTTAGCACCAGCATATCGGCGCGGGCGCCCACGGTCAGTCCCCAATCTTTTTGCCCGGCGGCACGGCCACCCGCAGAGATTGCCGCTTCAAACAAACGCGTGGCCGTAGCGCTCTGACCGGTCGATGGGCTGGCCGCCACATTGCGTTTCTGCAGCTGCATGCGTTGGCCATATTCGAGCCAGCGCAATTCTTCATTCCATTGGCGGCACACGTGGCTGTCCGAGCCAATGGCCATCGGCACGCCATGTTGCAGCCAGGTCGGCAGGTCGGCCAGGCCATCGCCCAGATTGCCTTCGGTGCTGGGGCAGATGACGATGCCCGCACCACTGGCGGCCACGGCTTCAATCTCGGTGTGCTGCGTATGCGTGGCGTGCACCAGTTGCCAGCGGGCATCGATGGGCAGTGCATCCGCCAGCCACTCGATCGGGCGCCTGCCGGTGTGGGCCAGGCAGTCACGCACCTCCTGCATCTGCTCCGCGATGTGGATGTGGATGGGCATGTCTTGTGTGCCCACGCGCTCCAGCAACTCCGTGATGGAGGCCGGCGCGGCGGCGCGCAGGGAGTGGATGGAAACGCCCGCGTTGACCAGAGTGCGGCCGGATGAGGCCAGCGTCTGTTGCAGGTCGGCAATGAAATCCGGCGTGCCGGCAAAGCGGCGCTGGTCCTCGCGCAACGTGGGCTGTGTAAAGCCCGCGCGCTCGTACAGCACCGGTAGCATCGTCAAGCCCAACCCCGCATCGGCGGCACCATCGGCCACTGCCCAGGCCATGGTGGCCGGGTCGGCGTAGTGCGCACCGCTTTCGCTGTGGTGCAGGTAGTGAAATTCGCAGACCTGGGTGTAGCCGCCTTGCAGCATTTCCACATACAACTGGGCCGCCACTGCGCGCATCTGTTCGGGGGTGATGCGCAGTGCCACGCCATACATGCGGTCGCGCCAGGACCAGAAGTCATCGGCGTCTGACTCACGGCGTTCCGACAAGCCGGCAAAGGCGCGTTGAAATGCGTGGCTGTGCGCGTTGACCATGCCGGGCAATACGGGGCCTTGCAAAACCGTCGCGCCTTCCGGTGCATGGTGCATGTCCGGCGTGATGCGTGACCAGTGGCCGCGGCCATCCACCTCCAGGCTGACGCCCTGAAGCCAGCGGCCATGGACCCAGGCCTGGGGTGCCCAGAACAGGGCGTCTTTTTGCGCGGTGTTTGTACTCATGGGGGTCCTTAATCCGGTTTCCAGGCCAGCATGGTCTGCACCAGTTGCTGCAGCAGCGGGCGCACTTGGTTGGCACGGGTTTCATCCAGCACATACGGTGCTTGCTCGGCCATGTAGGTACTCCAGCACATCTCCAACTGGATGGCATGCCAGCTCTCGGCCGGGCGGCCATAGTGGCGCGTGATGTGGCCGCCTTTGAAGCGTCCATCCACCACCTGGCTGAAACGGCTTTGACGCGCCAGCACTTGTTCCAACGCTGCGCGCAGGCTGGGCGCCGTGCTGTTGCCATTCACGGTGCCCAGATTCAGGTCCGGCAGGCTCCCTTCAAAGAGCCAGGGTACTTGCGAGCGGATGCTGTGCGCATCAAACAACACGGCGTGGCCGTGCGACTGGCGCAGGCGGATGAGCTCGCCTTCCAGCGCGTCGCGGTAGGGCTGCCAGTAGCTGCGGATGCGGCGCGCTATTTCAGCGTCGTCCGGTGCCATGCCTTCGCGGTAGAGCGGGTCACCGGTAAAGAAGCGGGTGGGGCACAACTCGGTGTTGTTGGTGCCCGGATACATGGGCGTGTTTTCGCTCGGCCGGTTCAGGTCGATCACGTAGCGTGAGAAGTTCGGCACCAACAGGCTCGCGCCGGACGCGCGCACAAAGTCGTATAGCGCCTCCAGATGCCAATCAGTGTCCTCTACCTGCAAAGCGCGTTCCACGTAGCGGGGTTGCAAGTTGGCGGGTATCAGCGTGCCCACATGCGGCATGCTGACCAGCAGCGGTTGGCTGCCGGGGAAGAGGCTGAAGATGTCGTTCTGGATCATGGGGGTCATAGTTCACGCTCCTGCGCGCCCACAACGACGCGCGTGCAAGGGTTACGGCCAAACCAGTAAGCCAACTCGTTCGGATGGGCTACATCCCAGACGCAAAAATCGGCGCGCTGACCGGCCATTAACTGGCCGCGATCTTTCAGGCCCAGTGCGCGGGCCGCATGCACTGTGACACCGCGCACTGCTTCTTCCGGCGTCAGACGGAACAGGGTGCAGGCCATGTTCAGCATCAGCAGCAATGACAGGCCGGGTGAGGAGCCAGGGTTGTGGTCGCTGGCAATCGCCATGGGCACTCCGGCAGCGCGCAGTGCTGCTACCGGCGGCAGATGGGTGTCGCGCAAAAAGTAATAGGCGCCGGGCAACAGCACCGCCACCGTGCCACTGTCGGCCATAGCGGCAATGCCGCTGGTGCTGAGGTATTCCAGGTGGTCACAGGACAGGGCGCCAAATTCTGCAGCCAGGGCTGCGCCGCTCTGGTCGCTCAATTGCTCGGCATGCAGTTTGACGGGCAGGCCCAAAGCGCGTGCGGTCTCAAATACCCGGCGCGTTTGTACCGGCGTAAAGCCGATGTTCTCGCAAAAGGCATCCACTGCATCCACCAGGCCCTGAGCGTGCAACTGCGGCATCCAGGCGCAGACGGCATCCACATAGTCGTCGCTGCGGCCCTCAAATTCCGGTGGCAAGGCGTGCGCGCCGAGGAAAGTGGTTTGAACGTTGACGGGCAGCAGGCTGCCCAGTTGGCGCGCCACCCGCAGACATCGCGCTTCCTGCTCCAGACTGAGGCCATAGCCCGATTTGATTTCGATGGTGGTCACACCTTCGCGCATCAGGCACAGAGCACGTTGACGCGCACTCGCGAGCAGTTGTGCATCGGTGGCGGCGCGCGTGGCAGCTACGGTGGAGCGTATGCCGCCACCGGCGCGGGCGATTTCTTCATAGCTGGCACCTTGCAATCGCAACTCGAATTCGGACGCACGCTGCCCGCCGTAAACAAGGTGGGTGTGGCAGTCGATCAGGCCGGGGGTCACCAGCGCTCCGCCCAGGTCATGGGTTTGGGTGATATAGGGCGCCTGTTCGATCGGCAGGTCGGCCTCGGCGCCAACCCACAGCAGCATTTCGCCTTGGGTCAGCAGGGCGCCCTGGTCGATCCAGCCCCAAGAGGAACTGTCGGATAGGGTGGCCAGATTGGCATTGCGCCACAGGGTCAAAGTTTGGCTCATAGTGTGGTGTCCGGTGTGTAACCCAGCCACCAGGCGTGGGTGGGTTCATTGCGGTTGGCGGCAAAGCGAAATTCCGCTTTTGGCTCAGGGTTGGCGTCCCAAAGCAGGCTGTGTGCCGGTAGCGGGATGGTTTGCAACCCGTTGCTCCACACGCCGCTGCAGGCGGTGTAGATGCCGCGCATGGCGAAGTCGGCGGACCAGGGTTGCTCGGCTTCTACCGAGTTCATGCAGGCCGTTCCGCCGCGAGCCATGAGGTTTAAATCCTGCGTCGCGCCATCCATCAAACTGCAACCGGGCGCCAGGCCACCATCAAAGTGCAGCGGTGTGTGGCCGGGCAGGAGGTGGTGATCCAGGGTGTGTCCATCTGCGGTGGGCATGTGCAGCACGACGCCCTTGCCTGAGATGACGGCGAACCAGCGATCTACGCCGGCAAAGGCCGAGAAGGGACCGTCGGATGCTATGTCGGCACGGCTGATGCGTAACTTCCAATCGGTTGTGGCGGGGGCGTCTTTGTTGGCGCTGGGAGTCTGGGCGGCGAAGCGCTCTGCTTCGTGTCCCCCGCCCGCTGCGCGGGCTCCTCCTTTACCTACGCAGAGCGCTTCGCCGCCCAGGCTCCCGACGGAGGGTGGCCACACTAGCAGTTCGCGGGTCTGGCCGCCGCCGTTGCGCCAGGGCTGTGCCGGTACATGTTCTGCTTCTATGACGATTGCACTCATGGCTTGAACTCTCCGCTGATTTGGTAACGCGTGCCAGGGTGCACCAGGCGCGCCAGGGTGATCGGCACGCCCCGGTTTACCGTGCGGCGCACCACGATCAAACACGGGTCTTGTACGGTGATGCCCAAAAGTTTTGCTTCTTGCGCTGTGGGTGCTGCGGCTTCGATTGAGTATTGCGCTTCCCACAGGGGGGCCACGCTCAGCAGGTATTGCGTGGGCGTGATGGTGGTGAAGTCCACGCCCAAGTAGTCGGGTGCGCAGGCGGGGTTGACGTAACGGTCTTCGCATTGCAGCGGCACGCCGTTTTCGCTGTGCACGATCAGGGTGTGAAACACGATGTCGCCGGTGTTTAAACCCAGTTGCACTGCCAAACCGGCGTTGGCTTTCTCCTGTTTGGACAGCACCACGGTGGCCTGGTGGTTGTGGCTGCGAGACACGATTTCGTCGTGCAGATCGCGAATGGTCAGCGTGGAGGACACGCGCGACAAGTGCGCGGCGAAGCTGCCCACGCCCTGCACCCGGGTCACCAGCCCTTCGGCCTGCAACTCGCGCAGGGCGCGGCCCACGGTCATGCGACTGACGGCGAACTGCTGCACCAGTTCGGCCTCGGACGGCATCTGGTCGCCTGGCACCCAATGGCCGCTGGCCAGGCCGCTTTTCAAAAAGTCTTTGACGCGAGAGTAGGGCGCGTGGCCGGAACGGGCATGCGCGACATGGGGT
>CAIQYP010000260.1 GCA_903876045.1 uncultured beta proteobacterium | reverse complement strand
GGGATGTGGAAACGGGGAAACCTGTCATGGGCAATACAAGGCACCGAATCGTAGCTACGAGGCGGCAAACAGAAACAGCTTCATGACGGACTCTACCGCGCCACATCTCTACTCTACGCACAACCGAGATTGTCGGTCCACCATTGCCGACTTTCATTTTTGCCAATTTTGAGGCGGTGATGTTGGCCGTGGCTGATACGCCGCAATAGAAGTTATGTCTCCAGAGGTTCGGGCAAACGCAATACCTCCACCACTCGCGCCAAGGCCAGCGGCTGGCATAGTACCGGTGGTACCCCAGAAAGGTTGTAGACCAGCCCTCCATGACTTCCAGCAGTTGGCCGGATTGGAGGTACTCGCCGACAACGTTTTCTGGCAACCAGGCCAATCCGTGCCCGGCAGGCGATGCTTCCAATACCAGTGCACTGTTGTTGAAGACACGTCTTCCCGGGACGTTAGTGGTCACCGTTCTTCCCTGATGAGTGAACTCCCATCCCGTCAGTCCACCATGCGTGGGCAATCGCAAACCAATGCAGTCGTGGTCGCTCAGGTCCTGTGGCGCGTGGAGTGTTGATCGTTGCGTGAAGTAGGAAGGGCTTGCGTGTTGGCGCGCAGCCATACTCGGTGTTTTTCAGTTTGAGAAGGACGCAGCCAACCCTGGCAATGTGCTTTCGATGCGTGATGCGCATAAAAAGCGCTTATCTGAAGCCGTCGGTTGGCTGCGAATCTAACGCCCAAACTTGGCGGTTTGTTTCGCTGGTTGGAGAGGTCGCAGGCATCTTTGAGAAAACCGAAAAGACCCACCCAAGAAAAAAGGCCCCGTAGGGCCCTTTCCGATCTCATCGCTGTGACCTTGCGAGTTTCTGTGTCCCTGGCTAACCGCCAGACCCATTGCTGGGCAGCGCGCACGTATTTCACTCACACTCGTAACGTCTTGTGCAACACTCTAGGCATACTTGGCAGATACGTCAATCTTCGCTTCCCTCCTGACAAACAATTGACGTTGATCATTGCCACAAGGACAATAAAGCAGGCTGCGGCCATCCGCAGCGCTCTTAGACCTACCAAAACTGCGACATGCACCTTGTAGACATCAGTCAACTTGTCCGTACTCGCGGTGAGGCCCATGCCGTGAGCTGTCCAGCGATGCCAGCATGGGCGCAGCAAAGCAGAATTGGAGAGGCCAATTCGTCATGAGGCAGGAGTGGTTCAACTCGGGCAATGGCCGACGCTATCTGGTGGAGGTGTACCAGGACCTGCTGGGGGACTGGGTGTTGACCCGGCGCTGGGCGGGATCAGGCAGATCGGGGAACCAGAAAATGGCGGTGCTGAGCAACTACCAGGAAGCAATGAAGCAAGTCAATGGCATTGCTGGTAAACGACGCATCAGGGGATACCAACCCGTCGCTTGATTGCAAAAGATTGGCTCGACAGTGCTTCATCTGTATCGTTGGTGTGCCGTGAGCCCGGTTCGAAAATGAATTAATCTCGCTGCCATATGAACAGATCAGATCTTGTTGAACAACTCGCAGACCGATTCAGCCAGTTGACGCAACGTGATGCCGATTCGGCCGTCACCACCATACTGCATGCGATGAACGAAGCTATGGTCCGTGGGCACCAGGGGGTTTGGCAGTTTTTCGATTGCGCACTATGCGCCCCGTGTGGGCCGCAATCCGCGTAATGGCGTGCCCGTGAACGTCCCTGCAAGGCGTGTTCCCCGTTTCAAAACTGGCAAGGCGCTTCGGGCCATGGTCGAAGAAAGTACTGGCGCTACGGGGCTGAGGTTACACGGTCAAGAATAGCAACATACGCGACACAATGTTCCTTGCGGCATGTGGTGGCGAGGAACCATGACGAGGAATGAGACCTCGGTGATATTCCCCGAAATTTGCTCACATGCCGATACGCTTTGCAGTTGAAATTGAATGACCTACTAAAATGTCGGTCTCCCGCAATACCTATTGCGTTCGTTAGATTGAATTACCTTAAAGATAGTGAATATGGCAACCTTGCAAGAACTGATCGCGCAAAAAGAGGCGTTGGAAAAACAAATTCAAGAGCAACGTCAAAACGAACTGACCGAAGCTGTGTCAAAGGTTCGCGCCTTGATCGCTGAATACGGCCTAACACAAGAAGACATTTTTGGAAGCACACGTGCTGCCAAAAGGGAAAAAGCTGATGGCCCGAAAGCGAAAGTGGCCGCGAAGTACCGTGACCCAGTTTCAGGCAAAGAATGGTCAGGGCGAGGCCTGGCTCCCAAGTGGCTGCAGGGCAAAGAAAAGAGCCAGTTTTTGATCCAGCAATAATCAAATTTGGATGAGTTGAGAAGCCCGCGGTAGCGGGCTTTCTTTCTTTTCCGAGCGACTTCAATTGCCCCAAAGTACCGTTACGCAATGAGTTTGAAAAAAGGCAAGAAGAAAGCCAAGTCTCCAGGCGTCAACCGTGAGACGAGGAACATGCTCATGCTCAGTGGCAACCCAATCTGGCGAGCATTTGCAAAAGAGCCGATTTCTCAGACCACTCAAACGTCGATTGGCCTGGCCGGGCGCAAGTCGCTGTATGCGTTGGCCAATGGCGCTGGAGAGTTTGAACATTGCAAGGAATTGATGGTCACTGCTTACGCCGGCATCTTTCTGGCTGAGCAGGGATATGGTGGGGACCTGTTGGACGACTTTTACGGTGCGCTAGCGGTAGTCCATGAATGTCGCAACAGGGCGCGTAGTGGCGGGGCCTTTTCGCTCGATGAAAGTGATGCACGTAAAGTAGACGTACTTTTAGATCTTCATGAGCAGCAGCTCGGACTTGCGGAAAAAGCCGATCTCGCTGCAGCCATTGTCGAGAGTTACAGGCGCGCTGGAGATTCGTTTCCATAGTTCCAGAATTTGCAATTGTTGCAACGCGCTCACAATGATTGAGTTGGTTGCCGGTGCCAGTGCCATCCTGATGGCAATATGCCGATATCCGCTGCCTTGGCAAACTGAAAGCGTAACATTCCAACATGCAAACTAAATCACTCATTCCCAAGGTACTCCCAGGCCTATGGCGCGAAGTTGGCGGCCTGGACGGACTTGTTCGGCTTGATTTGCCTGCAGTGACCGTCGGCATGGTGGTGGTCGCCAAACAGAATGAGCCCTGGCAGGAGCAGCCCGAGTTGCGCTGGCAGGTATGGCCGGGTGACCTGGAGCCACAGTCTTGAACATGACCGACGAAGACTCCTTTCACGCGAACATGGATGAATACCAACAGCGTGCGTTCGCTGCCCAGTCGAAGGCGGCGCAAGCATTCGGTCGCTTGCTTGACCTGGCAGAGAGCCGCGATTCAGGCCAAACCCGACATATTGCGCAGTTCTTGGCTGCCACTTACGACGGCAGCGCGTTTTCATTCGACCTGTTCGATTTGAGAGTACTAGACATTGCGATCAGCGATGATATGTTGTGCTGTCTTGACGCACTTCGATGGGGTAGAGCTGATCTTTACGAATTGGTTCCTGATGGCGATAAGCGCATGCAAGCGGTAATTGCCCAGTGGAGGTTGCGGCCGATCTCTACTTGAAATCGAGTCCGCCCTCTGGGATTCAATCGTGTGCTTTCACTAAATATAAGTGAACACTTACATGGCTAAATGTGCCCATCCCCCGAAATTCGGACACTTTGTAAAGTTGCACTGATGCAAGTTCCATCAACTGGACCCAAATATCACTGGGTCCGTCGCTGAGGGTTGTGATTTCCTTCCAGTGCGCCCGTCAAAAATGCCTGGACTCGAATTTCAACAGTGGGCTGTCATGAGTCAGTCCACGGTTTCCAACCATAGTTAGGTCAGGTTCCCTTTTCGGTCGTTTACGGGGCTCTTCTCTAAGTCAGGTACGTAGCGGAAGCAAAGTAGCTCAAACCGACGACATACTGAAGTGAATAAACTC
>CAIQYP010000259.1 GCA_903876045.1 uncultured beta proteobacterium | reverse complement strand
CCGCGCAGCGCGACGGTGGCGCACGCGCGCCACCGTCACTGTCAACTCCGTTCTTGCACTACGGATTAACGAACTTTCCCATTCTTCCACGCGTTCAGCAGCGTTTCATAGGCAATGGTTTCGCCCTTAGGCTTTTCGTTGGCCAATAGCTTCCAGGGTGCGCCCTTGTCACTCAGCCACTTGTTAGGATCGATTTTTGGATTCAGTTTGGGAGCGCAGTGCGCCATGCCTGCGCGCTCCAAACGACCCATCACTTGATCCATTTCCTCTGCCAGGTTATCCATGGCTTGCTGAGGCGTCTTCTCGCCTGTCACAGCGACCGCCACGTTCTTCCAGAATAGTTGCGCCAGCTTCGGATAGTCCGGCACATTGGTACCGGTGGGTGTCCATGCGACTCGCGCTGGACTACGGTAAAACTCGATCAAACCGCCGTATTTGGGGGCATTTTGAGTAAAGTAGTCGCTGCGAATGTCGCTGTCTCGAATGAAGGTGGTGCCGACAATGGACTTTTTCAGCGAAACCGTCTTGCTGGTCACAAACTGCGCATAGAGCCAGGCAGCTGCCACCTTGTTGGCGTCATGATCCTTGAAGAAGGTCCACGAGCCGACATCCTGGTAACCGTTTTGCATGCCTTGCTTCCAGTACGGGCCGTTCGGACCGGGAGCCATACGCCACTTCGGTGTTCCGTCAGCATTGACGACCGGCAAGCCAGGCTTGACCATGTCAGCGGTAAATGCTGTGTACCAGAAAATCTGCTGTGCGATCTGCCCTTGCGCGGGCACTGGGCCAGCTTCGCCAAAGGTCATGCCAGTGGCTTCCTTGGGCGCATACTTCTTCATCCAGTCGACATACTTGGTCAGCGCATAGACTGAAGCCGGGGAGTTGGTCGCACCGCCACGAGAAACCGATGCACCGACTGGAGTGCATTTGTCATCCGCCACGCGAATGCCCCATTCGTCAACTGGCAATCCGTTCGGAATGCCCTTATCTGCAGCACCGGCCATCGACAACCACGCGTCAGTGAAGCGCCAGCCCAAGGACGGATCTTTTTTGCCGTAATCCATGTGACCATAAATTGGCTTGCCATCGATGGTTTTGACGTCTTCACTGAAGAAGGCGGCGATGTCTTCATAGGCACTCCAGTTCAGCGGCACGCCCAGATCGTAGCCATATTTGGCCTTGAATTTATCCTGCAAATCCTTTCTGGCAAACAGGTCAGCACGGAACCAGTAAAGGTTGGCGAACTGCTGAGTTGGCAGTTGATATAGCTTGTGGTCCGGTGCCGTGGTGAAACTGGTACCGATGAAGTCTTTCAGGTCCAAGCCCGGATTGGTGTAAGGCTTTCCAGCGCCTACCATGTAGTCGGTCAACGACAAAATCTTGCCGTAGCGGTAATGGGTGCCGATCAGGTCCGAGTCCGAGATCCAGCCGTCATAAATGCTCTTGCCTGACTGCATGGAGGTTTGCAGCTTTTCAACTACGTCGCCTTCCTGGATGATGTCGTGCTTGACCTTGATGCCGGTGATCTCCTCAAAGGCCTTAGCCAGTGTCTTGGACTCGTACTCATGAACCGTCAGCGTTTCCGAGACGGCGCTGATTTCGTTAACGCCGAGTGCCTTCAGCTTTTTGGCTGCATCGATGAACCATTTCATCTCAGTAGCCTGCTGATCCTTGCTCAAGGTGGATGGCTGGAATTCACTATCAATCCACTTCTTGGCTGCCGCCTCATCGGCCCAACCTTGACTGGACATCGCGCAGCATGCGACAGCCACTGCCAATGCGCTATATCTCAACTTCATAATAAAACTCCTCTTTGTGTAAGCCCCTGATTCAAAGGCTACTTCGGCTCCAGGGGACGACAAGCCGGTCCTTTATGCTCTAACCCTTGCGCATGATCAGCCCGAGCAACGCCATCGAGGCCACGAAGCTGATCCAGATCGAGGGCTCTGACTCGAGTCCCATCCAGATCACCAATTTGCCAGTAATACCAACGAAAGCCAGATTGACATAGGCGGCACTCAACAAGCCGATGAATAAGCGGTCGCCGCGGGTAGTAGCAATTGGCAAAAAGCCCCTGCTTAGCGTCGTTGGGGCCTTGATTTCCCACACCGTCATACCGGCCAGCATCAAACCAATGCAGCAGAAGAAAACAGCCACGGGAGTGGTCCAGACCATCCATTCAAACATTACAGATTCCTCTCAAATCAAACGCGACCCATCGCGAAACCCTTGGCGATGTAGTTGCGTACAAACCAGATGACGATGGCACCGGGCACGATGGTCAGAGCCCCGGCCGCTGCCAGGGTGGCCCAGTCCATGCCCGCGGCCGACACGGTGCGCGTCATGATTGCCGTAATCGGCTTGGCATTTACACTGGTCAGCGTTCGCGCCAAAAGCAACTCCACCCAGCTAAACATGAAGCAGAAAAAAGCCGCAACGCCTACACCGGCCTTGATCAACGGAATAAAGATACGAATGAAGAAGCGCGGAAAGGAATAGCCGTCGATGTACGCCGTCTCATCAATCTCACGCGGGATTCCGCTCATGAAGCCCTCCAGAATCCACACTGCCAGCGGCACGTTGAACAGGAGATGCGCCAGCGCCACTGCCAGGTGTGTGTCCATCAACCCCACTGATGAGTAAAGCTGAAAGAAGGGCAGCAAAAAGACGGCAGGTGGCGTCATGCGGTTGGTCAACAGCCAGAAGAACACATGCTTATCGCCCAAAAAACTGTACCGTGAAAAAGCATAAGCCGCGGGCAGCGCCACGGTGATAGAGATAACCGTGTTGATGGCCACATAGATCATGCTGTTGATGTAGCCCGAGTACCACGACGGATCGGTCAGTATGGTGTGATAGTTGTCCCAGGTGAAGTGCTCAGGGAACAACGAGAAGCCCGTCACGATCTCGTTATTGGTTTTGAACGACATGTTGATCATCCAATAGATGGGCAACAGCGCGAACACGATGTAAAACAAAAGAAACAGCGTTCGCTTTTGAAATTTAGGCTTATTCATAACCACCCTCCTTCGCCTGGGTGCCTACGCGTTGCATCCAGTTGTACAAAATAAAACACAAGAGCAGGATGATCAAAAAATAGATCAAGGAAAAGGCTGCCGCAGGCCCGACGTCAAACTGCCCCACCGCCTTGAGAGTCAAGAACTGTGACAAGAATGTGGTGGAGTTGCCTGGCCCTCCACCAGTCAGAACGAAGGGCTCGGTGTAAATCATGAAGCTGTCCATGAAGCGCAGCAACACCGCAATCATCAACACACCACGCATCTTGGGCAACTGCACATAACGAAACACATCGAGCTTGCTGGCCCCGTCAATGCTGGCGGCCTGGTAGTAGGCGTCGGGAATGGAGCGCAGTCCGGCATAGCCCAACAAAGCCACCAGCGGAGTCCAATGCCACACATCCATCAAGAGCACGGTGAGCCAGGCGTGCGTCGCATTGCCGGTGTAGCTGTACTCAATGCCCAGGCCCTGCAGCGCAGCGCCCATCAGACCGATGTCGGTGCGACCAAATATCTGCCAGATGGTGCCGACCACGTTCCAAGGGATCAGAAGCGAAAGCGAGACGATGACCAGCACGACGGAAGACTTCCAGCCTTGTGCCGGCATGGACAATGCGAGAAGAATGCCCAGCGGTAGTTCCACCGCCAACACAGAGAACGAAAACGCAAGTTGACGTAGCAAGGCTCCGTGAAGCTCTTCGTCACGCATAATGGCAGCAAACCATTCGGTGCCAACAAACACCCGCCGTTCGGGTGAGATGATGTCTTGCACCGAGTAATTGACGACCGTCATCAACGGCAAAACAGCCGAGAAAGCCACGCACAGCATCACCGGCAGAATCAGAAACCAGGCCTTCTGGTTCACAGGCTTAGTGGTGGTGCTCATGCCACAATCTCCTCGTTTTTGTAGAAGCAGGTGTGCTCGCCCATCACCTGCAACCAGACGCTGTCGCCAGCCTTCAAGTGGGTACTGTTGACCGATAGGCGCGCCTTAACGGTATGTCCTTCGCGCCTGGCACTGACAATCACATGCGTCCCCACGTCCTGCACCTGAGTTACGGTCATGGAGAGTGCGCCCTCGGCATTCGGCGCGGCCAGACTGACATATTCCGGGCGCACGCCGAGCTTGAACTCGCCATCGGCTAGACCACGCCCCGCAAGCGCCGCCACCGTTGTGCCCGCGGTATGAAAGCCTGCCGCCGTCATGCTGCCGGGCAGAAAGTTCATTCCCGGAGAGCCAATGAAATGGCCCACAAAGGTGTGGCTTGGGCGCTCAAAGAGATCAGCCGCCGAGCCGGTTTGCACCGCGCGACCCCTGGTCATTACCACCACCTGATCAGCAAAGGTCAGTGCCTCCACCTGGTCGTGGGTGACGTATATCAGCGTGAGCTTGAGTTCGTGGTGGATTTGTTTGAGCTTGCGACGCAGTTGCCATTTGAGGTGCGGGTCGATCACCGTCAGCGGCTCGTCGAAAAGCACCGCCGACACATCCGGGCGTACCAGGCCACGACCCAGCGAGATCTTTTGCTTGGCATCGGCCGCCAGACCTGAGGCGCGCTGGTTGAGCTGACCGCTCATCTCCAGCATTTCTGCGATCACGCCCACGCGCTGCTTGATCTGATCCGCCGGCATCTTGCGGTTGCGCAGCGGAAAGGCCAGGTTCTCGGCCACCGTCATGGTGTCGTAGATCACCGGGAACTGAAACACCTGGGCGATATTGCGCTGCTGTGGCGTGAAGGCCGTCACATCCTTGCCATCAAAGCGCACGCCACCCTGGGATGGCGTCACCAACCCCGACATGATGTTGAGCAATGTGGTCTTGCCGCATCCTGATGGCCCCAGCAAGGCATAGGCGCCGCCGTCTTCAAAGGTCATCTTCAGGGGCAACAAGGCGTAGTCGCTGTCCTGCTGCGGGTTGGCCCGGTAAGCATGGGCCAGGTCGAGTTCTATGCGTGCCATATCAAAGTCCTTTGCCGCCGGCACTTGCATGGGCGCCTGCATTGTCACGTTGAGGTGCCAGCAGCAACATGCCCTGCGCGTCAAACACATAGACGGAAGCAGGGTTGAAATAAAAGGTCACAGCCTGGCCCAGACCGAAGTGATGGACACCGGTTAGCTGCGCAACGAGTTCACCCAATGCCGTGTTGAAGTGCACAAAAGTGTCGGTGCCGGAGATCTCGGCTAGTTCCACCTTGCCCGCCAAGGCCACATCACCCGGCTGCTCATTGAAGCGCAGTGCGCTGGCGCGCATACCCACCGTCAATGCGCCAGTGGGGTCGGTTGGCAAGGCGATGTTCAGCAAAGGGCCGCGATTGAGTAGCACACCGCCCGAGGCCGCATTGGCCTCCAGCAAATTCATCGGCGGGTCGCTAAAGGCACGCGCCACACGGATGGAGGCCGGTGCATGGAAGACTTCAGAGGTGGGGCCGTATTGCAGCAGCTCGCCGGCATCCAGCACGGCGGTATAGCCACCCAGCAGCAGGGCCTCGCCCGGCTCGGTGGTGGCGTAAATCACGGTGGAGTCGCCCGCAGCAAACAGAGCTGTGAGCTCGTCGCGCAGTTCTTCGCGCAGCTTGTAATCCAGATTCACCAGCGGCTCATCCAACAACATGAGCGGCGCGCCTTTGGCCATGGCGCGGGCCAAGGCCACGCGCTGTTGCTGGCCGCCCGAGAGCTCGGCCGGATATCGGTCTAGAAACATTTCGATGTGCAACTTTTCGGCCAACTCGCGCACCCGCTGCTCGATATTTCTTTCACCGCGCAGTTTCAAAGGTGACGCGATGTTGTCGCGCACCTTGAGCGAGGGATAGTTAATGAACTGCTGATAGACCATGGAGACATTGCGCTCGCGCACCGGCACGCCCACCACGCTCTTGCCGTCCACCTGCACCCGACCGGATGACGGAGCATCCAGCCCGGCCATGATGCGCATCAGGCTGGTCTTGCCAGACTGGGTGGCACCGAGCAACACCGTGACTGCGCCGCTACGCGGGGCCAGGGTCATGTCGTAAAGCCAAGTCTGCGGCCCTACTTTTTTGCTGATGCCCTCAAGAGTCAACTGCATCACACCACCTTCACAAAGTAAAAAGGAATCCAAAAGCTTTATTTGAATTCGATCATTATTGTTCGTTTGGTTTCGCTTTTACTCAGTACTTACCCTATAAATATTCCTTTTGATTCGTTTTACAGTCGTGCCGTGCCCGCCCATGCAGGTCAAAAATTACGCCATGAGCCCCAACCCTCGACAACTAACCCTACTCTCTGTAGTGCAAGCCCAAGGCTCCGTCACGGTGGAGCAGCTTGCCGAAACACTGGGCGTGACCTTGCAAACGGTGCGGCGCGATGTTCAGCGCCTGGCCGACGAAGGGCTGCTGGCGCGCTTTCATGGCGGCGTGCGGGTGCCAAGTTCCACCACAGAAAACATTGCCCACCAACAGCGCGAGAGCCTTAATGCCGAAGGCAAATCACGTATTGCGCTCAGTGTGGCGGCGGCGGTGCCCAATGGCTGCTCGCTGATCCTGAACATCGGCACCACCACCGAGGCCATTGCCAGGACATTGCTGCGCCATACCGGCCTGCGGGTGATCACCAACAACCTGAACGTGGCTAGTATCCTGAGCACTAACTCAGCCTGCGAAGTGATTGTGGTGGGCGGCGTGGTGCGCGGGCGAGATCAGGGCATCGTGGGCGAAGCGGCGGTGGACTTCATCCGCCAGTTCAAGGTGGACATCGCGCTGATCGGGATTTCGGGCATTGAGGCTGACGGTAGTCTGCGCGACTACGATTACCGCGAAGTCAAGGTCTCGCAAACCATCATCTCCCATGCGCGCGAAGTCTGGCTGGCTGCCGACAGCAGCAAGTTCAAGCGCCCGGCCATGGTCGAGGTGGCCACGCTGTCACAGATCGACCGCCTGTTCACCGATGCACCACCGCCTGAGCCCTTCCCCGCTCTGCTGACCGAGGCACAGGTACGCTTGACAGTGGCTGCGCCTTAGGGCCTATTAACGGGCTTCGATATTTCTTTCTTTCCATTGATACGCAAGCAACCATGACCTACCTGCTCGCCCTGGACCAGGGCACCTCCAGCTGCCGCAGTATTGTGTTCGACCCCAGTGGCCAGACCGTGGCCATGGCACAAAAAGAGTTGCCGCAAATCTACCCCCAGCCCGGCTGGGTAGAGCATGACGCGTTGGAAATCTGGCGCCTGCAACTGGCTACGGCACGCGAGGCACTGGCCCAAGCTGGCATCAGCGCAAGCCAGGTCACGGCCCTGGGCATTACCAACCAGCGCGAAACCACATTGGTATGGAACCGAAAGACCGGCCAACCCATTCACCATGCCATCGTCTGGCAGGACCGTCGGGCTGAGCCCACCTGCGTCGAGCTGCGCGCACGCGGCTTGGCCGACACCATCCGCGCCAAGACCGGCCTGCTGGTGGACGCCTATTTTTCCGGCACCAAGCTCAAATGGATTCTGGACCACGTACCCGGTGCCCGTGCTCTGGCAGCCAACGGCGAACTGGCCTTTGGGACCATGGACAGCTGGTTGATCTGGCAACTGACCGAAGGCCGCGTGCACGTTACCGATGTCAGCAACGCCTCCCGCACCAT
>CAIQYP010000258.1 GCA_903876045.1 uncultured beta proteobacterium | reverse complement strand
GCTCGCTGCCAACCAGTTCAGTCATGCTTCGGGATCATGGCGCGGACCGCATCCAAAGGCACCCCAAGCGGTCTTCCTGGCTTGCCGCCAATAACGCGCGACATAACGTAGGCCTTGACGTCCGCACCTTCGAAGATTGAGTTGGTCCGCAAGGTTTCTTGGTGCGCGGCTTCTCCAGCGGTACGGAACTGCTGTCTCGCCAGGGCGTCTTCCATGGCCGACTGCAAGGTATCCACCATCAGCCCATGCCAAAAAATTCCTTCAGTTCAATAATTTGTGGCCGATAACCCTCCTTGGGGCAGAGCGGTTTTCAAGCATTCGTTCAGCGGTTAAAGGGTGCAGGCGCTTTGGCTAACTTTTTAATGAAAGGTATTCACCATGGCTATCAGTTCAGTGTCTTCCAATTCGCCTGCGCAAACGCCGCACAAAGCGGCGCCGTCAGAGTCCACTGAGGCAACTAACGGCGGCAAAGATGTCAAAAAGGATGGTGACGCTGATGATGCGGGTGCGGGTGCGGTAAGTGCGACCATCCCGAGTTCAGTTGTTAACAGCCTCGGTCAGCAAATTGGGCGCAATCTCAACGTCACGGCCTAGCGCATGGTTGCCTGGTTTTCCAGCTTCTTAATTAATTAGTTAACTGACTACCTGATTTCTTGGGTAATGTGGGTGCTGTTTGACGAGGGCGTGCTATGTCTTCTGTAGGTCCAATGCAGCGTGTTCCCCTGACAGGGGCCGAGCAACCTTTGTCTGGAGCGAGCGTAGGCGCGCGCATTAAACCAGTGGACGTGGGCCAAGCAAGTCCAACCGCTGGAACTGGCAATGTTCCAGCAGGTTCTCCCGTCGGTAATGCTGGCGCCAATGCTGCCGTTGCAACCACCGATACTTTGTCAAGTCCAACTCCTGGGGCCGATGAGCTCAAAAAATTAGTTGCTGACATGCAGACTAGGCTTTCCGGGGCCAACGCCAATCTGGTGTTTTCCGTCGACCAGGACAGTGGCCGCTCAATTGTGAAGGTGACCGAGCGCACTACAAACGACGTGATTTGGCAGTTTCCGACCGAGCAAGCGTTGCAGGTGAGCAAAGAGTTGGGCCGTTACCTGGGTGCATTGGTGAACCGCACGGCTTAGGCCATCTGACCCACCAGGGCACACGCCCTAGCGCACCACTGGAGCGGATGCATCAGGCTTAGATGACGCATGGCCACGAATTCGAGTTGAAAAACAAGGGTTTACCCTTATAGTAAAGATACCGCAACTTGAAGGACTCACCATGTCCAACTTCATGGAGCTCATCAAAGCTCTCGTTCCTCATATGCCCACTCAAGAAGAGTTGGACCAGAACTATCTCAACGCATCAGTTGACATCTTTGATGTCGAACGCCGGATGGCCGAGATCGACCATCGCGGACATGATTTTCCTGGCCAAGCGTCCGCAATCGACTTCCAGAGCGGCAAAGACTGCGGACAGAATTGCCCAAAAGAACCAGCGTGAAGTGCTGGACCTTTGATGTCGCCCACTTAAAGCCTATTGGGGACGCACCTGAGAGACATCAGCAGGTCGGTTAGGCCATGGTGGTCAATCTCGTGCACCAGCGCCAGCAGCCTGCCAATCTCGATTTCGGGAAAAACTTCGCGCGTAAACCACGTCCGGTAATTGCCCGGGAGGTCGGCCTAAAGCGCGCCTTTGTGTTTTTCAAACGGCATCGCCATGGTGACGAGTGTTGCCAACCAGCTGCTCAGCTGCGTCGCCGTACCACTGCAGCTTGAGCCGCATGCAGCCGCGAAGCCTCAGCCGTTTCCCTGGTAACAATGGATTTTTTCCACCGGCGCCAGTGCCAGTTCCGACGGGTTCGGGTGCAGTATCACAATGGATCCATCATTTCACGATCGCTTTGGTACAGACAAAATCTATAACGCTCTGACCAAGAGTGTGGGGCGCAAACCGGGTAAATTGCATAGCTTCTTCGCTACTGTATTCCGTCAGGTCAGTAATCGGGACTTCCCCGATTTCGTCAGAGTAGTAAAGACGCTGCTTCACACTATTTTCTCTTAGCCCGCAATCGAAGTAGCTTAACTCTTTGAATGATCTATACGGGTGATCATTAAATTGATGATCTGTCGCCACGATCCATAACAGCCAAGCTTTTAGGTACGTCCCTTGGCGACGGATAGTGTTCTTGTCGACATAAATTACAACCTCTGGGCTGACTGATACGTTTGTCCAAGTTTCGCGTGGCGCCTTGAATCGAGTGCAACCATCGAGGTTGGTTTGAATGTCTGGGCAACCGTAAATTCCGGGTTCCGCAAAGCTGGCAAGGGGAATAAGAATAAGTAGCCCAACTGCGACCGCAAAGTGCCTCATGTCAGACCCCCGTCGAAAAATGTTAATTTACGATGCACTCGCGTACTTACAGGAAATACTTTTCAAGCAGTCCCCACCTTGGTCACCTGAAAGCCGTAAGCCGTGGGTCCGGTCTCTTGCGACAACCCTTGCGCTCACACCTGTCCTTTACCTTGCTTTCAGAAGAAGTCTGCCATTACCTATTTGATGGTGAACCCAACCAGTATCCCTCCCGTTGCCAAAGCGGTCTGTGTGGTGGCGCACCAACGACGAACTCAAATAGGCTTACGATTGCGCGACCATGAAAGACATTCGCTAGCGTTGGGTTTCGACCCGCAAAACGACGGTATACGGTCAACCCGCCGAATTAGACATCGAATGGTGTGACACAGTTGCAAATTGACCGAACGAATACAGAATTCATAGTCAGGAGATCAACATCAACGAGATTGAAAAAACATCACCAAAAAGATGTGACAAGTGCCAATATTGGCGAAGCCTGGAAGCCCCAACAACACCTGACCCATCGCCCGGTCATTGCCACCGTCATCCGCCCGTACATGTCCTAACGGCACACGAAGGACCAAGCGTTAAGCGGGACCCCAATGCCTGGACGTTCCCGGCTGTTTACTCGAGCAATTGGTGCGGCGAATTTAGAAGTCTGAACTGAGGTTAGCGCGTCAGAGGGTTGGGTTCACTTCCAAGCAGTCCCACGACTGCCAGGAGCTGAAGTTCACACGGCCGGGTTGGCAGGCGATGCATAAGTGACTTACCGCACAGACTTCCATTGCCACCCTGCGGGAGACTGTTCGCGTCGAGTTAGTACCTCCCAGCATAGACAGAAACCTCGCCCTGTAACTCAAGCTCTTAAAAAGTTTGGGTTACCCCCGTAAGGTTGGCAAGTAGTGACGCCCCTGATTCTGCTGCCGCCTCAAATTGATCCGCACAACGCGTATTTCCATATTCTTGATATCTATGCGCCTTGATTTATCTATATATAAAAGGAGTTCTCCATGAAACGGCACAGTGCAAACACTATGAATGCTATAGGCGACGCAGACATACCGGCACATACGAATTCGATTGAGCTTCTTCAATCATCGGAAGAAGTCACACAAGCACGACACCAAGCCATCGAAGAAGCGGCTTACTGGCGCGCGTCAGAGCGTGGCTTTGCCTCCGGTGGGGAAATGGACGACTGGCTAAGTGCCGAGGCCAATATCGACGGGGTTCACCATACTGACGACATACAACCATAAGGACGATCGACCATGAAGCTCGACTGTTCCCCCCTGCAAGGCAAGCAAAATTGCCACAGAAGGTGGGCCGGTGCAACCGCAGGGGCGGTGCTGAGTTGTCTCTTCCTGATCGCATTCCCAATGACAAGCCAAGCCACAGAAGAGCCCGAGTTCACGATAGTCCAGAAACTCGATGAAATCGAGATACGCGAGTACGCCGTCTATACCGTGGCAGAGGTTGTCGTGTCCGGGAATGCTGCTGAAGCCGGGAGTCAGGCTTTTCCAATTCTTGCGGGTTATATCTTTGGCAAGAACAAAGGAGAGCGAAAATTTGCGATGACAGCGCCGGTTACCCAATCAGTTGAGCCAGTGAAATTGGCGATGACCGCGCCAGTAACGCAAACTGCCGCATCGGGTGGTTTTCGGGTTCAGTTCGTTTTGCCTAAGGGTGTAACCTCAGCCAGCGCTCCCGAACCACTGGACGCACGGATAAGCCTGCGCGACATCGCTCCCAGTCGCGTGGCGGTCATCCGGTATTCGGGCTTCTGGTCAGACGCCAATTACAACGAGCATTTGGACAAACTGCAGGCTGCATTGCGCGCTGCGGGTCTGGCCTGGGTGGGTGAAGCCGTGTATTCCCGCTACAACGCGCCGTTCACTCCTTGGTTTTTGCGCAGAAATGAAATCTGGCTGCACATAGTTGATAAGCAGTAAATGACCTTGGCGAAAATCGAATGGCACAAATGCGAAACACAGGTCAGGCGATGCAACGTCTCGCATTCCGGTTACCCAGCGGCAGGATGGCATCGATAAAGTACTTTTGGGCTTGACCGCTTTATCCGAAGTGGTGGCAGCCAGCAACCTGTGGGTGCAGGAATCACCAGCTTGCATTACACCGACGCCAGGTAAGCAATGTCTACGACATATTGCCCCTTCACCCGAATTTGATCGCCCCATACAGTGACCTCTGATCCTGGCTTCAAAAAATGAATTAGTTTCTCATTGCCCTTCGGGTCCATGCGCAAGATGCAACCGTCCTCCAGCAGTGCGCCACACACTTCGCCTCGTGGCGCATACAGGCATCGCTTCACCGCGCCAACAAACTGGACGGGCTTGGTTTTGAGCTTGGGCTTCGACTTAAAAAGCGCGGCGTGTACGGGCGCAGTCGAACCAAGATCTTCAATGGTGTGGCCACCGTGCGTTGTAAGCGAGAGCGCCACCAGCACGTCGGCCCCGCGGGGTTTGAGTCCCCGTACACGCACGTGATCCCCAATTTTCACCCGCTTGAGTAAAGCTTGTGAAAGGTGCGGCGGAAAATGAACCTGCTGTCCTTTGGCGAGCAGAAAACCGTCGGCATCGCCATCTGCATTAAACAGAAAGCGAACCACAGCTCCCTCGATCGAGGGCAGAGAGAGGGGGTCTATCCAGTTCATGGCATGTTCCTAGTTAGTGCACCGGACAGGCTAATAAGTTCGTACACGCGCGTCAGTGCGTCGTCGCACATTGCGCATAAACAATGCGGCAAGGCGTGTTGATTCGCCCCGAGCAAGGGTTAGGCAGCGCACAGATTCTCTTTTGGATGATGACAACAATGAGCCGGTTCATGCGGCACTCGCCACACACTCCAGAAAGTACTTCATGTTGAAATTATGCGAAGGTCAGAGAGTTCCCGATGTCACATTCCCGATACGGGTCAACGGAGAATGGCAAAAGATAAATAGCGACACTATCTTCAAAGGCAAGTCGGTCGTAGTGTTTGCGCTTCCGGGAGCGTTTACGCCAACATGCTCCAGTTCCCACCTGCCGCGTTACAACGAACTGACTGCCACCCTCAAGGCCAATGGCGTTGACAGTGTGGTGTGCCTGGCCGTGAATGATCCCTTTGTGATGGAAACCTGGCAGCACGAGCAGCATGCCGATGGCATCGATTTTCTGCCTGACGGCAATGCCGAATTCACGACTGCCATGGGCCTGCTGGTGGACAAGGCCGATATCGGCTTGGGCCACCGCAGTTGGCGCTACTCCATGTTGGTGAAAGATAGCGTTATCGAAAAAATGTTCGTCGAGGCCGAGGGGCCGGGCGACCCATTCAAGGTGTCCGACGCCGACACCATGCTGCACTACATCAACCCCGAAGCCGTGCCGCCGCCGCGTGTGACCTTCTTCAGCAAGCCCGGATGCGCACACTGTGCCCGCGCACGCAAGATG
>CAIQYP010000257.1 GCA_903876045.1 uncultured beta proteobacterium | reverse complement strand
CAAGAACCCTAATGTCAGCCATGAGCAGTGCGCCGACATCATCGCGCGCGATCCCAAGGTGGTGCATTACCTTTTGGCCGACGGTTCGGTCAAGCTGGCTGCAGGCTGGCTGATTGACTCCTGTGGCTGGCGCGGTAAATCGGTGGGTCAGGCCGGGGTCTATGAAAAGCAGGCTCTGGTGCTGGTGAACCGTGGCACAGGAAGCGACGGTCAGGGTGCCACGGGCGGCGAGGTTATGACCTTGGCCAAGGCGATCCAGACAAGTGTTTACGAGCGCTTTGGTATTTTGCTGGAGCCTGAGCCAGTGGTGCTTTAGAACCCCCACGTTCGCCCACTTCGTGTGGCTCTCTGCCCCCCGGGGGGCTAATCTGGCTTGGGGCGGCCCGGCGCCAGATTGTGCATATCCCCTGTGGCTTGCAACGCGCGCTCAAAGTACTACAGTTGGGCCCTATGAAAAACGTTTTGATTTTGGGCGGTACCGGTTTTGTTGGCAGCCATGTTTGTGAAAAACTGGTGCGCGCCGGATGGAATGTGACCGTCGCCACGCGCCGGCACAGCAACGCACACAACTTGATGCATCTGCCGTCTTTGACGGTGCAAGAACTTGATGTCCACAATGCGCTTGCGCTAGAACGTGCGGCGCACGGGCAGGATGCCATCGTCAATCTGGTGGCCATTTTGCATGGCACACAAGCTGCGTTTGACAAGGTGCACATCGAACTGCCTCAAAAAATTGCCAGTGCCTGTGCCAGTGCCGAAATCGGCCGTCTGGTCCATGTAAGCGCCCTGGGCGCAAATGCCCAAAGTCCGGGCTCGCTTCCTTCGATGTACCTGCGCAGCAAGAGCATGGGCGAGTCGTTGCTGCAGGCCAGTTGCAGCCAATTGGCGCTGACCATTCTGCGACCCAGTGTGATATTCGGACAGGGTGACCAATTCCTGAATGTCTTTGCCAGCCTGCAAAAGGTGTTCCCATTCATGCCACTAGCTGGCGCTGACGCGCGCTTTCAGCCAGTGTGGGTAGAAGACGTGGCCGCCGCGGTGGTGAAATCACTGGAGCGTGGCGGCACTGAGTCGCTGACGCTCGAGGCCTGCGGCCCGGAGGTATTCACGCTAAAGCAACTGGTGGAGATTTCGGCCACGCTGGCTGGCGTAAATCGCGGCCATGGCCGCCCGGTTTTTGGCATCCCGCGCTGGGCCGGTGATCTGCAAGCACGGATGATGGAACTCATGCCCGGTGCACCCCTCATGAGCCGCGACAATCTGGCCTCCATGCAGGTCCCCAATGTGGCCACGCCTGGCATGCCGGGCTTGTCAACCTTGGGCATTCAGGCGGCAGCCTTACAGCCCATTGCCAGTGACTACCTCACGCAAGGCTCCTCATGGCACGCCTTGCTCGGCTTGCGCCGCGGGGGCGCACGCCGGAAGTAAGACCCCCACGGTTGCCCACTGCGTGTGGCGCCCTGCCCCCCGAGGGGGCGCATTTCGCCTTGGGGCGGCCCTGCGGCGAAACTAGACCCCCTCGCTTGTCACTTCGTGTACTGCGCTGCCCCCCGAGGGGGCGCATTTCGCCTTGGGGCGGCCCGGCGGCGAAACTAGACCCCCACGCGTTTAGCTGCGGTCGTCGCCTAGCTTGAGAAACTCGCCGTCCTGGCCGAGTGACAGCAGGCCGCTCTTGGCATAAATACCGAGCTTGGCGCGGGTGTCGGTGATGTCCAGGTTGCGCATGGTGAGTTGGCCAATGCGGTCCAGCGGGCTGAAGGGCGCGTCCTCTACCTTTTCCATACTCAGGCGCTCAGGCGCGTAGGTCAGGTTGGGCGATTCGGTGTCCAGCAGCGAGTAGTCGTTGCCACGGCGTAGTTCAAGCGTTACGGTGCCGGTGATGGCGCGTGCCACCCAACGTTGCGCGGTTTCGCGCAGCATGATGGCCTGCGAGTCAAACCAGCGTCCCTGATACAGCAGGCGGCCCAGCTTGCGGCCGGAATCGCGGTACTGCTCGATGGTGTCTTCGTTGTGGATGCCGGTGACCAGACGCTCGTAGGCGATGAACAGCAGCGCCAGGCCTGGGGCTTCGTAAATGCCACGGCTCTTGGCCTCGATGATGCGGTTCTCGATCTGGTCGCTCATGCCCAGGCCGTGGCGTCCGCCGATGCGGTTGGCTTCCAGAAACAGAGTCACCAGGTCGGGGTACTCGATGCCGTTCAGCGCAACGGGGCGGCCTTCTTCAAAGCGGACCGAGACTTCTTCTGCCTTCACTACGCAGTCGTCTTTCCAGAAGGGCACGCCCATGATCGGGTTGACGATTTTCATGCCGCTGTTGAGGTTCTCCAGGTCCTTGGCCTCGTGCGTGGCGCCCAGCATGTTGCTGTCGGTGGAGTAGGCTTTTTCGGCTGACATTTTGTAGCCAAAGCCGTGTGCGGTCATGAACGCCGACATTTCGGCGCGGCCACCCAGCTCGTCGATAAAGGCCTGGTCCAGCCAGGGCTTGTAGATCTTGAGGGCCGGGTTGGTCAGCAGGCCGTAGCGGTAAAAGCGCTCGATGTCATTGCCCTTGAAGGTGCTGCCATCGCCCCAGATGTTGACGTCGTCCTGCTTCATGGCCGACACCAGCATGGTGCCGGTGACGGCGCGTCCCAGCGGGGTGGTGTTGAAGTACGTGACACCAGCGGTGGAGATATGAAACGCACCGCTTTGCAGGGCGGCCAGACCTTCGGCGGCGAGTTGCGGGCGGCAGTCCACCAGACGCGCCTTCTCGGCGCCATATTCCATGGCCTTGCGCGGGATTTCGTCGTAATCGGCCTCGTCGGGTTGGCCCAAGTTGGCGGTGTAGGCGTAGGGCAGGGCGCCCTTGAGCTTCATCCAATGCAGGGCGGCGCTGGTGTCCAGGCCTCCGGAAAAGGCGATGCCGACCTTTTGGCCGACGGGGGTGTTTTGCAGAATCGTGTTGGACATGCTGTGCTTTGGTTCGTGCGCCAGGGTGGCGCCATGCGGAGAAAAATTTCCGGAGCGGAGTGCTCAGGCGTGCGGCTTACGCGTAATGGCAGATGTAGTGGTACGCCTCGGCCACGCGGATATCAAATTTGGAATTGCCGGGCACGCTGAATTGGTCGCCTTCGGCTTGTGCCACCCAGGTGTCGGAGCCAGTCAGCTTGTATTCACAGCCGCCACCCACGCATTCCATGATCTCCGGCGCGCCCGTACCGAATGTCAGGCTGGAGGCCAGCACCACACCGACCGACTTTTTGGTGCCGTCGGCCAAGGTGAAGCTATGGCTGACGCATTTGCCGTCGAAATAGACGTTGGCCTTGGTGGTGAGGGAGACGTTGTCGAATTGGGTGGTGGTCATGAAATGGGTCTGGCTGAGAGGTAAACCGGGTATTTTAGTGGAGGTGCTTTAAGCCAAGCGCTCTGCAAACAACTCCGGCTTGAAGCCCACCGTTACTTTGCCATCTGCCCACGCAACCACCGGCCGTTTGATCACGCTGCTGTTGGCCAGCATGACGGCCGTGGCCGAGGCGTCATCCACCACGGTTGCATGCACCTCCGGCCCCAGATTGCGCCAGGTCGGGCCCTTGCGGTTGATCAGGGTGTCACGGCCCACGGCTTTGAGCCAAGCGTGCAACAGGTCGGCAGGCACGCCTTGCTTCTTGAAGTCGTGAAACACATAGTCCACGCCCTGCGCAGTGAGCCAGTCACGCGCCTTTTTGACGGTGTCGCAATTGGGGATACCGTACACCGTTATACAGGCTTTAATGGAGTTTAACCCTAGCGAAAAGTCTGGTATGTTTTCCATATAAATCAATGAGTTAGGTGTTTAACCGGAGATAACGTAAACTATCTCATCTTAACGGGTTAACTAGCTAATTCATAGCTTTTTAGCTAGCCATCTAGCCCGCAACGTAACACGTAGGATGGTATATGAGTAAACGTATCCGGTTGACCGAGGCGCGAGTGAGGGACTGCGAGCTAGGGGAATACGCCGATGAAGTGGAGGCAGGGCTGATGCTCTACGTGACCCCCACCTCGCGCCGATGGGGGCTATATAAATGGTCGCCCTCCGAGCGCAGACCAGTGCGTAAATCCATTGGTCCGTGGCCCCTGATTAGTGTAGATGACGCCCGTAAACGTGCGAAAGCCCTTGCGGTGAAACTGCTGGACGGTGAATCTTTGGTTCGACCCGATAAGTTAACGTTGGGTGACTTGACGGACCGCTATGAGAAGTGGAACCGAACGCGAGGGCTGAGGAAACCCGCGTGGGTATCCGATTTGGTGGAGTTGAGCTTTGGCGATTGGAAGCAGCGCGAAGTCTCGTCTATCACGAAGGCAGACCTAGCAGCCCGCCACGAGCACGTAGCCGCTACCCGAGGCGTAGCCGCTGCTACGCGCGTTATAAAGGCCCTGCGCGCCCTCTACACCTACGCGGGAGACCAAGGGCTGTACGAGGGGGCAAACACGGCTAGGGCAGTGGCTATAACTGACGGTAAGCCCCGCCGCCGTTACTTGACCCCTGTCGAGTTTGCCCGAGTGCGGGCTGTGCTGAACGCTGCGGACCCTGACGGGTGGCGTGGCGCGTATTTCACGTTGCTACTACTGACCGGTGCGCGGCTGTCTAACGCGGCCTCGATGCGGTGGGATGCGCTCGATCTGGACGGTGCTCGGTGGCGTATTCCCCCAGCGGATTCCAAGACAGGCGAGCCGCTAGAGGTAATGCTTGTACCCGAGGCTGTAGCCCTATTGCGGGACCGCCGCGAACGGGTAAAGGGTGAGTGGGTGTTTCCAGCGCGTCGGAAGGGCACGCAGACGGGCCACCTAGTGGAGCCTGGTTTCGCTTGGAAGGATGTACTGGCGGAAGCGAAGGTTCCATTGGACGTCACTATCCACGATTGCCGTAGGACGTTGGGAGTGCGGCTGACAGCTTCGGGAGCACCAATTACAGTGGTAGCCAAAATTCTCGGCCACGCTAATCCCGCCACCACGGCTAGGGCCTACGCTTGGGCCTCAGAGGAATCTGCACGCGGCTGGCTGGAGAAGTTGTAAAGCTTTACATTACTTTGTAAAACCTACAGTGTGGACAGACCACTGATATGTGGTGAGAATTCACCTATCAGCGGCATCACGCCCGCACCTTATCGTAACGAGTAACGCCGTAGTCATTCAGCAGTTCCGCTGTCCGGTCAGGCCCTGATCTATCAGCACCTTCTCAGGCGTTACGAATCATGCACAAGCTCACCACCCCTCAAGCAGCCGCGTATATTGGTGTCACCCCAGGCACTCTTTGCGTTTGGCGTACCAATCGCGTTCCACACCAACCACCCTACGTCAAGGTGGGCAGTAGAGTCTGGTACCTACTCACCGACCTACAGGCCTATATGCGCTCCCATACGGTGGGCGCTAGTTAATTGACCGCGCAGAGACCAGCCCTACGGGGGAATCTCGACAGCGCCGCCTATATAGGCGCGAGGGTTTCCGCGTAGACACGCGGATTATCAACATATACTCAATCGAAATAGAGTCTAGTCGCTCGTAATATCCCCGATAATAAGTAATAGATTATTAAAGGAGTATGTATATGCTACCTAGTGCGAGTATTGCAGCTATCGAATGGAATCAATGGGTTCATACTCAAGATGCCGCAAAGATAATGGGTATCTACACAACAGACGTCTATATGGCGGCCAAAAAATACAAGGTTGACAACTACAAAGTATGTGGGCGTAGCCTGTATTACAAGCCTGACGTTGAGCGTGCAGCGTTAGAGATTGCGGTTATGCGCACAAAACGAGCCGCCAAGGCAGAGGCTACTTCATAGCTTGCCTGAAATTTTGTACATATTGAGTTGCATAGTAGTTTGTAAATTGTAGTTCGTAACAAAAAGAAACCCTGAAACACTTTGGAGTATCTCAGGGTTAATTACTAAACAATTTGCAAGGATATTATATCGTGACTACAAAACCGAATAAAAATATTTCGATTGAGGCTCAAGTCGAGTATTGGGCACTACATAAACGCTACCAACGTCTAAAGCATGAACTAGCCCCCACCCCACGTCTGATAGCCATGAAGGCTGAATATTACGAGATAGTAACCCGCATGGGTAACCTTAAGAGATTGATGGGGGTGCAATTATGAATAATCGCACACACGCTGTACGCCGCGGTCAGCAACCTAACATAGTACACCTTGACCCCCCGAGGGACAAGAATGACGAGTTGTTGGAGTTGTTTATTGACTACCTTGTCCCTCGCGGCGTCACTCCCGATCAAGCGACCGACAACGGATTTCTGCCTGTCTACGACAGCGATGAGCGCGCGCAGAAAATCGCCACGGTTCGATACCATGCCAACCATCGCAAGGAGTTGGGGCTTGAATCCCTCCCAGGGTTCTTGATTCAGTACTCGGAGGACTACCACACCTTTCGCTACCTATGCGAGGAACAGTATTACCCAACCCAAGACGTTAACAAGCGGGACGGCAAACCCGTCAAGATCGCCTCGCCTGCAGGTCGCGGTAGCCGCCCGTTCTTGTCGAAGTTGTTCCTGTCTATGAAGCCGCCCAAAGGCTCGCGGGTCTATCTGTGCCCCGAAGGCCACCCCAAACTGCTCCACTTATGGCCACCCAAACTGCTCCAGGCAGGACGGTCAGATTATGGGGTTTGGGGTCGGTGCTTGGGCTGGCTTTTTAGGTTAATTTCTCCT
>CAIQYP010000256.1 GCA_903876045.1 uncultured beta proteobacterium | reverse complement strand
GGTCGTTCATGGGGTGTCTTTATGCTACATAATTGACGTTTACGTAAACGTAAACTCTGCGCCATTGTAGGCAGAGGGCGTGAAGCGTGCTGTCCCCCTTGTGATGCATTGATTGCGTATGACCACTACCTACACCATCAGCGACCTGGCCCGTGAGTTTGACCTGACCACCCGCGCTATCCGCTTTTACGAAGACTTGGGACTGTTGCAGCCCGAGCGCAGCGGACCCGGCGGGCGCAACCGGGTCTACAGTGTGCGTGATCGCACGCGGCTCAAGCTCACCCTTCGCGCCAAGCGTCTGGGCCTGAGCCTGACCGAGGCCAAGGACATCATCGAGATGTACGACAGCCCGCGTGATACCGGTGCCCAACTCACCAAGTTTCTCGACGTATTGGCCCTGCACCGCACCCAGATTGAAGACCAGATGGCCGACCTGCAGGCCAATCTGGAAGAGATCAAAGTGCACCAGCGCGAGGCCCGCGCCCTGTTGGCTAAAGCGGAGGCCAAGGCCAGCGCCAAATCGGCAACTAAAGGGAAGATCAATGCAGCCTGACACTCTTTGGACCCGTGTGCAGAATAGCTTTGACCGCCAGGGCATGATGCGACACCTCGAAGCACGGCTGTTGCGCGTGGAGCCGGGCCTGGTGGAAATTGCACTGCCGTACTCCGACAAAGTCTCGCAGCAGCAAGACGGTTTTCATGGCGGCGCCATGGGCGCACTGGCCGATATTGCCGGGGGCTACGCCGGCCTGACCGTGGCCGCCGAGGGCATGGAAGTCACCACTGCCGAATACAAGATCAACTTTCTGGCCGGCTTTGCGGGCGGCGAGTTGCGCGCTGTCGGCCGCGTCATCAAAGGTGGCCGCCGCCTGATTGTCACCAGCGCGGAGGTGTTGCATGTGGACGCCGATGGCAAACAAAGCCCGGTGGCTGTGATGCAGCAAACCCTGGTGCCCGTGCCCAAGACCTATTGAGCCCCAAACCTGTTCAAGCCAATTTTCGCAAGCTTTTTCACATTCCCCAAAAATCAAGGACACAAAATGAGCAACCTACCCGGCCTGAATTTCCAACTCGGCGAAGATATCGATGCCCTGCGCGACGCGGTGCACGCCTTTGCGCAGGAAGAGATTGCCCCCCGTGCGGCAGAGATCGACCGATCCGATCAGTTTCCCATGGACCTGTGGCAAAAGATGGGCGCTTTAGGCGTGCTGGGCATTACCGTGGGTGAGGAATATGGCGGCGCCAACATGGGCTACCTGGCCCACATGATTGCCATGGAAGAAATCTCGCGCGCCTCCGCCTCCGTGGGCTTGAGCTACGGCGCGCACAGCAACCTGTGCGTCAACCAGATCCGTCGCAATGGCACGCCCGAGCAGCGCGCCAAGTACCTGCCCAAACTCATCACGGGCGAGCACGTCGGCGCACTGGCCATGAGCGAGCCCGGCGCTGGCAGCGACGTGCTGAGCATGAAGCTGCGTGCCGAAGACAAGGGCGGCTACTACCTGCTGAACGGCAACAAGATGTGGATCACCAACGGCCCCGATGCCGACACGCTCGTCGTTTACGCCAAGAGCGAGCCCGAGTTGGGCGCGCGTGGCGTCACCGCCTTCCTGATTGAAAAAGGCATGCCCGGATTCAGCATCGCGCAAAAGCTCGACAAGCTGGGCATGCGTGGCAGCCACACCGGCGAACTGGTGTTCAACAACGTGGAAGTGCCGCTGGCCAATGTGCTGGGCGGCCTGAACCAGGGTGCCAAGGTGCTGATGAGCGGCCTCGACTATGAGCGTGCGGTGCTCACCGGTGGCCCGCTGGGCATCATGCAATCCGTCATGGACAACGTGGTGCCCTACATCCACGACCGCAAGCAGTTCGGCCAAAGCATTGGCGAGTTTCAACTGATCCAGGGCAAGGTGGCTGATATGTACACCGTGCTGCAGGCCGGGCGTTCGTTCGCCTACACCGTGGCCAAGAACCTCGACCTTCTCGGCACCGAGCACGTGCGTCAGGTGCGCAAGGACTGCGCCTCGGTCATCTTGTGGACCGCCGAAAAAGCCACCTGGATGGCAGGCGAGGGCGTACAGATTTTTGGTGGCAACGGCTACATCAACGAATACCCGTTGGGCCGCCTGTGGCGCGATGCCAAGCTGTATGAGATCGGTGCCGGTACCAGCGAAATTCGCCGTATGCTTATCGGTCGCGAATTGTTCGCCGAAACTATGTAAATGCTTACCAAGATCCGCCTCACACTCATACGTTTTTTTAACGGCATCCAATTCGGCCTGGTCCGCGCCTGGCTACTGGTGCTGCCTCTGGTGCTGGTACTGTCCCTGATCCGTTGGGGCCAGCTGATTCACTTCTGGCCCTCGGGTTACAGCACCCCGGTGTCTGATGTGTTGACGGTGGTGTGGCAGGGTTTCAGGTTTGACCTGAAGGTCAGCGCCATTGCCGGCTTTGTCTTGCTGCTGGTGTTGCCCTGGGTGTCCGAGCGGGTTTACCAACGCATTGCCGCCGTGCTGGCCTTTGTGTTTGTGTTGCTCTCGATGATCAACCTGCACTACTTTGGTTTCTACAAAACGCCGATTGATTCGCTGGTGTTTGGTCTGGTGGAAGACGACACCTATGCCGTGCTCAAGACCATCTGGCACGACTTCCCCGTCATCACATCGCTGTTGCTGATTGCTGCACTGAGTTGGGGCGCGCTGCATGTGCACCAGCGCGTGGTGGCACGCGCGGCGCCGGCCGGTGTCTTGTTCGGCCGCAGCCTCTGGTTGCGTGGTCTGTTTATTTTTGTAACCTTCTGGGCCCTGGTCTTTGCGGGCAAGGGTACGCTGCGCGAAATGGCCTTGCAGCGCCAGCACCTGACGGTCACCACCTCGCAGTTCTTGAACGACATGGTGCCCAACGGCGTCATCGCCCTCAAATACGCCTGGGATAGCCGGGGTCAGTCGCAAAACCTGCAAGACCCGTTGGTAGGCCTGAAAGTCATGGGCTTTGATTCCGCGCGTGCCGCAGCCGAAGTGCTGGGCCTGCCGCATGGCAGCGATGCTGAAGTGAAGGCCGCACTCACCGCACACCCGCCTTTGCCGTCCGGCTCGGCCAAGAAGAACCTGCTGTTTTTCCTGATGGAGTCCTGGAGCGCCGAGCCCATGCTCTACCAAAGCCCGCAGTTCGATGTGCTCGGTCGCATGGCGCCCACGCTGGAGCACGCCTGCCATTTCAGCAACTTTGATTCCGCCCATGCCGGCACGCATCCCAGCATGGAGGCCATCCTGTTCTCCACCCCCATCACACCGCTGACGCTGGGCGATGTGGGCCGCAAACCTATCCCGTGGGCTACCGCCAAAATTGCACGCGATGCCGGGTATCGCACGCTGTTTGTCTCCTCGGTGCGGGCCGGTTGGCGTGGTCTGGACCGGGTGCTGCAAGCCCAGGGCTTTGATGAAATCATCGACGCCAATTCGCTGCATGAAGCCTACCCTGAAGCCACCCTGGGCCTGTGGGGTGTGTGGGACGACTACGTCTTCCGGTACCTCAAGACCCGTATGGCCAAGCCCAGCGAGAAGCCGCTGTTTGTGTTTGTGCTGACCTCCACCAACCACCCGCCCTATGACCTGCCGCCGGAGTACAAGCGCGTGCCGCGCGACATGGCGCAGTGGAAGGGTGAGACCAGTTCCGACACCCTGCTGCCCAATCTGGACACCTACCATTACGCCGCCGACCTGCTGGGTGGCTTTGTGCAGGAAATACAAAACAGCCCGCACAAGTCCGACACCTTGATTGCCGCCACCGGCGATCACAACGTGCGCTCCTTTGGTGTTTATGCCGAAGCCAGTCGCCACTACCTGATACGCCAGGTGCCGTTTGTGATCTGGGGCGAGGGCCTGAACTGTGGCAATCAACTGGCCTTGCCGGCCAGCCACCGCGACATGTTCAACACCCTCTTTCCACTTGCGGGCATCGACGGCCCTTACATCAATGCCGGGCGCAATCTGTTGCAATCTGCGACGGAACCTGCTGACCCCATCAACGCGCCCCGCGCCATGTTTTTCACCGGTGAGGCCCGCAATGCGCAAGGCATGTGGCAACTCGGTAACAAGGGCAGCTTTGTCTGCACCGCCGCCAAGACCGCTGAGCACTGCGAGTTCAACGCCAAAGACGACCAGCAGGAGCGCGCGCGTTATGGCCTCTTGGACTGGAACGTGCGCATCTCCTTGCGCAAAGAATCGAAACAATGACTGAACTGACCAACCTCTTTGCCAACAACCGCGCCTGGGCTGCTGACATACAACGCAGGCGCCCCGGCTTCTTCACCGACCTGGCCAACCAGCAGCGACCTAAATACATGTGGATCGGCTGCTCTGACAGCCGTGTGCCGGCCAATGAAATCACCGGCCTGGACCCAGGTGAGGTGTTCGTACACCGCAACATCGCCAACGTGGTCGTGCACTCGGACCTGAACGCACTGTCCACCATCCAGTTCGCCGTGGAGCGCATCAAGGTCGGGCACGTGATGGTGGTGGGCCACTACGGCTGCTCTGGCGTGCAGGCCGCACTCGAAGGCGCGCGCATCGGCCTGGCTGACAACTGGCTGCGCCATATCCAGGACGTGCGCGATCGCCATCGCGATGTGATGGAGGCGATGCCCGACCATGGCCGCGCCGCCGCCCTGTGCGAACTCAACGTCATCGAACAGGTGATGAACGTGGCGCAAAGCACGGTGTTGCAAGACGCCTGGGCGCGTGGCCAGAACGTCACCCTGCACGGCTGGGTCTACGGCCTGAGCGACGGCCTCTTGCATGACCTGCACATGACCATCACCGGCGAATCCGATCTGGACGCGCTCTATCGCGAAGCGGTCTCCGGCGTGCGCCTGATGCCGCGTATCCATAGCTAGCGTCATGGACGTAACCTGTGCAATACGGGTTTTCAGTAACGAAAGCGCGCTGACCTGATGCGCCTCTTCTGTCACAATTGACGTTTACGTAAACGTCAATTGTAGAGGAGCCCACCCCATGTCCGAATCCATCGTTATCGTCAGCGCCGCCCGCACCCCGATGGGGGCTTTTCAGGGCGACTTCTCATCTCTGGCTGCACACGACCTCGGCGGTGCCGCCATCAAGGCCGCCGTGGAGCGCGCGGGCATCAGCCCCGAGTTGGTTACCGAAGTTATTTTTGGCAACTGCCTGATGGCAGGCCAAGGCCAGGCGCCTGCGCGCCAGGCAGCATTTAAAGGCGGCCTGCCCAAGAGTGCGGGTGCCGTCACGCTGTCCAAGATGTGCGGCTCCGGCATGCGCGCGGCCATGTTCTGCCACGACATGCTGCTGGCCGGCAGCCACGACGTGCTGATCGCCGGGGGCATGGAGAGCATGACCAACGCGCCCTACCTGCTGCCGAAGGCCCGCGCCGGTATGCGCATCGGCCACGACCGGGTGATGGACCACATGATGCTCGACGGCCTGGAAGACGCCTATGAACCCGGCCGCTCCATGGGCACCTTTGGCGAAGACTGCGCCGCCAAATACAGTTTCACCCGCGAGCAGCAGGATGCCTTTGCCACCGCCAGTGTGCAGCGCGCCCAGGCTGCCATCGCGTCCGGTGGCTTCGCCGCCGAGATCACGCCGGTGACCGTGAAGACGCGTGCCGGTGAAGTGCAAATTTCCATGGACGAAGGCCCCGGCAAGATCAAGCTCGACAAGATCCCGACGCTCAAATCAGCCTTCAAAAAGGACGGCACCATCACCGCTGCCAGCAGCAGTTCCATCAACGATGGCGCCGCCGCCATGGTGATGATGCGTGCCAGCACCGCCGCCGATTTGGGGCTCAAGCCGTTGGCGCGTTTGGTGGCCCACGCCAACCACGCGCAGGAGCCCAACTGGTTTGCCACCGCGCCCGTGGGTGCCGTACAAAAGGTGCTGGTCAAGGCCGGATGGAAGGCCGAAGAGGTCGACCTGTGGGAAGTGAACGAGGCCTTCGCCGTGGTGCCCATGGCCCTGATGGTGGACCTGAAAATTCCGCATGAGAAGGTCAATGTGAACGGCGGCGCTTGCGCTTTGGGTCACCCCATTGGTGCATCTGGTGCACGCATCATGGTGACGCTGATTCACGCGTTGAAAGCCCGCGGTTTGAAGCGTGGTGTCGCGACTCTGTGCATCGGTGGTGGTGAAGCGACTGCGGTGGCTGTGGAACTGCTTTGATGGAATTTTTCGCTCGTTGTGTTGCTTCGTGCGCTCGCGCCGGTGCCGGGTATGCCGGTGCCCTCATGGTGCCAAACGCGCACAAATCGGACACCGGCACACCCGACACCATCGCGGGTTATTGCTGGGGTACCGCACAGCAGAGTGCGAGGTAATTTGCATGAATGTTTTACTTATCGGCGCTTCGCGCGGCATCGGTCTGGAGTTCGCACGCCAATATTTGGCAGCGGGCGACCGGGTGATCGCCACGGCGCGCAGCGCAGAAGATCTGGCACGCTTGAGCGACATGGGTGCTGAGACTCTCAAGCTCGACGTGACTGACCCGGCCAGCATCAGCGGCTTGAGTTGGAGGCTGGACGGCGAGAAGCTGGATGTGGCGATCTATGTTGCCGGGGTCTGGTCCACCGGCGGCGCTCTGAGCCCACCCACGCGGGAGTCCTTTGATCTCGTCATGCACACCAACGTGCTGGGCGCCATGCAGGCACTACCGCAGGTGGCACCCTGGGTGGAAGAGGCGGGCGGCAAGTTTGCCTTCCTCACCAGTGGCCTGGCCCAGATCAGCACCGCGCAGTCCAGCTACGCCTGGGCTTACCGTGTCAGCAAAGCCGCACTCAATATGGCCGTGGTTGTTGCACAGACTGACTATCCAAAAGCCATTCTGATTGCGCTCTGCCCCGGTTGGGTAAAAACCGACATGGGTGGACCCAGTGCGCCGCTCACGGTGGAGGCCAGCGTCAGTGCCATGCGCGCAACATTGGCAAAGCTCACAGCCAAAGACAAAGCAAAATTTTTACACCACGACGGGCAACCGTACCCGTCCTGGTAAACCGGAGACAACCATGATACTGACACAAGACCAGGAAATGATCCGCGACGCGGTGCGCGATTTTGCGCAGGCCGAACTCTGGCCCAACGCCGCTAAATGGGACAAGGAACACACCTTTCCCAAAGAAGTCCACAAGGGATTGGCCGCACTCGGCGCCTATGGCATTTGCGTGCCGGAAGAACTGGGTGGCGCAGGGCTGGACTACGTCACGCTGGCACTGGTGCTGGAAGAGATTGCGGCCGGCGACGGTGGCACCAGCACCGTCATCAGCGTGACCAACTGCCCGGTCAACGCCATCCTGATGCGCTACGGCAATGACCAGCAAAAGAAGCAATGGCTCACACCCTTGGCGCAAGGTCAGATGCTGGGTGCCTTCTGCCTGACCGAGCCGCATGTGGGCAGCGACGCTTCGTCACTGCGCACCACGGCCGTGAAAGACGGCGACAGCTACGTCATCAACGGTGTCAAGCAATTCATCACCAGCGGCAAGAACGGCGACGTGGCGATTGTGCTGGCCGTCACCGACAAAGGCGCTGGCAAGAAAGGCATGAGCGCCTTCCTGGTGCCCACCAACGCACCAGGCTACAACGTGGCACGACTGGAGGACAAGCTGGGCCAGCACAGCAGCGACACCGCGCAAATCAACTTTGACAACTGCCGTATTCCCGCCGAGAACCTGATTGGTAAAGAGGGCGAGGGCTACGGCATCGCACTCGGCGGGCTCGAAGGCGGGCGCATCGGCATTGCCGCGCAAAGCGTGGGCATGGCGCGCAGCGCCTTTGACGTGGCCGTGGCCTACGCCAAAGACCGCCAGAGCTTTGGCACCGCCATCTTCAACCACCAGGCCGTCGGTTTCAGGTTGGCCGAATGCGCCACGCAAATCGAGGCCGCACGCCAACTCATCTGGTACGCAGCCAGCCTGCGCGATGCCGGGCGCCCTTGTTTGAAGGAGGCCGCCATGGCCAAACTGTTTGCCAGCGAGATGGCCGAAAAAGTCTGCAGCGTGGCCATCCAAACCCTGGGCGGCTACGGCTATGTCACGGACTTTCCGGTGGAGCGTATCTACCGCGACGTGCGCGTTTGCCAGATTTACGAAGGCACCTCCGATGTGCAGAAGATCATCATCCAGCGCGCCCTGGCTTAAGGCATGGCGAGCTTGCATCTGCCTGCGGGCGTCACCGTGCTGGAGCGCGGCTGGTTGTCCAGCAACAACATCGTCATCGCCGGACGGGACCAATGCGCGCTGGTCGACAGCGGCTATTGCACGCACAGTGAGCAGACGCTGTTGCTGGTCAATTCCGCGCTGCAAGGCCGCCCGCTGGACGTGCTGCTCAACACCCATTTGCATAGCGACCACGTCGGTGGCAATGCCGCCTTGCAGGCGCGTTACTCCGCCATGCAAACGCTGATTCCGCCGGGCCACGCGCAGTACGTGGCGGCGTGGGACACCGAGAAGTTGACCTACAAACCCACGGGTCAGAACTGCCCGCAGTTCCGCTTTGACAGCATGCTGCACCCAGGCACCGAAGTGCGCCTTGGCGATCTGGCGTGGCAGGTGCACGCAGCCCCGGGGCATGACAGCCACTCAGTCATCTTGTTTGAGCCGATCAGCCGCACGCTGGTGTCTGCGGATGCGTTGTGGGAGCGCGGTTTTGGCGTAGTGTTTCCGGAACTGGATGGCGACGATGCCTTCCATGAAGTGGCACAAACGCTGGACGTGATTGAGACGCTGAAACCTGCGCTCGTCATCCCCGGCCATGGCTCGCCCTTTACCGATGTGACCCAGGCTTTGGGCCGTGCGCGTCAGCGGCTTGATGGCTTTGTGTCAGACCCAGTTCGCCATCTGCAACACGCAGCTAAAGTGCTGCTCAAGTTCAAGCTGTTGGAGTTGCAGAGTGTCAGCATGCCAAGCTTGCTGGCCTGGGCCGAAGCCACGCCCTACGTCGCCAAGTTGGTGGAATGGCAATATGCGGGCCACACCCTGCCGGAGGCGCTGGATGTGCTGGTGCAAGACCTGGTGCGTGCCGGGGCCGCGACGATGCAGGGCCAGCAACTGCACAACGCGTAAGACAATACGAACCATAAACAAAGGAGACAAGACAATGCCAATCACCAAAGGATTCCGCGCCCTCGTAGACGAGGCCATGGCGCAAGTCACCACCTATTCGGTGGCCGAGGTGCAAGCCCGCCTGACCGACCCGGCGGTGCAGATCGTCGACATCCGCGACATCCGCGAACTGACCGAGGGCACCGTGGTCGGATCCTTCCACGCGCCGCGCGGCATGCTGGAGTTTTGGGTCGACCCGGAGTCGCCGTATCACAAGAAGATTTTTGCCAACGAGGCCAAAGAGTTCATCCTGTTTTGCGGCGCCGGTTGGCGCAGCGCGTTAGCCACCAAGGCATTGCAAGACATGGGCATGACCAACGTGGCACACATAGACGGTGGCTGGGCCGAGTGGGTCAAGCAGGGCGCACCCACTGAAACGCTGGAAGAGCAGAAAGCCAAGCGCGCCGCCAAGGCATGAAGCAGCTGGGCGTACAGCAACCGTGTCCCTGCGGACGCTTGCGTGGCGCGGGCAAAGCGGGCAAGCAAGAGGCTTATGGCGATTGCTGCGGCCGCTGGCTGGAAGCCGCCCCGGATACGGCGCAAGCACCGGATGCCGAAAGCCTGATGCGCTCGCGCTACAGCGCCTTTGTGCTGGAGCGGGCCGCCTATTTGCAAAGTAGTTGGGTCGCCAGCCACCGCCCCGAAAGCATTGCGTTCGATCCCGCCACCAAGTGGCTGGGGCTGGACGTGCGGGCACACCACAAGACCAGTGACAGCACCGCCGAAGTCGAGTTTGTGGCGCGCCAGAAACCTGCAAACGGCCCCGCCGTGCGCCTGCACGAGCGCAGCCGCTTTGTGCGCGAGGCCGGGCGTTGGCTTTATGTGGATGGAGACCCACTGTGAAGTTTGATGCCGTGTTATTTGATTGCGATGGCGTGCTGGTGGATTCGGAGTCCATCACCTGTGGCGTGCTGCGCGACATGCTGGAAGAACGCGGCTGGGCTATGACGTTGCAGCAGTGCATGGACATCTTTGTTGGTCACATGGTGACTGACAAGCGTGCCGAAATCGAGGCCCACACCGGCCTGCCGATAACGCAGGAGTGGATGCTGGCATTTCGTGAGCGGCGCAACGTTGCGTTGGTGGCCGACATCCAGGCCATCCCCCATGTGCATGCCGCCGTCAAGGCCGTGCACCAGTTAATGAACGGGCGCATCGCCTGCGCCTCGGGCGCTGACCGTTTCAAGGTCGAGATGATGCTCACGCAGGTTGGTCTGGCCGACTACTTTGCCGGCAACATCTTCAGTGGCCATGAAATGCCGCGCTCCAAACCGCACCCCGATGTTTACCTCGCCGCTGCCGCCCATCTAGGCGTGAACCCGACGCGCTGCGCAGTAGTGGAAGACACCGTCGTTGGCGTCCGTGCGGGCGTGTCTGCGGGTGCCACGGTTTTTGGCTATGCGCCCCTAGGTGATGGTCAGGCCCT
>CAIQYP010000255.1 GCA_903876045.1 uncultured beta proteobacterium | reverse complement strand
CCTTTATGCCGCTGCACCATCCACCCCAGCGCCCTCGCCAACCTGCAGTGTTGGCGCGCAAACCACGCTGGCTGACTCAGGACGGCATGGCGCTCAGCGCAGTGAGGTAAAGGAGGAGCATAGGGCGCAGCCCTCTGCGGGGGACACGAACGGAGTTGAGTGCCATGTCGGCCCGAGTCCAGAAGTGCCTGATCGATCGAGCGCCAAACCGACCTGAGTCCCTCGCACCTAACCTCAGGTGTGTCTGACCATAGGCGCGAGTCCCACAGGTTTACCCAAGTCACGTAGTCGGTGAACAGTGGAACGATGGCGGGCACGGGATGCTTCCAAACTTGATCAACGGTAGCCGGTGGCTACCTCGCCCATTTCCACATACACCGTCTTCAACTGGGTGTAGTGGTCCAACGCGGCCATGCTGTTCTCGGAGCCGATGCCGGATTCGCCCACACCGCCAAACGGCATCTCAATGGGGGAAATGTTGTAGTTGTTGATCCAGCAGATACCGGCCTTGAGCTGGGCCGCCACACGGTGGCCTTTTTGTAGATTCGTCGTGAAGACACCGGCGGCCAAACCGAAGCGCGAGTTGTTGGCGCGCTGAATGGCTTCGGCTTCGGTATCAAAGGTCAACATGGACAGCACAGGGCCGAAGATTTCTTCGCGCACGATGCGCATCTCGTCTTTGCAATCGGCAAAGATGGTCGGGGCGACAAAGTTCGTGCCTTGGCCAGTCACGGTAACCCGCTCGCCACCGCAAACCAGGGTTGCGCCTTCTGCAACGCCGCTGGCGATGTAGTCCATCACCTTGGCGGTGTGGGCTTCTGAAATCAGTGCGCCGACCTCGGTCTCGGGGTTCATCGGGTCACCTACGCGCAGCAAGAGCGTGCGCTCTTTCAGCCGCGCCAGAAACTTGTCGGCAATGCCGCGCTGTACGAAGACACGGGTGCAGTTGGTGCAGACCTCGCCTTGGGTGTAGAAGTTGCCCATCATGGCGGCGGCCACGGCCTGCTCCAAATCGGCGTCGTCAAAAATTACCAGCGGCGACTTGCCGCCTAGCTCCATGGTTACGCGCTTGAGCGTTCCTGCCGCCGTCTGCATTACCTTTTTGCCCGTGGGCACCGAGCCGGTGACGGAAACCTTGGCCACGTCCGGATGCGCCGCCAGCATGGCACCGGTGGCGCCCCGGCCTTGCAGCACATTGAAGACGCCGGGGGGCACGCCGGCCTCCAGATAGATTTCGGCCAGCTTCACCGCCGTGGCCGGTGTCAGCTCGGACGGCTTGAAAATCATGGCGTTGCCAGCGGCCAGCGCGGGCGCTGACTTCCAGCAGGCAATCTGGATCGGATAGTTCCAGGCCCCAATGCCCACGCACACGCCCAGCGGCTCCTTGCGGGTGTAAGCAAAGGCGTTCTTCAGCGGATATTGCTGACCGGTCAGCGTCGCAGCTGCGCCGGCAAAGTATTCAATGCAGTCGGCACCACTGGCCACATCCACCACCAGCGCTTCCTGCAGCGGCTTGCCACAATCCTGCACTTCCAGGGCGGCGAGTTCGTCGTTGCGGCTGCGCAGGATTTCGACCGCGCGGCGCAGGATGCGGCCACGCTCGGTGCCTGTCATGGCGGACCACACCAGAAACCCGGCGTGCGCGGCGGCGACGGCTGCGTCCACGTCGGCCTGGCTTGCGTCATAGACGGCGGCAAAGGCGCGTCCGGTGGCCGGGTTGATGGATTCAAAGCGTTCGCCGCTGCCCTGCACATGCAGACCGTTGACGAAACTGGAGATGTTGACTTCGCTCATGGCGTTCCTTGCGCGGTCTGGCCCTTAAAGGCCAGCCCAAAAGACAACTCCGACTCAGCCAGGCTGCGTCGGAGTGGCGCGGCCAGCACGCTTAGGTGTCGGCCGCCTGTGCAGTGCTGCAGGCCTCACGCGAGGTCTGCCACACCATCGGCACTGCAAGGCGGACGGCCTTGTAGTGCGACTGTGGTCTGCTTACTTCGCCAGCGCAGCTTTTACTGCTTCCAGGCCAGGCTTGCCGTCCAACGTGGTCACGCCAGCCAGCCACTTGTCCACCGTGCCGGGGTTCTTCTTCAGGAAGTCTTTGGCGGCCGTATTGGGCTTGACCTTTTTCAGGATGGGGCCCATGACCTGGTTTTCGATGTCGGTGGTGTACTGCAGGTTTTTCAGGAAGCTGTAGACGTTGGGGCACTTCTTCTCATAGGAGGGAGGAATGGCGGTGTAAACCTTGGCTTCGCCCAAGTTGGGCCCGAAGATGTCGTCGCCACCAGACAGGTAGCTCATCTTCATCTGCACGTTCATGGGGTGTGGCTCCCAGCCCAGAAAGACGATGGCCTTCTGGTCTTTGGCGGCGCGCTGGGCTTCGATCAGCATGCCGGCTTCCGACGACTCAACCATCTTGAAGCTCTTCAGTCCAAACTTGTTGTCCTTGATCATGCCGGCGATCAGTGCATTGCCGTCGTTGCCGGGCTCAATGCCGTAAATCTTGCCGCCCAGTTCTTTCTCGAATTTAGCGATGTCGGCGAAGGTCTTCAGGCCCTTGTCAAACAGGTAGGTGGGCACAGCCAGGGTGTACTTGGCGCCGACCAGATTGGGAACATCCAATACCTTGATGTCACCGGCCTTCACAAAGGGCTCGATCTGCGGTGTCATGGAGGGGTTCCAGTAGCCCAGGAAAACGTCGATTTGCTTTTTCTTCATGCCGGCAAATGCAATCGGGATGGACGCGATGGTCACCGTGGGTTTGTAGCCCAGACCTTCCAGCACAACCGAGGCCATACCGGTGGTGGCAGCGATGTCGCTCCAGCCCACGTCGGCGAAGCGCACGGTCTTGCAGCTGGCGTCATCGGCCAGTGCGGTTTGGGCTGTCAAGGCTGTGACGGCGGTGAGGATTCCTGCAACTTTCATTTTTAACTTCATATTTTTTCTCCTGTTTAAATTTACTAACGCGCTTACTGGATCGGGACATCTTGCAATGGCTTGGGATCGCGCCGCGAAGGTCTGCGCCCGCGCTGGCTTGTGTCGGTGCTCGACATGGTACGCACCGGCAATGTAACTTCCTTACGCAATTCCTCAAAGGGGGCGGTGAGGTGTGGGATGGCCATGGCTTCGACAAAGAACTCCTGAAAACGGGGTTCCACCGCCGTCTCGATTTTTTCCACGCGGCGCACCAGGGCTTCGATGTCCTTGCGTGAGCGCTGGTCCAGCAGCGCAATGCGGGCGCCGGTGCCGGCGGCATTGCCTGCCGAGGAAACGTGCTCCAGTTTGCAGTCGGGGATCATGCCCAGCACCATGGCGTATTTCACGTCGATGTGGCTGCCAAAGGCACCGGCCAAACGGATGCGGTCCACACTGGTAATGTTCAGCCGCTCCATCAGCAGGCGCACACCGGCATACAGCGCGGCCTTGCCAAGTTGGATGGCGCGCACATCGTTTTGCATGATCTTGAGCGGGCGCGCTTCGGCGGTTGCCTTGAACAGTTCATACGAGAAGGTGCGGCCGTCTTCCTGGATGCGCGGGTTGCGCGCGGCCAAGGCGCCGTCAATCGTGCCGTCGTGGCGGATGATGCCGGCCAGGTACATCTCGGCCAGGGCCTCGATGATTCCGGAGCCGCATACGCCGGTGACGCCGGACCCGGCCACGGCCTCGGCAAAGCCGGGCTCGTCGGACCAGAGGTCCGAGCCGATCACCTTGAAGCGTGGCTCCAGGGTTTCGGGATTGATACGCACACGCTCGATTGCGCCAGGCGCTGCGCGCTGGCCGCAACTGATCTGCGCGCCTTCAAAGGCGGGGCCGGTGGGGCTGGAGCACGCCAAGAGGCGCTGGTTGTTGCCCAGCACAATTTCGGCATTGGTGCCCACGTCGACCACCAGTGTCATCTTGTCGGTCAGGTCCGGGCGCTCGGCCAGCAGCACACCTGCCGTGTCGGCGCCCACGTGACCGGCAATGCACGGCAGTACGTAAATACGGGCATTGCGGTGGATGGCAAAGTCGATCTCGACCGCCCACAGGGTAATGGCGCGGTCGGTGGCCAGCGCAAACGGTGCGCCGCCCAGTTCGGTCGGGT
>CAIQYP010000254.1 GCA_903876045.1 uncultured beta proteobacterium | reverse complement strand
GGTTTGGCTCCAGCCCATTGAACACGAGCTGATCAGGGCGACACAAAACAGCGCCTTCTTGACGCGATGAATAATTTCCACAGTGAACCTTCCGTTTGTTATTGCTCTTCTTTTCTAATCAGGTCTTCGCGCTGCTGACGCAATTGCAGGCGCAACTGCTGTCGCAACTCGGCCTTTTCCTGCGCAGTCATCTGGCGCACCGGAACGGGTGGCTCTCCTTGTTGCGCCTTCAGCGCCTCACGCAGCATATCTCTTCGTTGCTGCTGGCGGGCCCGAAGCAGGGCATTCTGAGCCTCCAGATAGCCCGTTGGCTTGGTGATCTCGTCCTGAGCAAAAGCACTCAGAGAGAGAGCTAGCAACGTGAACGACACAACAAAAATGCGCAGCATGGGACGGCGATAACCTAGCTATAAATGTGGCTTGTATTGTCTGCAAGGCTTGGATCAAGGCGGCCGAATATTTGTAACATAGTGTCAAAGTCCATGTCATATCAAGCGCCAAGAGGCTCAAGCCGCGCTAAATTCGGTCTGTTACATTTTTGAGGCCACCATGACGCAATCGCCAGACCGACCCGACAAAATTTTAGTGGTGGACGATGATGCCCGCATCCGCGATCTGCTCAAACGCTACCTGACACAAGAAGGCTTTGATGTGTTGCTGGCAGAAGATGGCAAGGCCCTCACACGCGTAATGATGCGCGAAACGGCCGATCTGATTGTGCTGGACCTGATGATGCCCGGCGAAGATGGTCTATCCATTTGTCGACGCCTGCGCGCTGCAAACGATCTAACCCCGGTCATCATGCTGACCGCCAAAGGCGAGGACGTGGATCGCATTGTGGGTCTGGAGGTGGGTGCCGACGATTACCTGGGAAAGCCGTTCAACCCGCGCGAATTACTTGCACGCATCCATGCCGTACTGCGCAGGCGACCAACACCCGAAGTGCCCGGTGCTCCCTCTACCGACAACGAGGTAGTGCGATTTGGCGCATTCAGCTTTGACCTGGGCGCGCGTACCCTGCACAAGAATGGTGAAGAGATGACGCTGACCACCGGCGAATTTGCCATGCTCAAGGCGCTTGTGCGCCATCCCCGCACACCACTCTCGCGTGAAAAGCTCGCACAGTTGTCGCGTGGCCGGGAGTTCGAGCCGTTTGATCGCAGCCTGGACGTGCAGGTGTCACGCTTGCGCAAGCTAATTGAGACCGATCCGGCCAACCCGCGCATGATTCAAACTGTCTGGGGTGTGGGCTATGTCTTTATCCCAGAAGATGCCGTGTGAGCGAGACCCAACTGACTGAGTTTGAAGAGCCTCAGGACGTTGCGCTCGAAGACGAAGCACCTTCCAAGAGACGTTTTGCCTGGGGCGAACTCAGCCTGTTCTGGCGCACCTTTTTCATGCTGGCCTTGCTCTTGCTCGGCAGCATTCTGGCTTGGTTGCAAACCCTGCGCGCCTTCGAGTTTGAACCCCATGCAGTGCAGACGGCGCGCCAGATTGCGTCGCAGGTAAACCTGAGTCGCGCTGCGTTGATCAATGCCGATGCCATAGCCCGACTGTCACTGCTCAAAACGATGTCCCAGGAAGAAGGGCTGCGCATCATTCCACGCGAAAGTGCTGACAAATTTGTCGCTGCCGATGACGAGATTACAGCGCAGGACATGACGCGTGAATTACGCCACCGACTCGGTAGCCAGACCGTGGTGGCCAAACAAGTCAACGGCAGCAGTGGACTGTGGATCAGCTTTGAGATGGACGGCGATCCCTATTGGTTTCTCACCGACATGGAGCGTTTTAACCCGGCCGGGGGTAAGACCTGGATGATCTGGTTGATGGTCGCGGCCGGGCTATCGCTCACCGGTGCAGCCCTGATTGCGCGCCTGGTCAACCGTCCGCTCAGAGCCCTGTCTTTTGCGGCTAGTCGTGTTCGCGACGGAGACTTCAAAGCAAGTCGCCTGGATGAGAGCGTGCGCACCAGCGAGATCCGCGAGGTCAACATTGGTTTTAACCGTATGGCACAGCGTCTTGCCAAACTGGATCAGGACCGGGCCTTGATGCTGGCTGGTATATCGCATGACTTGCGCACCCCATTGGCCCGGTTACGCCTGGAGGCTGAACTCAGTGTGGCTGATCTGGACGCGCGGGCACATATGTCGGCAGACATCGCGCAATTGGATGCCATCATCGACAAGTTTCTGGACTACGCGCGCCCCGACAAGGTGCAGTTGTCGGCGGTGCCGCTTAGGGACGTCGTGGAAAGCTGCGCGTACCCATTCCAGGACAAGCCCGACGCACGCGTTAAATTGAACATAGACGACGGTCTACAGGTCTTGGCCGACCATGTTGAACTAGGCCGCATCATGTCCAACTTGATGGAAAACGCCCGCAAATATGGCAAGTCGGCAGACACCGGGATTGCAATGATTGAGGTTTCCGCCGTTGCGCGCGACAAGTGGGTTTTCATCAAAGTACGCGACCACGGAGCAGGCGTTGCCGCCGACCAGATTGGAAACCTCACGAAACCGTTTTACCGGGGTGAAGCTGCGCGTACCGAGGCCAACGGTGCAGGGCTGGGTCTGGCGATTGTTGAAAAGACCATACAGCGCATGGGCGGCGCATTCGCGCTGAACAACTCAACGACCGGCGGCCTATCGGCCAACATCAAACTCAAGCGCTCGGTGCAGGCTTGATCAGCAGGCACACAGCCCGCGCTTCCATCGCCTGCCCTTCACCCACAGGGCCCATTTTTTCGGCAGTCTTGGCCTTCACGTTGACCTGATTCACTTCAATTCCAAGGATCTGGGCAATGCGCGCGCGCATTGTTTGTTTGTAGGGCGCCAGCTTGGGCGCCTGCGCTATCACGGTGCAATCAACATTGCTGACGTCAAAACCCAGAGCGCGTACTTGCGCTACGGCCTTTGCCAATAAAACAGCAGAGTCTGCACCCTTGAACCCGGCATCCGTATCGGGAAACAACGTGCCAATGTCGCCCAGTGCTGCGGCACCCAACAAGGCATCAGTGATGGCATGTAACAAGGCGTCGGCATCCGAGTGACCCAGCAGGCCCTTATGAAACGGAATTTCCACGCCACCGAGCACCAGCTTGCGACCCTCAACCAGTGCGTGGATGTCCCAGCCTTCTCCGATTCGAAACTGCATGCCTTAAGTCCCTTCAAGCGGGTCTTATTTGGCCGGGCGACGTTGTTGCCAAGCCAGCAATTCACCCACGATACCTTTGCGAAAGGCAATCACACAGACCACAAATATGGCACCGATGATCACCGTGACCCATGAGCCTACCCTATCAGCGAGAAAGTTCTGCAGCCCCACAATGGTGAAAGCACCCACCACCGGCCCGGCAAAGGTGCCCATGCCTCCCAGCAATGTCATCAGCACCACTTCGCCGGAGAGTGACCAGTGCACGTCGGAGAGCGTGGCAAAACCCAGCACCACCGTCTTGACCGAACCAGCCAGCCCCGCAATGGCGGTGGACAGTACAAAGGCCAGCAGTTTGTAACGGTCCACGTCGTAGCCAAGGGAAATTGCGCGTGGCTCGTTTTCGCGAATGGCTTTGAGCACCTGGCCATAGGGCGAATACACAATCCGCACCACCGCCAAAAACACCGCGACAAAAATCGCCAGCACCACAAAGTACATCGCCAGATCGTTGTCCAACGGCAAAATGCCCAGCAACTTACCGCGTGGCACACCTTGCAAGCCATCTTCACCACCGGTGTATGGCACCTGCAGGCAAAGAAAATAAATCATTTGCGCCATGGCCAGCGTCACCATGGCGAAGTAAATGCCCTGGCGACGTATGGCAACCAAGCCCACCAGCAGACCCAGCAAGGCGGCAAACAGGGTGCCAGCCAACACACCTGCCTCTGTCGACCAACCGCCACTGCGCACCAGCCAACCTGTCACATAGGCTGCCGAGCCCATAAAGGCGGCGTGGCCGAAAGACAGCAGGCCGGTGTAACCCAGCAGCAGATTGAAGGCGCAGGCAAAGATGGCAAAGCAAAGCGCGGTCATCAAAAACACGGGATACACGCCGAGAAAAGGTGCAATCACCAGCAGAACCAGTCCGACCAGCCAAAGCTTGCGGCCATGGCTGGAAGCGGTGACGGCCGACGCTGAAACGCCAGCAGAGGAAGTTGCGGAAGAGGCGGAGGAAGAAGCAGACGCACTCACGTTATTTTTCCTTGCCAAAGAGGCCAGCCGGACGGACCATCAACACGATCACCATGATCACAAACACCACGATGCTGGACGCCTCGGGGTAAAACACCTTGGTCAGGCCTTCCACCAGACCCAACATCACGCCGGTCAGGATGGAACCCAAAATAGAACCCATGCCACCAATCACCACCACGGCAAACACCACGATGATCAAGTTGGAGCCCATCAGCGGTGTGATCTGAATCACGGGAGCGGCCAGCACGCCGGCAATGGCTGCCAGCGCGGCACCACCGGCATAGGTCATGGTCACCATCAAAGGCACGTTGATGCCAAAGGCCTGCACCAGTTGCGGGTTCTCGGTGCTGGCACGCAATGTGGCACCCAGGCTGGTCTTCTCGATCAGGAACCAGGTCCCCAGGCAGATAGACAAACAGGACACCACCACCCAGGCCCGGTAATTGGGCAACACCATAAACCCTAAGTTGGTGGCACCTTGCAGTAACTCCGGCACCGGATACTGCTGGCCGGATACACCAAACTGGTCACGGAACACGCCTTCGGCAATCAGCGCCAGGCCAAAGGTCAGGAGCAGGCCGTAGAGTGGATCGAGCTTGTACAGGCGCTTCAGGAACAACCGTTCAATCACCACGCCCAACAGCCCCACCACCAGCGGTGACACCACCAGCGCGACCCAATAGTTCAGCCCGAATTTCTCCAGACTGAGCCAAGCCACATAGGCGCCGATCATGTACAGCGCGCCGTGGGCGAAATTGACGATACCCAGCAAACCAAAAATCACCGCCAGGCCCAGGCTGAGCATGGCGTAAAACGAACCGTTGACCAACCCCAGCAGCAACTGCCCGAGGAAAGCCTGAATCGGTATGCCGAATATCTCGCTCATCAAATCTCCAGTTTCAGTCGTTGGCCAACCAAGTCCATGGCTGGGGGGCATGTTTCGCCGCCGGGCCGCCCCAAGGCGAAACGCGGCCCCCTCGGGGGGCAGGGCGCCACACGCAGTGGGCAACCGTGGGGGTCATCATTTCCAAGCGGCACATTTCGTCTCGGCCTTGGTCGTGAACGCCACGTCCGCCTTGATCGTTTCCACCACGTTGTAATAGTCCCATGGCTCAACCGACTTGTCGGGGGTCTTCACCTGCATCAGGTACATGTCGTGGACCATGCGGCCGTCGTCACGAATCACGCCGCCCTTGGCAAAGACGTCGTTGATCTTGGTCTTCTTCATCTGCGCCAGCACCTTGTCAGCATCATCGGTACCGATGGCCTTGACAGCTTGCAGGTACTGAAGCGTGGCAGAGAAATCAGCCGCCTGAACGCTGGAGGGCATGCGCTTGATTTTCTCGAAGAACTTGCGGCTCCAGGCGCGGGTTTCGGCATCCTTATTCCAGTACCAGCTATCGGTCAGGTACATGCCCTGTGTGGCTTTGAGGCCGAGGGAGTGGATGTCATTGATAAACACCAGCATACCGGCCAGTTTCATGGTCTTGGTGATACCGAATTCGTTAGCTGCCTTAACCGCGTTGATGGTGTCACCACCGGCATTGGCCAGACCGAGAATGTCGGCCTTGCTGCCCTGCGCTTGCAACAGGAACGACGAGAAGTCGCTTGCAGACAGCGGATGCTTGACCGAACCAACCACCGTACCGCCAGCGGCTTTGACTACATTGGCGGTGTCGTTTTGCAGCGCAGCGCCAAAGGCGTAATCGGCTGTCAGGAAATACCAGCTCTTGCCACCGGCCTTCACGACTGCGCCGCCGGTTCCCTTGGCCAGGGCCACGGTGTCATAGGCGTAATGCACGGTGTAGGGATTGCACTGCTCATTGGTCAGTGCCGAAGTGCCCGCGCCAATGGCGATAAACAGCTTTTTCTTTTCAGCCGCAACCTTGGCCATGGCCAGCGCGGTACCTGAGTTGGTGCCGCCGATTAGCATGTCCACGCCTTGGGTATCAAACCACTCACGCGCCTTGGCAGCAGCCACATCGGGTTTGTTCTGGTGGTCAGCGGTCAGAATTTCGACCTTTTTGCCATTGACCGCGCCACCCAATTCGGCAACGGCCATCTTGATGGCTTCAGCGCCGGCCGGGCCGTCGATGTCGGAATACAAACCCGACATGTCGGTGATGATGCCAATGCGAATGACGTCACCCGAAATTTGGGCTTGAACCGGTGTAGACACAGCGGCCAGGCCGGCACAGCTAATTGCGCAGGCAACGGCTAGTTTTTTCAGTTTCATAGTTTTTTTCCTCGTTCGTGGTTAGTAAAAAAATCAGACGCCCAGATACTCGTGCAACTGGGCCATGCGTTCAGGCAATTGCGCCTGGGTAAATTCCTGCTGGATTTCGCCGTGCTCCATGACCATAAAGCGGTCAGCCAACGGTGCAGCAAAACGGAAGTTCTGCTCGACCATCACGATGGTGTAGCCCTTGGCACGAAGCATCTTCACCATCTCGGCCAGCTTTTGCACAATGACCGGGGCCAGCCCTTCGGAAATTTCGTCCAGCAGAAGCAGGCGCGCGCCGGTGCGCAAAATGCGGGCCACGGCCAGCATTTGCTGCTCGCCGCCAGACAAGCGCGTGCCTTGGCTATTGGCACGTTCCTTCAAATTCGGAAACATGCTGTAAATCTCATCTATGCCCATGCCGCCTTTTGCCAACTCGGGCGGCAGCATCAGGTTTTCTTCGGTGGTCAGGCTGGAAAAGATACCGCGCTCTTCCGGGCAATAACCAATGCCCATGCGTGCAATGCTGTGGGTGCTAGAGCCAATGGTCTCCTTGCCATGCACCTTGATCGAGCCCTTGCGGCTGCCAGTCAGGCCCATGATGGCGCGCATGGTGCTGGTGCGACCCGCGCCATTGCGGCCCAACAGCGTAACCACCTCGCCTTCACGCACATCGAAGTTGACGCCATGCAACACATGTGACTCGCCATACCAGGCATGCAAATCACGAATTTCAAGATAGGTAGCCGACATCAGAACTCCGACCCAAAAACGTCAAGTTGGCAATTTGTTGTGCGCATCAATGTGCTCCGACCAATTCGGTGTCGGCACTGCCCATGTAGGCTTCGATCACGGCGGGGTTTTTGGAGACTTCAGCATAAGGGCCTTCGGCCAGCGTGGCGCCTCGCTGCAACACAGTAATGGTGTCGGCAATGCTGGAAACCACGCTCATGTTGTGCTCCACCATCAGCACGGTTCGGTTCGCCGCCACCTTTTTGATGAGCTGGCGAATGCGGTCCACATCTTCCAGGCCCATGCCTTGTGTAGGTTCATCCAGCAACATCAGTTCCGGGTCCATGGCCAGGGTGGTGGCGATTTCCAGCGCTCGCTTGCGACCGTAGCTCAACTCCACCGTGACGGTATGGGCGTAACTTTCCAGATCGACGGCGGCCAGCAACTCCAAGGCCTTGTCGTTCAAGCTGTGCAGAGAACTCTCCGGGCGCCAGAAATGAAACGAGGTGCCGATCTTGCGTTGCAAGGCCACACGCACATTTTCCAGCACGCTGAGGTGGGGGAACACGGCAGATATCTGGAAGGAGCGGATGATGCCGCGTCGCGCGATCTGTGCGGGGGCATCCTGCGTGATGTCTTGCCCGTTAAACAGAATCACGCCCGAACTGGGCTTGATGAATTTGGTCAGCAAGTTAAAGCAGGTGGTTTTTCCCGCACCGTTGGGGCCAATCAGCGCGTGGATGGTTCCACGCCGCACGGACAGGTCCACCCGGTCTACGGCCACAAAGCCTTTGAACTCTTTGCT
>CAIQYP010000253.1 GCA_903876045.1 uncultured beta proteobacterium | reverse complement strand
TGGTCGCCTGGGTCGCAAGACAGGGCAGGGCGTCTACCAGTACAACGCTTGACTGCGGCACGGCGTTTAGCAAACCTGCTGCCACTGCTCGCCGTTCTGGGCTCCGTCACGGCGCTCGGTATCGGCACCTCGTTCGCCAAGCAATTGTTTCCCCTGGTGGGGGCGTTTGGTACGACAGCTTTGCGCGTGGGCTTTTCGGCTTTGTTGCTGCTGGTCATATGGCGGCCCTGGCGTTGGCCGCTGTCGCGCACCGATGCCAAGTCGGTGTTGCGCTACGGCGTAGCGCTGGGTTTCATGAACCTGCTGTTCTATATGTCGCTACGCACCATCCCCTTCGGCTTGGCTGTGGCGATTGAATTTGCGGGGCCACTCTCGGTGGCGATGTTTTCCTCACGCAGGGTCATTGACTTTGTCTGGCTGCTGCTGGCTGTGTGTTCCCTGGCGTTGTTACTGCCCATCAACCCGGGCGCCGCGCCCCTGGATCCGGCGGGCGTGGGCTACGCCCTGGCCGCTGCGGTTTGCTGGGGCGCCTACATTGTGTTTGGCAAGCGGGTGGGGCATCTGCACGCAGGGCAGTCTGTAGCGTTGGGCCTGAGCGTTGCCGCCATCGCGGTCGTGCCCTTTGGCATCTGGCAGGCGGGCAGCGCGCTGCTGGACCCGCAACTTTTGCTGTATGGCGTGGGCGTGGCCGCAATCTCCAGCGCCGTGCCCATCTCTTTGGAAATGGTGGCCTTGAAGCGCCTGCCCAAGGAGAGCTTTGGCATCATGGCCAGCATGGAGCCGGCGGTGGCTGCTCTACTTGGCATGCTCGTGCTGGACGAGCAATTGACCGGCACCCAGTGGCTGGCCATTGCGCTCACCATGCTGGCGGCAGCCGGCAGTTCGTTTACGGCGCAGCGCGGTTTGGCGCAGAGTGCACCGGCCGAAATGCTGATGTAGTTCTCCGCCGCCCAACCTCTCAGTTTTTTGATATCAATCAATAAAGCGGCCGCCTAAAGGCACAGAATGCCGACATCCCAAGTCCTCACAAAAAGAGCAGGAGACAAAGATGTTGCAGATTCGTATCCACGGGCGCGGTGGCCAGGGCGTGGTGACGGCGGCAGAAATGCTGTCCATCGCCGCCTTTGAGCAGGGCCGTCACGCGCAAGCCTTCCCCAGTTTTGGTTCCGAGCGCACCGGTGCGCCGGTGGTGGCGTTTTGCCGCATCGATGACCAGGAGATCCGGCTGCGCGAACCGATCATGACGCCCGACGTGCTGATCGTGCAGGACCCCACGCTCTTGAATCAGGTGGATGTGTTCCAGGGTCTCAAGCCCGACGGCTACGTGCTCATCAACACCCGGCGCAGTTTTGATGATCTGGGGCTGGGCGAGATCAGCCAGCGCTTTCGCTACGAGCGTCTGATCACCGTGCCCGCAACAGAAATTGCCATCAAACTGCTGGGCCGCCCTTTGCCCAATGCGGTGCTGCTGGGTGGCTTTGCGGCGTTGTCCGGTCTGATCACACTCGAAGCGGTGGAGCATGCCATTCGCCACAAGTTCCGTGGCAAGGTGGCCGAGTCCAATGTCGCGGGCGCTAACGAAGCCTATATCTACGTGAAGAATGAAATGATGGAGCTGGCTCATGCTCAAACAAGTTGAAGGCTCGGCCGCGGTAGCCGAAGCGGTTGCGCTGGCGCGCCCGGAAGTGATTTGCGCCTACCCGATCTCGCCGCAAACCCATATCGTGGAGGGCTTAGGCGAACGCGTCAAAGACGGCTCGCTCAGCGCCTGCGAATTCATCAACGTCGAGAGTGAGTTTGCCGCAATGAGCGTGGCCATCGGCTCGTCTGCTGCCGGTGCGCGCACCTATACAGCAACCGCTAGCCAGGGCCTGCTGTTCATGGCCGAAGCGGTATACAACGCCTCCGGCCTCGGCCTGCCGATTGTGATGACGGTGGCCAACCGCGCCATTGGTGCTCCCATCAATATCTGGAACGACCACAGCGACTCCATGAGCCAGCGCGATTGCGGCTGGCTGCAGTTGTTTGCCGAGACCAATCAGGAGGCGCTTGACCTGCACATTCAGGCTTTCAAGATTGCCGAAGAGCTCTCCATGCCGGTGATGGTTTGCATGGATGGCTTCATCCTGACCCACGCCTATGAGCGTGTCGACATGCCCTCGCAGGCGGATGTGGACGCTTTCCTGCCTCCCTATGAGCCGCGCCAGGTGCTGGACGTGAATGAGCCGGTGTCGATTGGTGCCATGGTCGGCCCTGAGGCGTTTATGGAAGTGCGTTACCTCGCGCATGCCAAGCAGACCATGGCGTTGGAACGCATCCCGCAAATCGCCGCCGAGTTCAAAGCGCGCTTTGGTCGTGACTCGGGTGGTCTGGTGCGCAGCTATCGCTGTGAAGATGCCGACACCGTGGTGATTGCGCTGGGCTCCGTGCTGGGTACCATTAAAGACGCGGTTGATGAAATGCGCGCCACAGGCGAGAAGATCGGCGTGCTGGGCATACAGTCCTTCCGCCCCTTCCCGTTGGACGCAGTGCGCCAAGCGCTGCAAAACGCCAAACGGGTCGTGGTGCTGGAAAAGAGTTTCTCGGTCGGCCTGGGCGGTGTGGTTTCCACCGACGTACGACTGGCACTGTCTGGCTTGGCAATGCAGGGCTACACCGTTATTGCCGGACTGGGTGGGCGCTCCATTACCAAGGCGTCGCTAATACGCACCTTTGCTGAGGCCATTGCCGGCACGCTACAGCCGCTGACTTTTATGGACCTGGACTGGCGCATCGTGAACCGCCAACTCGAACGCGAAGCCGCCATGCGACGCAGCGGCCCGATTGCCGAAAATCTGCTGCGCGATGTCGGCTCGGTTGCATCAAAGGTAGCCTGATCATGAGTACCCAAATCAAGTTCTATCAGACCGGTACCTTCACCGTCGGCAACCGGCTGCTCGATGAAGACCAACGCAGCGTGCAGTCATCTGAGGCGCGCAGTAATTCGCTCAACTCCGGCCACCGCGCCTGTCAGGGCTGTGGCGAAGCGCTGGGCGCACGCTATGTGGTGGACGCCGCCATGCGCGCCACCCACAACCAACTGATCGCGGCCAACGCCACCGGCTGTCTGGAAGTGTTCAGCACGCCGTATCCGGAAACTTCCTGGCAACTGCCGTGGATCCACTCGCTGTTTGGCAATGCGGCCGCCGTGGGCACGGGTATTGCTGCGGCGCTCAAGGTCAAGGCGCAGAAGGCCGGCAAAGCCATGAGTGATGTACGCGTCATCGCGCAGGGCGGCGACGGCGGCACCACCGACATCGGCTTTGGTTGTTTGAGTGGCATGTTCGAGCGCAACGACGATGTGCTCTACATCTGCTACGACAACGAGGCTTATATGAATACCGGCGTGCAGCGCAGTTCGGCCACACCCATGGGCGCCCGCACCGCCACCACCATGGCAGTCGGCCCCCATCCCGGCGCACCGCAAGGCCAGGGCAAGAACCTGCCGCTGATAGCCATGGCGCACGAGATTCCCTATGTGGCCACGGCCACGGTGGCGGACCTGCGCGACCTCGAAGCCAAAGTGGAGAAAGCCATGAGTATTCGTGGCGCGCGTTACCTGCATGTGCTGGTGCCGTGCCCGTTGGGCTGGGGCTCGGCCAGCCATGACACCATCAAGCTGGCGCGGTTGGCGCGCGAGACCGGTATCTTCCCCGTATTCGAAGCCGAACGCGGTGAGGTGACGGCGGTCACCAAGATCCGTCGCCATGTGCCGGTGGAGGACTATCTCAAACCGCAAAGACGCTTTGCCCATCTGTTTGGCACACCGGGTCAGCCCGGGATGCTGGCGCAAATCCAGGCCGATGCCGATCGCAATATCCGGCGCTTTAAACTGCTCGACGAGACAGGTGAATGACCATGGAAAAACCTTTTGCCATCACGCTCGACCCCGGCTCCTCGCTGGCGAATAAAACCGGCTCCTGGCGCACCGAGCGCCCGGTCTATGTGGACCGCCTGCCGCCCTGCAACGCACAGTGCCCGGCGGGTGAAGACATTCAGGGTTGGCTGTTCCATGCCGAGAGCGGTAACTACCTGGAGGCCTGGCAGCACCTGGTGCGCGACAACCCGTTTCCCGCCATCATGGGCCGTGTCTGCTACCACTCCTGCGAAGGCAAGTGCAACCGCGGCAAGATTGATGCGCCCGTGGGCATCAACTCGGTCGAGCGATTTTTAGGTGATGAAGCGCTTAAGCACGGCTGGAAATTACCGGCACCGGCAGCCGAGTCCGGCAAGCATGTGCTGGTTGTGGGCGCAGGCCCGAGCGGCATGTCGGCCGCGTACCAGTTGCGTCGTCTCGGTCACCAGGTCACGGTAAAAGAAGCCGGTCCGCTGATGGGCGGCATGATGCGTTTTGGCATCCCCAAATACCGCCTGCCGCGCGAAGTGCTCGAGGCTGAAATGCAGCGCATTGTGGCCATGGGCGTCGCCGTGGAGATGGGCGTAAAGGTGGACAACATCGCAGCCACCATGGCCGAAGGAAAGTTCGACGCCGCGTTTCTGGCCGTCGGTGCCCACATCGCCAAGCGCGCCTTTATTCCGGCCAAGGACTCGTCGCACATTCTGGATGCCGTGTCCGTGCTGCGCTCCATGGAGGGCGAAGACAAACCCATGTTGGGCCGCCGTGTGGTGGTCTATGGCGGCGGCAACACCGCCATTGACGTGGCACGCACCGCCAAGCGCCTGGGAGCCACCGAGGCCATCATCGTGTACCGGCGCAACCGCGAAAAAATGCCGGCGCACGACTTTGAAGTGGAAGAGGCGCTGCAAGAGGGCGTGATGGTGAAGTGGTTGTCCACTATCAAACAGGCCGATGGCGGCATGTTGACTGTCGAAAGAATGGAACTGGATGACAAAGGCAATCCGCAACCCACCGGCGAATTTGAAAGTCTGGAGGCCGACTCGCTGGTGCTGGCGCTGGGGCAGGATGTGGACCTGTCACTGCTGGAAGGTGTGCAAGGCCTGGAAGTGAACAATGGCGTGGTCAAGGTCGACCCGCAGACCATGATGACCGGTCACCCGGGACTGTTTGCCGGTGGCGACATGGTGCCTGCTGATCGCAACGTCACGATCGCCGTCGGTCACGGCAAAAAGGCGGCGCGCAACATTGACGCCTGGCTACGTGGAGAAACCATCGTGGCGGTGGTGAAGCATGCCCCAGCCACGTTGGAACGCATCAACAATTGGTACTACAGCGATGCACCCAAGACGGTGCGCCCGCAGTTGGAAATTGCGCGGCGCACCAGCAGCTTTGATGAAGTGCAGGGTGGCCTGACCGAGAGCAATGCCTTGTTTGAAGCACGCCGCTGTTTGAGTTGCGGTAACTGCTTTGAGTGCGACAACTGCTACGGCGTGTGCCCCGACAACGCCGTCATCAAACTCGGGCCCGGCAAGCGCTTTGAGTTCAACTACGACTATTGCAAGGGCTGTGGCATTTGCGCGTCCGAGTGCCCTTGTGGCGCCATTGATATGGTGCCCGAGTCCAGTTAGACGCGGTCTCCGTGCTGGTGCTGGTCGGCGAACAGCATGGACAACATGAAGCTGTCTCCAAAATCCTGGTGCAACTCTGGCTTGTTGAGTTGAAAAGCAATGGCGGCCCACACCGTAGAGTGGGAGCAAATCGCCAGTATCACCAGGAAGGACCAGAAGTCCAGCGTCTGTAAGTGCAGGGTTGCCGATGCACCCAGAGTCAGGCTGAGCCCTGCAGCCAGGACGAGCAGGGTGCTGACGTAGGTAAAGCTGGAGGCATTGCTGCGGCGCACCCGGCGCGCTCTTGCCAGCGTCATGCCCATTAGCGCCAAAGCCAAGGTCAGGCCAAGTAGCAAAAATCCGGTGAGTATCAAAGGTTTCATGGTGTTGGATGGAAGTCAAAATGTATGCTGCATTGCAGCCGTACCTATTTTGGCTCAAAGTTATTACCGTTTCGCATGGCAAACAAACTGTTACTCGTCGTGCGAAAAGTGGTATGCATTGCAAATTTTCACGTGCCGTATAGCTGGCCAAACGTAAGATGTGCTTTCTATGCCTACCGCTCAACTCTGCATTGTTCGCCACGGTGAAACCGATTGGAACAAGAGCGGCATTCTGCAGGGTTGGTTGGACGTTCCCATCAATGCGCATGGTCGTGCCCAGGCTGCCGAGATGGTGCAGACCTTTGCCAGCCAGGGTTTTGAGGTGGTGTGGTGCAGCACGCTGGTGCGCGCTTCCGAAACCGCAGACATTATTTCCGGCGCCCTGCAACTTGGGCCGCCGCGTATCCACGCGGGGCTGAAAGAGCGCAATTTCGGTGCAATTCAGGGCATTCCAAAAAATGAACTGGCTGAGCTGAACCCCACACAGCTAGAGCAAATCCTGCGGCGCAATCCTGCGGCACAGTTCGTCGGCGGCGAGACGATGGATGAATTTGCCGACCGCGTGCTGGAGGCACTGACCGATATAGCAGTCTGTCATCCGCGCCAAAGGGTGCTGGTCATAACCCATGGATGGGTGCTGGATGTGATCACCCGCCATATCGAAGGTTTGGCGCGCCATGCGGTTCTGCCGTTCAAGCCCGGCAATGGCCATAGCCTTTGGGTCGACGTGGCGGCGGGCAATATCCGGGCGCCGGAACTGGGCTACACGGACACCCCCCCTGGCATGCAAAAAGTTAGTCTGCTTTGACGGCCAGAATGGGGCAATTGACTGTCATCAGAATTTCTTGCGCCATGCTGCCCATGATCAGTTTGCCAACCGCAGTGCGTTTGCGCAAACCGATAACCAGCATGGAAACCTGGTGCAGGGCAACCAGGTCTTCCAGTTCTTCGACCGCATTTTTGCCGCGTACAAATTGCTTGAATTCGGATTTGATGCCGGAGACGGAAAGCAACTGCTCCACACGCTCCACGTCTTGCGCATCGGCGCGCGAGGGGTCTTCACCTGTACCGCCGGGAGTGGCGTTCACCACGATCAGAAATTCATTGCGCTCTTTAGCCAACTCAATGCCCTTATCAAGGGCTGATTGGCCTTCGGGCCGGGGGATGTAAGCTACCAGAATTGTCATGAGAAGTTGCTCCTGTAGTTTGTTCGATGCCTGCAGGAATCATAGCAACTTAGCCTCGTTTGTGCTTGACCCATGTCACGCTAATGCCTGGGGCTTTTGGCATCGCCTTGCACCGCCTATTTGCGCGCCAGATAGACGCCCCAGACCGTGAGTGCCATGCCCGCAAGCGCCAGCCCGGACAAGGTGTTGTCAAACAATAGCCAGGCAAACAAGGCTGTGCACGGTGGCACCAGATAAAAAAGGCTGGCCACGTTAACGGCATTGCTGTGGCGTATCAGCCAGTTCAACAAACTCACCGCGCCGAGTGACAGCACCAGCACCAGCCAGCCCAGCGCAAAAAACAGCTCGCCAGTCCACTGGATTTGAAAGTTTTCTGTGAGTGCGGCCGCCACGCCGGTGAGCACCGTGGTGGGCAGAAATTGCGCCACTGCGCCGGTGCGCCAGTCAAAAACCGGGCAGAACTTCTTCTGGTACAACGTGCCCGCGGTAATGGCCAGCAGCGCGACCACGGCGGGCACCAGAGCCTGTGCGCCAAATTCCATGCCCAACTTGTTGGATACCACCAGCGCCACGCCAACCAGTCCCAGCAGCAGCCCGATCCACTGGCGCACGCTGACGGTGGCACCTAGCAGGAAGCCTGCGCCGATGGCGGTCAACAACGGTTGTACGCTGACCACCAAACTGGCGACACCAGCGGGCAGCCCAAGCGAAATGGCAATGAAAACGCCCCCGAGGTAGAGGCCATGCACCAGCAGCCCGGACACACCTATATGCAGCCACTGAACTGCGGACTGTGGCCAGGGCGCCCGGCTGATCAAGGCAATGGGCAGCATGCAGCACAGCACCGCGACATAGCGAATCAGCAAAAAGGTCAGTGGCTGGATGTGGGGCAGCCCCAGGCGAGCACCGATAAAGCCGGTGGACCACAGCACCACAAACAAGAAGGGCAGCAAACGTGTGATGGTCCGTGCGGGGTTGGAGGTCATGGATAGCGCTTCATAGGTGGGAACAGAGCATACAGGCAGGGCAACAGGGTGCAGCACACGGAAGTCCTGAAGGGGACACGCATAATTGTTGCCAGAACCTGAAAGGCAACAGCATGTCCACACCCAAATTCCCCACCCTGTTTATCTCCCATGGCGGCGGTCCTTGGCCTTTTGTTGATGGCATGCGCGAGATGTTTGCCAGGACGGCGAGAGAGTTTGCCGCGCTGCCCGCGCGTCTGCCCCAAAGGCCGAAGGCCGTGCTGGTGATTACCGGCCACTGGGAGGCGGCCGAGTTCAGTGTCTCCACTTCTGAACATCCGCCGATGGATTACGACTACTCCGGTTTCCCCGCGCACACCTACCATCTGCAATACCCGGCGCCCGGTTCTCCCGCGCTGGCATCGCGCGTCACCGAACTACTGGCGGGCGGTGGCATCACTTGCAAGCAAGACCCCATGCGCGGTTTTGACCACGGCACCTTTGTGCCTTTGGGCCTCATGTACCCCAACGCTGATGTACCGATCGTGTTGTTGTCGATGAAGTCGGGCTACGACGCAGCCGAGCACATCCGCGTTGGAAAGATGCTCGCACCTCTGCGCGAAGAGGGCGTATTGATTCTGGGCAGTGGTCTGACTTATCACAACATGCGAGGCTTCGGTAACCCCGCCTCCACCCCGGTGGCCACGGTCTTTGAGAACTACCTCAACGAAGCGGTAACCCAAACGGATGCAGAAGCGCGTAACCGGATGCTGGTGGACTGGGCGCATGCGCCGTCCGCGCGCCAGGCCCATCCGCGCGAAGACCATTTGATTCCGCTGATGGTGGTGGCCGGAGCCGCCGGAGCGGATTCTGGCGAGCGCATTTTTGTGGACCACGTCATGAACGTGGCCATGGCCAATTACCAGTTTGGTTAGTTTTGCGTCTGATGACGGCTGCGCACATCGGCGACTACCTATCCATTGATTGGGGTTTGCCGCCATGCCAAGAAAACTCGGACCAAATCTCATTCGGTTTCCAGGAGGACGCCCAAGCGGGCAATTGGTCTGCCGGCATAGGCCGGGCGATGCCATAGCCTTGTGCTAGTTCGCAGCCAAGTTGCAGCAATGCAGTGCCGTGTTCGATCGTCTCCACGCCCTCGGCAATCACCTCGCGATTGAAGGCATTCGCCAATCCGATGACGCCTTCCAGAATGGCCAAATCATCTGGATCGTCGAGCATGTCGCGCACAAAGCTCTGGTCGATCTTAAGCAGCGCAACGCGCAGGCGCTTGAGGTAGGTTAGTGACGAGTAGCCGGTTCCAAAGTCATCGAGCGCAAATTTCACACCCATTTGGTGGCAGTACTCAATCACCTGCGACACCTGTTCCATGTCGGCTAGTGCACTGGTTTCCAGCACCTCAAGTTCGAGACTGGACGGGGTGACTTTGGGATGCCTGGCGAGGATCGTCTGCAGGCGTTGCACAAAGTCGCTGCGTTGCAACTGGCGAGCGCCGATATTTACGCTGACGGAAAGATCAAGTCCGCAAGCGCGCCACGCCTCTATTTGGCTCAGCGCTGTATCAATCACCCATTCGCCCACCTCTACCGCAAGCGGGTGGTCTTCGATCGCCGGCAGGAATGTGGCGGGTGCAAGCAAACCTTTCTCAGGATGTTGCCAGCGGATAAGCGCCTCAGCTCCAATGATCAGACCTTCGCGCATATTGACCTTGGGCTGATAGTGCAGCACGAATTCGCCCTGCTCCAGCGCCCGTTGGATGCGCTGGAGACTTTCGTGGTGGACGCGCATGCTGCTGTCGAGATCTGCATCGAATACCTGGTAGCGGTTTTTACCGGCCATTTTGGCTTGGTACATAGATTGGTCAGCCTGGCGCATGAGCTGATCCGCTTCTACTTCTTGTGCCTGAGGGTAGACGGTTACCCCGATGCTGACCGAGCCTTGCAGCACGATCGAACCCACTTCAACCGGTGCAGAGGCCGCGTCAAGAAGCCGGGTAAGCAAGGGCAGGCAGCTATCCACACTCTCCAGGTCAATCAATACTGCCACAAACTCGTCCCCGCCCAGCCGTGCCAGTGTGTCGCCTTCTCGCAAGGCGTCTTTCATGGCTGTAGCCAGATGAATGAGCAACTGGTCGCCCACGTCATGACCGTACCGATCGTTGACGTTCTTGAAACCATCCAGATCGAGGTAGGCTACAGCCAGCTGTTGGCCGCGTCGCTGTGCCTGCACCATGGCCTGTTTCAGCCGATCAGCCAACAGCAATCGATTGGGCAAATTCGTCAGGGCGTCGTAGTGGGCAATGTGCTCCAACTGCCCTTGGTGTTCTTTGATGCCGGTGATATCGGAAAACAGGGCAACATATTGTTGCGTGTCGCCTCGCCCGTCGCGCACCGCGCTAATGGTGAGCAGTTCAGCGTACAGGTCACCGTTTTTGCGCCGGTTCCAGATTTCGCCGCTCCAGTGCCCCTGCACGGTCAAGGTGTGCCACATGGCTTCATAGAAAGAGTTGTCCTGTCGACCGGAGCTCAGAAAGCGCGGGTTCCGGCCAATCGCTTCTTCGCGGCTGTAGCCGGTGATGCGGACAAAGGATTCGTTAACTTCGACAATGTTGCCTTGGGCGTCGGTGATGATGATGCCTTCGCGGGCATGGCCAAATACGCTGGCGGCAAGTCGGGTTTTTTCTTCTTCCTTCTTGCGCTCCGTGATGTCATGCACCAGCCCGGCCAGCCGAACCACCCGACCGCTGGTATTGCGTTCAGGGAAGCCTTTGGCGATGCAGGGGCGTAGTTCCCCATCGGGCTGCACCGACATTAATTCGAGTTCGTAGGGCGTACCGTCCGACAACGCCTTGCCAACTGCTTCATACAGGGCTTGCGTGGATTGGGGGGTGTACAACTCGGCCTGGCCCTCCAGGTTGGGTGTGCCCATGGCTGGATCGCGCCCCAAAATCCGGAACATCTCTGGCGACCAGGACACGATGTTGGTATCCACATCCCACTCGAAACTGGCCAGGTGCGCCATGTTTTCCGTGCGCTCCATCATGATTTGGCGCCGCCGCTGGGATTCTTCGGCACGGTACTTTTCGGTCACGTCGCTGAACACCAGCACCACGCCAACAATCTGATTGGCCGCATTGCGGATCGGCGCAGCGCTGTCGGCGATCTGGTATTCGTGGCCGTCACGCGCAAGCAGCGCGGTCTGGTTGGCCATGCTCACTATTTCACCCCGAGCCATCACCAACTGCACCGGGTTGTCCGACGGCTGACGGGTCTCGGCGCTGATGATGCGAAACACGTCGGTTAGCGGGTGACCTATGGCATCCGCCAGAGGCCAGGCCGTCAAACGCTCGGCGGTCGGGTTCATGCGGGTAACCCGACCCGCTTCATCTGTGGCGATGACCGCATCGCCAATCGAGTACAAGGTTATTGCAAGGTTCTCCTCACTCTGCGCCAGTGCCAGCAGGGCCAGCCGACGTTCCTCTTCAGCGGCGGAACGAAGGCGCATTTCTTCGCCACGCTCGGCCACGAAGCGGTTGATTGCTTCAACCAGTACGTCGATCTCGTCGCGGTAGTTGCGCCCCATTTTCCTGGCCACCAACAGATGGGGAGCGTTCTCAGCATGCCCAAGTTGGGTCACGTCACGTGCCAATTGATGCAGGTGCCTGGCAATCGTTCCATAGATGATGGCAAACAGCACCAGGGCCAATCCAATGATCTTGGCCAAATCGGTCAACAGCAGTGTTTTCAGGGTGCTCGCAACCTCGGCATTCACCTCAGCATACGACTCTGAAATTCGCAGCGCTCCTATAGCTGTCTTGTGGTCTGGTGCCATAACCGGCAAGCTCCACACGCGATCAACTGCGCCGGTGAATCCAGGCAGACTTACATCAACCACTACTTTGTCGAGTGCGAGCACCTCAGCCCGCACCACCACCCTGGATGCCACTATGCCGGTGAGTAGCGCATTGAGTCCCTCAATGTCGTATTGCCAAAGCGAGTTCGAGATTGCAAAAAGACTTTGTTCTGCCATTCCCTGGGCGGAGGCATGGGCATGACTCAACGCCTTGTCTCTCTCATGCGCGATGCCGAACGCGCTCGCCAGCGCAAAAACGGTCAGACTGGCCAGCAGCACCCAGCGCAGGACTCTAAGCGCAAGAACCGAATAGCGAAAATAGCCCATCGCTATTTCCTGGCCCAGATGGATGTATATGCCGCCTCAAAGCCCAACGCTGATTCAATCCCCCGATTGCCAGTTGTCTTGAGCAACTCGGTGGTGACAAGAATGGGTTGGGATTGAAACCCGCTCGGCGCGGTGCCGGTCAAGGCCCGGTTGAGCTCATCGGCGAGTTGGTATCCCTGCATTTTCAAGGGCTCTGCCACGGTTGCGACTTGTTGCGACACACCCGCACCAATGCGACTCAGTGCTTTGTTTGAGCCGTCCCCGGCTGACACGTTACGAATGTCTTCGCGTTTGGCCAGCAGCAGCGGGTAATTGATTTCATCAAAGTACACATCGTTGATGGCCAGGCTGTAGGTCCAGGCCGCCCCGTGCGTTGCGATCAGCTTTTGAACCACCACCGGCATCGCCGTAGCGGCATCCGAAATGAGCACGTTCTCTACCGCCAATACCTTGCAGCCTTTGTAGCCCTGACAAGCCTGAATGGTCTGCTTCATCGCTTCGGTCTTGGCATTGGCTACTGCGTACTGGTTGTCGTTGAAAATGATCACGCCAACCTGCCGCTTGTTGGTGATGGCATCTTTGATCACAAAGTCGGCGGCAATTCTTGCGACATCGACGGGTCGGGTCGAGACATTGACGAACAACTCCTTGGTTGCACCGGGTTCTTTGGCTGCATGCCAGCCCACTAGAACGATCTTGCTTTGCTTGGCGAACGCCACTTGGTCGCTGAAGTCGTTCGGCTCAAAACCGCCAAAAACAATACCGTGGGGATGATCGGCCAGCACCTGCGTCAGCAGGTCTGCCTGTGTTGCTTTCTGACCGTGTCCATCTTCCAGGCGGATTTTCCATCCAAGCTTTTTCGTGGCCTCCTCGAAGCCACGATAAACACCCATCACGCCCCCATTCTTGAAATCGGACGCAATGAATACAACCTGCTTTTCCGGCTGCGCCGGGGGCCCGGGTGGAGGAGTTTGTCCGGAGATCTGCGCATAGGCCGAGGCAGCTAGAAGCGCCAGCACGCCTGAAAGGAAACGTCTAAGCTTCATGATCGCTACTCCCTGCTAAACAATCACCGGCTGCACAAGCCCCGCCTACGACTGTTTCTGGCACCCGCTTTGATGAATTCTTTGACTACAAAGCTGGCTGTTGGTCAAATAGGCGACCCGGCCACCGGTAACGCCCCGGTTAACGCCGTTTTCTAACCCAGCGCGTCGTTCACCTGTTCGTTGAACTCGGCCAGGCTGACTGCCGCATTCAACTCGCGCGGCAGCGCATCGCGCGCTGAGAACACGCCCAGGATTTTGCCCTCGTGAGTGATCACCGGCAGGTTTCTAAAGCCGCGTTCAATCATGAGCAGCACCGCATCGGCCACCTTGGTTTCGGGCGGCACGGTGCGCGGGCCACGCGTCATCACCGTCGAGCAGGGGGTCTTGGCCGGGTCCAGCGCCTTGGCCATCACGCGCGTCATCAGGTCCCGCTCCGTCACGATACCCAGCAGGACGTTGCCGCTGTCGATGATGAGCACACTGCCGCAGTTGGCACGGGTCATCACGCACGCTGCTTCATACAGGCTGGCGTTCGGCCCCAGGCTGATCACGTGGCGCTGGGACATGGACTGAAAGACGGTACGTTCGGGCATGGCGTATCTCCTGTGCTGGCGTGAAGGGAATAGATTAATGACTTATCTTAGCGAAGCGTTGATTTTTTCCAACGCCTTTTTTCCCGGACAGAGTTCGGGCGCATTGAAAGTATTGAGCGGGTGCTCGCTGGTGTTCAGTGCGGTGTGCAGGTCGGTGGCCAGCGAGTCCATATACAAGAGGCCGGTCACCACTTCGCCGCGCGCCGAGTGCTGCTGCATGTAGTTCATGGCGGCGTTGCGATCGGTCGGGTCGTAGTCGGTGTGCAACTTGCGCAATCTCAGAATGCTGCCGTCGTGCTGTGGCACATCCACCACCTCGCCGGGGGCATAGCTGGTGGTGATTTCTTCACCGGGCACCATGAAGTCGATGCGGCTCACCGCTTCGTTGTGCTGGCGCACATAGTCGTAGCTCTTGGTGCTGCCGCCGTGGTTGTTGAAGGTGACGCAGGGGCTGATGACGTCAATAAACGCCGCACCACCATGGGCGATGGCGCCCTTGATCAGCGGAATCAGTTGGGCCTTGTCACCGCTGAAACTGCGCGCCACATAGGTCGCACCGAGTTGCAGCGCAATGCCCACCAAGTCCACCGGACTGTCGCTGTTGATAACACCCTTTTTGCTCTTGGACCCACGGTCGGCGGTGGCGGAGAACTGGCCCTTGGTCAGGCCATAGACGCCATTGTTTTCCACGATATAGGCCATGCGCACGCCACGCCGCATGGCATTGGCGAACTGACCCAGACCGATGGAGGCGGAGTCGCCGTCGCCCGATACGCCCAGATACAGCAGGTCGCGGTTGGCCAGGTTGGCGCCGGTCAGCACGGAGGGCATACGGCCATGCACGGTGTTGAATCCGTGCGATGCGCCCAGAAAGTAATCCGGTGTTTTGGAACTGCAACCAATGCCCGAGAGCTTGGCCACACGGTGCGGCTCAATGTCCAGTTCCCAGCAGGCTTGAATAATCGCAGCGGAGATCGAGTCGTGTCCACAACCGGCACACAGCGTGGAGATGCGGCCTTCGTAATCACGCCGGGTGTAGCCCACCTTGTTGGTGTGCAGCGTGGGGTGGTGCAGACGGGGTTTTGCGATGTAGGTCATGCGGCCTCCACATGTTTCTTGGTCTGGGCTTCCATGCGTTTGGCAATGGCGCCTGCGATAAAGCGAGCGGTAATGGGTGTGCCGTCGTAGTGCAGCACACGCGGCAGTCTGGCCGGGTCGAAGTCGAGTTCGTTGACCAGCAGCGAGTGCATCTGGCCATCGCGGTTTTGTTCCACCACAAACACCGTGTCGTGCTCGGCAATAAAAGTCTGCACCGAGTCCGGGAAGGGGTAGGCGCACAGGCGCATGGCATCCACATGCAAGTCCTGCGTTTCCAGCACGTCCAAGGCCTCGCGCATGGCCGGGCTGGTGGAGCCGAAATAGATCACACCAAAACGTGTGTCCTGTTTGGCTTTTCGGAAAATTGGCTGCGGCACCAGGTTGGCAGCAGTCTTGAACTTGCGCAGCAGACGTTCCATGTTGTAGATGTAGTCCGGTCCGCGCTCCGAGTACATCGCATACGGGTTGCGCGTGGTGCCACGGGTAAAGAATGCGCCTTTGCTGGGGTGTGTGCCGGGCAGGGTGCGCCAGGGAATGCCGTCGCCATCCACATCTTTGTAGCGGCCAAAGTCCTTGCCGGCTTCCAGTTCCTCAGCGGTCATCACCTTGCCGCGGTCGTAGCCCTTGCCTTCTTCCCAGACAAAGGGTTTGCACAGGCGCTGGTTCATGCCGATGTCCAGATCGGTCATCACAAAAATGGGCGTCTGCAGGCGGTCAGCCAAATCGAGCGCCGCAGCGGAATGCTCAAAGCACTCATGCGGGTCTTGTGGGAACAGCAGCACATGCTTGGTGTCGCCGTGCGATGCGTAAGCGCAGGACAGGATGTCGGCCTGCTGCGTGCGTGTCGGCATACCGGTGCTGGGGCCGCCGCGCTGCACATTGACGATGGTGACCGGAATCTCGGCAAAGTAGGCCAGCCCGATGAACTCGGTCATCAGCGACACACCGGGGCCGGAGGTGGCGGTAAAGGCGCGGGCGCCATTCCAGCCGGCTCCCACCACCATGCCGATGGAGGCCAACTCATCTTCCGCCTGCACGATGGCATAGCGGTGCTGGCCGGTCGCTGGATCGACGCGGAATTTTTCGCAGTATTTCTGGAAGGCCTCGGGCACGGAGGTAGACGGTGTGATCGGGTACCAGGCGGCCACTGTGGCGCCACCGTAAACCAGGCCCAAAGCTGCGGCGCTATTGCCATCGGTAAAGATCTGGTCGCCCACCGCATCGGCGCGTTGCACGCGAATGCCCAACGGGTAGGCTATGTGCGTCTTCACGTAATCGCGCCCCAGATGAAGGGCCTGCACATTGGACGCCAGCAGACGCTCTTTGCCCTTGTATTGCTCGGCAAACAGCTTCTCGAACACCTCGGCATCTACATCCAGCAGGGCGGAAAGGGCTCCAACGTAAATAATGTTCTTGAACAGTTGGCGCTGGCGTGGTTCGTCATAGGCGTTGTTGGAAATCTCGGTCAGCGGCACGCCAATCGTCAACACATCGTCACGGAATTTGTTGGGCGGCATCGGGCGGGTGCTGTCGTAGAACAGGTAGCCGCCACTTTCAATTTCCGCAATGTCGGTGTCCCAGGTCTGCGGGTTCATGGCCACCATCATGTCGACGCCACCGCGACGGCCGTGGTAGCCCTTTTCGCACACCCGCGCCTCGTACCAGGTTGGCATGCCCTGGATGTTGCTGGGGAAGATGTTGCGCGGGCTTACTGGCACTCCCATGCGCATCACGGCCTTGGCAAACAACTCGTTGGCCGAAGCCGAACCCGAGCCGTTGACGTTGGCAAACTTGATGACGAAATCGTTGACTGCGCTGATACGTTTCATGCGGCCTCCACGGCGGTTTTGCGCACGTCACGGGAGCGTGGCCCGGCCTGCGTTGTCGAAAAAAGAAACTTCTGCATGTCCCAGGCACCGGTGGGGCAGCGCTCGGCACACAGGCCGCAGTGCAGGCACACGTCCTCGTCTTTCACCATGACATGGCCGGTCTTGAGTTCACCCGAGACATACAAATCCTGTTCGGCATTGGTTGCCGGCGCCTTCAGGCGGGTGCGCAGATCGGTTTCTTCCCCATCGCTGGTGAAGGTGATGCAATCCATCGGGCAAATGTCCACGCAGGCGTCGCACTCGATGCAGGTATCGCGGTTGAACACGGTCTGCACATCGCAGTTCAGGCAGCGACTGGCCTCCTTGAATGCGGTAGCCGCGTCAAAGCCCAGTTCCACCTCTACCTTGATGCTGGCCAGGGCGATCTCGGCTTGCGCCCATGGCACCTTGAAACGCGTGTCGTTAGACACATCGTTGCGGTAGCTCCACTCGTGAATACCCATCTTCTGCGACATCAAATTCACCGTAGCCGCCGGGCGCTTGGCCACAATCTCGCCGTGCAGGAAGCGGTCGATAGAGACCGCTGCTTCATGCCCGTGGGCTACCGCGGTGATGATGTTTTTGGGGCCATAAGCTGCGTCACCACCAAAGAAAACCTTGGGCCGCGTGCTCTGGAAAGTGCCATCACCCAACTTGGGCAGGCCCCATTTATCAAACTCGATGCCGCATTCGGCTTCAATCCAGGGGAAGGAGTTTTCCTGGCCCACCGCCACCAGCACGGTGTCGCAGGGCACGCGCACTTCGGGTTCACCGGTGGGCACCAGGGTGCGTTTGCCTTTGGCGTCGTATTCGGCTTTGACAATTTCAAAGCGCATGGCCGTGAG
>CAIQYP010000252.1 GCA_903876045.1 uncultured beta proteobacterium | reverse complement strand
TGCCCTGCGCCGCCGCGCCCTGCAGCACCGCAAGAAATAGCAACAACAGTTGCAGCATTTTTTTGAACATGACCGCTCTCAAGGTACCGGGGAGGTCGCTGCACGGTGCAGGGCCTCCCTCTCTGCCTAGGCGGCGAAGGACTCAAGCCCTTCCCCGCCATTCCGGTTGCCACTTAGCTGGGATGGATCCGCTTAAATCTGATCCGTCACAGTGACGGTCGCGGCGTTGACTCCATTGGTTTTGTAGCCGCCATAGTTGCCTCCGATGATCGCGGCTGGAATCGTCAGCACACCGGTGACGCGGAATGCGCCCGATCCGTTGCCATCGATAGCAACGCCGGTACCGGCCAAAGTCAGCTCCGCACTCAGAGCCGCCAAAGCGGTGGGGTCGGCCAAACTTTCGTGGGTGCTGGGGGCAAAGGTCAGACTGGTATTGGCTGAAATCGCAGTCCGTACAGTGGCGGACTTATTCATGATGCCGGACACCGAGCAGGTTGCGGCCGTAGGAGCCACGTAGCCCGTTGCCAGTGCCACGCTGGTGGTGTCACCAGTAGCCGTCGCGGTGGTCACGGCACCCGCGGTGTTGGCGGCAGTCGTCAAGGTGATGACGGTAGTTTGACCGCCACTAGACCGGTTTGGAATGCGCCAAACACCGAAATTCACATCGGTGCAGGAAACAACGACCACCGGAGCCAGGCCGGCTGTGGCATTCACGGTGGCAGTTCCGGTATCAACGGCTTGCGCTTGCATGGAAATGACGGCCAGTGTGCCCAAGACAACCGCTGTAGAAATCTTACTTAGTCTCATGACATTTCTCCTATAAAAAGCTTTCGAACCACAAGTCCAACAACGCCTTGACAGGCAAGCACTTCTTGGTGCCCTGGAATCGGAATGGACATTCACCGACAACGTTTTAAATATAGGTATTAAGCCAATTGCATGTCTAACAAGTTCCAACCGAGTCCAACCGAATCCAACGGTTAGCTATCCGGAAGAATGCCCCGCTGCAGGGGGCCGGATGGGATGGACTTGCAACGCCTGCCGCTCGCGTCTGGCGCGATGACGGCCGTGCTGAGTTTGTGCACCCGCTGGATGGTGTGCGTATTCAGTCAGGTCTAGTGGGCAGCCAAAAACACGCTTTGTCCGGGCGGCAGTTCGGCATGGCGGTGCTTTCTGACGACGATGCTGGGCGCTTTGGGCAGGTGGCAGGCTTTCGCTGGGGCGTTTTGCTTACCCGCCCAGTTACCGATTGCCGCCTGAATGGCGCTCTCCACCTCTGCTTTCACCAGCTTCATCTCGACGGAGCCGTTCACGCGCAGATAGTCTCCATCCTCTGTGAGTACCAATAGCCCGTACTCCATTCCCATGCGCACAATACCCAGCACATTGAAGCGCTTGGGCGCCACTACAAAAGCTTTAATGGTCTGGCTACCCAGCACGACACGCATGGGCACTTGCGGAACTTGTTTGGTGGTCATATTGGTCTTTTGCATCGAAATGAAGCTAGCTCTGCACTAGCTAAACTGTGTTCGATGTAGCCCCAAATTGGCTAACAAGTTCCAACCGAAGCCAACCAATCCCAAGGATGGGCCATCCGGAATGCCAAGTGGAATGCGCGATGCCCGCGCAAAAATAGGCCTTCGGGTGAAGGCAAGTGGTTATGACCCGATCAATAGGGCAACTGCATCAACCTCGGCGGATTCAGACAGCCAGGGCTGCGCTCGCAATGTCCAGCGCACGCAGGCGCAACGCCGGCTCAAACACATCGCAAACCAGCATCAGCTCGTCAGCTTCTGTCACGTCGACAATCTTCTTGAGCTGTGCGGCCACGGTGGCCGGCCCGCCTATCACCGCCATGGCCAAAAAGTCAGTGATCGCTGCGCGCTCCTGCGGGCCACGGGTTTCAAGGTAGCTGGCCACCGGCGGCTGCAAAGCTTTGCGCTCGCCGCGCACGATGCCCGAGACGCGTTGGAAGATGCTGCTGGCCAGGAAGTCCGCCTCTTCATCAGAGGGTGCGGCAACCAACGGCACGCCCACTACCACGCGCGGTTTGGCCAGTGCCGCAGAAGGAACAAAGGTGCTGCGGTACAGGTCTATCGCCTGCATCAGCATGCGGGGCGCAAAGTGCGAGGCAAAGGCATAAGGCAGGCCACGTTGGGCCGCCAGTTGGGCCGAGAACAGGCTGCTGCCCAGGAGCCAGATTGGAACATGGGAGTTGGCGCCGGGGGTTGCAATCACCCGCTGGCCCGGCTGTATGTCCCCCAGCAGTTGCTGCAACTCAGCCACCTCGCGCGGGAAGTCTTCCTCGGTCTCGGCGCGGTTGCGACGCAGGGCGCGCATGGTGATTTGATCGGTGCCCGGAGCCCGGCCCAGCCCCAAATCGATGCGCCCTGGATACAAGGCTTCGAGCGTGCCAAAGGCTTCGGCCACTACCAGCGGCGCGTGGTTGGGCAGCATGATGCCACCTGAGCCGACACGGATGCGCTGCGTGCCCGCAGCGATGTGGCCCACCAGCACGGCCGTCGAAGAGCAGGCCAGGCCGGGCATGTTGTGGTGCTCGGCCAGCCAGTAGCGGGTGAAACCCAAGTGTTCGGCGTGTTGCGCGGTTTGCAGGGCGATGGCAATGGCCTCGGACACGCTGCCGCCCTCCCGGACGGCAACCAGATCAAGCATGGAAAGTGATGTTTTAGACATGGCCCATTATCGGCAGGCGCTGTGCTCCGCGCTGCCGCGAACGCAATAGCCTTGTGGCCAAACTCCGCGCAGGGCCGCCCCAAGCGGAGTTGCGCCCCTCGGGGGCTGCGACCCACACGCAGTGGGGAAGCTTGGGGCACTATGACTTTCGCGCAGGGCCTTACGTCTCGAACAGCGCAATGGCGCTGGCCGCCACCTTGGTGGTGTCGTAGTAGGCATAGCCGCCCACCCCTACCGCACCCAGCAACGGAAAAAAGCGCGCAGCCCCGTTGCCCAATACTTTTTGGCTCAGGCGCACGCCAATGCGCTTGGCAATGTTTTGCACCAGCGCACCCGAGACCTTGCGCACCAGCCAGCGATCCCCGGCGCGCACCGCCAGGTCACGAACCGCCTGCGCCGCGCTGTGCTTAAACAGGCAAAACAGCATGTGCTCCTTGGACAGGCTGGCGCTCTGGCCATACACCGCCGCAATATCACTCACCAGTTGCGATTGGATGCGCCACACCGCCAGCAGATCGGGCAACACGGTCAATAGCCCGAACGGGCCCGGCGCCAAAGCCAGCGTGCCCGAGGTCATGGCCGCCTTGTTAGCCGCCGTGCGCGTCAACGCCTGCGCCGCCAGCAAGGGCTGCGTTGCGGTCTGTTGTTCGCTGGACGGAATGCGCCCGGCAATATCCAGCGCAACCGTGGCCAATGCTTCGGCCGCACTGCTGCCCAGGGCAGAGACCACCAGATTTTTGTCAGACATTCAGGCCTCGCTTTCCTTATTCATGGGGATCTAAAGATTCACAACGACTCCGCTTGCGCGGGGTCCAGCGCCAGCACGCGCCCGGCGATCATGTCGAGTGCCGCGCGGCTAACACCCTGCTTGTCAATCCAGACCTTGGGCAACAAGCTGCCGGAGAGCGACACCGCATCACCATCGCGCAGCTCCAGCAATGCTTTGCTGACGGCATGGTCAAAGGCAATCACGTTGACGATCACCAACTCGGGTTGCGTGCCTTGTGCGCGCACTTTAGCGACTACAAAGATGCTGTTGTTCTTGCCTACGCGTTTTTCGGGGTCGCCCCAGATGTGGCCGGCTATCAATCCTTCGATCATTCACTGCTCCTCTAATCAATTGCTTGAGCTTACAGCGCATTTTTTACTCCCCAAGTCCTTTACCCCCATTTGACTGGCAACAATCCATACATACAATGTACGTATGATTAAGTTTGAATGGGATGAGCCAAAAGCTGTTGCGAATCTCAAGAAATATCAAGTGTCTTTTGAGGATGCCAAGTCAATTTTTTTTGACGAATTTGGCATCCAGTTCTTCGATGAGGAACACTCATCTGAAGAAGATCGGTTCTTGATGCTTGGGTTGAGTTCGGGAGCGAAGTTGCTCATCGTTTGTCATTGTGAGCGGGA
>CAIQYP010000251.1 GCA_903876045.1 uncultured beta proteobacterium | reverse complement strand
CGCTTCGATCCGGCGGAGAAGTCCCAGAGATTGGCGTGACTATGCCATTTTGCATTTGATGGCCTATTACGGCCTGCGCCCATCCGAGGTGGCCGCCTTGCGGCTTGATTCCATCGATTGGAAGGCCGGCACGCTAAGAGTCGAACAATGCAAGACGCACTCCGTGCTTATTCTGCCGCTCGTCGAACGGACATTGCGGCTACTGCGCCGTTACTTGGCGGTCGCTAGGCCGACCTGCGATTTGCCACAGTTATTCCTGCGCATTCGGAGCCCGATTAAAGCGCTGAAGCATTACGGTGTCATCGATGTTTTCAACTACCGGGCAATTAAGAGCGGCCTCCCTCTTGATGGGGTCTCGTCTTATTCGCTGCGGCATACCTTCGCAATGCGTTTGCTTCGGCGTGGTGTCGGTGTCAAGGCCATTGGTGACTTGCTGGGACATCGGAGCTTGGAGGCCACCTGTGTTTACTTGCGAGTCGACACCGACATGTTGCGCACGGTTGCATTACCAGTGCCTGCGCCAGTCAATGGAGGCGGCCATGAATGAGAAGGCACCTTCAACACCGCTGGATCAATGGATCGCCATCTGGCTTCGGCACCAACGTTCGCTGGGTCGCAGTTACGACGGCACAGAGTGGATTCTCAAACACCTACGAGCCTTCCTCGCAACAACAAACAACGCAGATCTCGATCAGGCCGGCTTTGATCTATGGTGCAATTCTTTTTGCAAGCTGTCCGCTACGACACGGCGGGGCCGCCAACTGATTGTGCGCAAGTTCTGTCGCTACCGTCAGCGCACCGAACCCGACTGTTTCGTTCCCGATCCACTGCACTTCGCTCGCATGCTTCCCTATCGCCGACCGGTGATCGTCGAGCCAGAGCAGGTGGCGCGACTGCTGGTCGCTGCCGACACACTGGTGGCAACGAGCAATTCACCGTTGTTGCCGGCAGTCATGCGCATGGCCGTAATCTTGCTATATACGACAGGACTGCGGCGTGGTGAATTGGTCCGCTTAACCTTGGATGACGTTGATGCAAAGACTGGGCTGCTCCGTATCAAATCATCCAAATTCCACAAGTCGCGACTGGTGCCGCTGTCACTGGACGCCAGCGATGCTCTGCGGGTCTATTTGCGCCAACGTCTAGCGACACCGTTTGATTCCGCGGCCTGCGCACCACTGGTGTGTTGTGGAGCATGTGGTCATCACGGGTACACCGGTGCCGGATTGGGGCAGGCTGTCAATCGCCTGTTCGTCGCAGCGGACGTAAAAGACAGCGAAGGGCGTCGCCCGAGAGTCCATGACATTAGGCATAGCTTCGCCGTTCAGGCTCTGATTCGCTGGTACCGCGATGGCGCTGACGTTCAGTCCAACTTGCCCCGCCTAGCTATGTTTATGGGTCACGTTTCGATCGTGTCGACCGCCCATTACCTGCACTTCGTGCCGACCATGCGCGAGCTGGCCAGTGAGCGGTTCGAAGCCGCTTTCGGCGGTGTTGTTGACGAGGCCACATCATGAAGAAGTATCAACCGACACAACTTGGCCGTGCCGTTGTTCGCTTCTTCCAGGAATACCTCCCGACACTGCGCGGTATGAGTCGTCACACGATTCAAAGCTATCGTGACTGCATGATTCTGTTCCTTGGGTTTGCCGCCAAGGACTGTCATCGGCCAATCGAATCTCTCGAACTGTCCGACATAACTGCCGATCGGATCTGTCGCTTCCTCACCTTCTTGGAGGCTGAGCGCGGGAATACCATCTCTACCCGCAATGTCCGCTTGGCCGCCATGCATACCTTTGCTCACTACCTTGTAAGCGACCATCCCGAGCAAATGGCGGCCTTGCAGCAAATCCTCGGAATTCCATTCAAACGAGGAGCTCAGGCCACCCCAATCGAATATCTGGAGAAGACGGAGATCGAGGCCCTGTTGGGTAGCATTGATCGAAAGACACCAGCCGGCAGACGGGACTACGCGATGTTCTCGCTGATGTTCAATACCGGCGCCCGGGTGCAAGAGATCGTCGATCTGCGGGTTCGAGATATTCGAATTGAACCTCCCTGCCAAGTCCGCTTCACGGGCAAAGGCAACAAGGTGCGCATTTGTCCGATCTGGCCGCGTATTGCCCGCCTGCTGTGGGAACTGATAGAGAACCAGCGCGATGGTGACGACGATCCTGCTGTTCGACACGTATTCCTCAACGCGCATGGCGTCCCGATGACCCGCTTCGGTGTTCGATACCTTCTGCAGCGGCACATCACCGCAGGCGCAAAAACCGAACCGACATTGGCCGCCAAACGGATTCACCCGCATTCATTGAGGCACACCACTGCAATTCATCTGCTCAAGGCAGGGGTGGACTTCGCTACCATCAGCCAATGGCTCGGCCACGCGAGCCTAAACACCACCATGCGCTACGCGCGCGCTGACCTCGACCTTAAACGTCAAGCGCTCGCACAAGTCTTCCCTGAAGTGCTTGCACCGCCAAAGGGCGGTGCCTTTATCTTCCACGACGACAACGTCACCGCTTGGCTTCGCCGCCTCTGATCGTAATGTGGAGAAGTCAACAGAAAGATCGGTGTTTGTGCCTGTATGGCCGATACAGTCTTTTGTGCTACTCCACATTACAGCGGACATCACATTAATCAATAAATGTTGAGCTCAACATTTATTGATGAACTGGGCTATCTGCCATTTAGCCAAGCCGGTGGTGCACTGCTGTTTCATCTGCTATCCAAGCTCTATGAACACACCAGCGTGATGATCACCACCAACTTGACGTTCGGGGAGTGGGCCAGTGTGTTTGGCGACGCGAAGATGACCACGGCATTGCTGGATCGGCTCACACACCACTGTCATATCGTGGAGACTGGCAATGAGTCCTACAGGTTCCGCCACAGCACAGCCACAGCGAAGTCGCGCATCAAAGCCAGGGAACAAACCAAGCGACCGAAAGGATCAGACCAGGAGGTGCCGTTCTGACACCTGCTCAGCGTGGAAATCCGCTTCGGGCTACGCCCTGCGCGGCTTTCCACGCTGGCTGTGAATGAATATGAAGTTGTATTGAAAACTATCCGTGGGCTAAACTTATCCACAGGTCAGTCATTCAAGACTGGCTGCATTCCCTGAGTATTCGCTCGGCGCGCACGCCTGAGGAATATTGGACGCGCGCCAACAATCCTTCACCAATCTAAGCTGAAGATTCCGTTCATCTTTGCAAGACAAAACTATGCCGCGCGCACCGGCAAGATCGCCAGACTTGATGCGTACTTTGTCGTTGAGGCAAGCTGTTGTCATAAACATGCGGTGACTGTGTGAAATGGCAGTGTAGAAACATTCTCTAATTTTTGCAATAACTATTTAAAGAATATTGCTTGGATGTTTGCCCAGGTTATGCGTTACGTACCTATGCACAAAAGACCTTGACCAAGTAGTGGAACCTCAGTTTGAACAAATCAAGGTTCTCTTTGATGCGTTTCTTGCCCTCTTTGCGACGAATTTGCAAAATTACATAAGCCAGCTGGACGCAAATCTGTTAGTCAGCTGAGAAGTGCGCGCCGCAAAGCCGCCGGTCCAAACCCGATGATCCAAGACCCACTAGAAATTGATGCAATCCTTGGCTTAAGTCGGAAGCGCCACGCTTGCACCGCCAACAAGAATTCTTTATTAAATGTTTTACGAAAAAGGGTTATTTCTTTGAGTGAGTTCTGGCATAGTACTGATTATATATACGGGGTATCCCTTTAGCTCCAATACTACTATTTGAATAATCATATTCAAATAGTAGCAATCGGGAATGGATTCAGTGATGCGGTTAGATTATTTAATCGTTCATCCGTCGCTTGGGTTACGCTTTTCACAAAACCATGCTGAACACCGCCGTATGTATGGAAATATGGTTTAATTAAATTGAACCCCCTATCATCAGATGATTGGTAGTATCTGAAGATCCAATACGCGATTAAGTCAGCCATTTGAATCAATCGTGATGCCTTTGAATCTAAAAACAATGGAACTTCAGCCAAATTCCTGAGCTTTCCATTTGCATGCCCCTGATGTTTAAAAAAGTGAGACAGTGCTTGTAATTTTCTTTCGTATGATGTCTTATCTAAGATAACCAATCCTCTTTGTGGATTTTTCCTTAGATAAAGTGTCGCAAGATAATTATCGAATTGGGTTACTACATTTTCAAACGACTGACTCAAAATTATATCGGGAGCGAGAAGTGATTTTTCAATCACAGACGCAAATACTTTAACCTTAAGTTGACTGTTTGACAGCAAGGAAAGAATATCGACAACAGCCTGAACTCTATCTGATGGTGGGATTCCGTGCCATCCATCTTTTCCCGTTCTCATTGGAGATCCATGAAATTCAATGTCGGAAGAATTTATGCTATTGAATCGTTTTGCTATCGGCTCGATAGCAGCATCTAGCCAATGAGTTTGGCGTTCGAAAACGCTAAATCCAGCCAATACAAAAAATTCAGAATTGGGATCGTGAGAATGGCCTGATTCATCGAGGTATAGCAGGTACATAAAGCTCCAGGTTTTCCAAAAAAAAAAAGGATCGCGCAGCGATCCTTTTTGAGAATTTGGTAAGCCGAGTGGAACAATCGCCCAACGTACTGTGACAAGGACAGCACTCCCGACTCGTCGCAAGTCTATCACAAAACTTTCCTTTAAGCAATTCATCGCCGCTGTACAACAACGTCATAAGTCACCGGCTCCGTGACGACAGCCTGTTGCAACAGCCGATAGAACAGCAAGCCTCTTGAAGCTGAGGTTCGCCTGTTGAATCGGAATACAAACTCATCAAGGTAGTAGTCCAGCTGTCCCGGCTGCACTGCTCCATGGTGGGTCCCGAGTAGCCATCGCTGCAGAAGTGCTGCAACCCGGTGCACGCCAGGCATCGACTCGTGGGCCGGTGTGTCGGATCCGAGGTGCACCGTTCTACGGTGCTGGTAACCAAGTTCGTCGAGGTTTCTGTAGGCCGCCGATCCATCGCTGTGAATCAGCGAGCCTGGTCGAACAGTCTCCTGGATGAACGGCATCAGGCTCTCGGAATCACCTTCGCGGATTTGCCTAATTCGGATCCGTCCAAATCCCTTCGGCTGGAGCATTTCAACCGCTATGGCGACCAACACTTTGCTGGTGTTGCTCTTTCTGCCAACTGCACTTATAGGGTTCTTGCGGCCGGTGATCGCAAGGTACGATTCGTCTACTTCGACCTCCCCATGCAGAAGGTCTCTTCCCGGACGCACCATGGCCCGGCGTAGCCGGTGCAGCATGGTCCAGGCCGTCTCATAACTCCCAAGTCCGAGAACACGTTGCAAACCAAGTGCACTGATCCCGTGCTTTTGGTTGGTGATGTACCAGATCCCTGCGAACCAAACACGTAGTTCAGTTCGCGTCTTGTCGAAGACAGTGCCAGCCGTAACAGTCGTTTGGAATTTGCAATGAGAGCACATGAGCCGACCGCGGGTGGAACGGCACGGCTTGTCGGCTACGCCACACTTCGGGCAGATGAATCCGTTTGGCCAGCGAAGATTATCCAGATACTCGCGGCACGCATCCTCTGAATGGAACCAGTCTAAGAACTGCACCCAAGTCCTGGGATAGTCCAGTCCAGCCTTGGGAATTTCCGTGTTTGCCGCCATATCGCAATTCTGGCAGACTTGGAGCTAAGGGGATACCCCGTTTATATATACAGTACTTTTATTTGCAGAACAAAGGAGAGATCCATGCCATCAACCTATGAAAAAGAGCCGCTAGTCGAACTGACGCACTGGTCCGTATATGAAGTTCCCTTGTATGGTTCAGATGCACCTTGGACGCGGCACTTCGTGGGCTACGCGGAAGAATTGGGTCTGGCCCAGGTCAGCTCGGCCATTTTGATGTTTGATCGGGACCTTGGTGTGGGCGCTTCCGCAAGCCACCGGGTTTTTCAGTTGGTTGGTCAGTCTGGTCGGCATCTAGAAGGCGCAAGACTTTGGGCGCGTTGGAAGGAGCTGAACGGTGTTCTACGGGACCGAGACATTACAACGGAGTTCAACATGGTCCATGGAGCTTGGCAAAGCAGCGCAGTTACCTAAGACGGACTGAGGTCTGACGATGTGGTCTGGGCGTTGGACTCAATTGAGTGAATTGAACAATTTCCCATGAGAGCTGGCCCAGTGCAGCTTGTTCAGTAGCGTGTGCAGTCCAAAATGTGCTCCGCCGACCACATCAAAACCCGATCAGCTTATATTTTGGGTCCGACAACATATATTTTTTCAGTCAGCGAACGTGTGCGCTGCGCCATACAGAACTCGGGCCTGGAGTTCCCAACCAATAAGCGCATCACGGTGAATTTGGCACCAGCGGACCTGCCCAAGGATTCCGGTCGACTGGACCTGCCCATTGCCCTGGGCATTCTGGCGGCCAGCGGTCAAATCGATGCACAGCGCTTGAAAGACCATGAGTTTGCTGGCGAACTATCACTTTCGGGCGAGTTGCGACCGGTTCGGGGCGCGCTGGCCATGGCGTTGACCGTCATGGATGCAAGCCCGCAGATCAAGCTGGTTCTTCCACCCGGCAGTGCAGAAGAAGCGGCGCTGGTGCCCGGCGTAAGCATTTACCGCGCGCGTCACCTGTTGGATGTGGTTCGCCAGTTTGTGCCGCCAGGCGTTGATATGGCCGAGGCCGAGGACCCAACCTTGACAGATGGCTGGTGCCGAATGGAGCCCGCTGCTCCAGCGGCCAGGGAGGTGTTACCCGATATGGCGGATGTAAAAGGACAAGCCGGCGCCAAGCGCGCGCTCGAAATTGCGGCGGCGGGCGGACACAGCTTGCTATTGGTGGGCCCGCCCGGCTCGGGCAAGTCCATGCTGGCGCAACGTTTTGCCGGGCTGCTACCGGACATGAGTCCGGAAGAAGCTTTGCAAAGTGCCGCTATCCACTCCCTGAGCGGACGCTTCAGCCTGGATCGTTGGGGTAAGCGACCAACCTGCTCGCCGCACCACTCTGCCAGTGCGGTAGCTCTGGTAGGGGGCGGATCTCCGCCGCGTCCAGGTGAAATATCTTTGGCACACCACGGTGTTCTTTTTCTGGACGAGTTTCCAGAGTTCAACCGAGCCGCGCTTGAATCACTGCGCGAGCCTCTGGAGACCGGTCACATCACCATTGCGCGGGCGGCGCGGCGTGCTGAATTCCCGGCCCGCTTCCAACTCATCGCTGCCATGAATCCCTGTCCTTGCGGCTATTTGGGCAGCCCCTCGCACCACTGCCGCTGTACGCCAGATCAAGTAACCCGTTACCAAAGCAAACTGAGTGGCCCGCTGTTGGACCGGATCGACCTCCACGTGGAAGTCCCCAACCTGCCTGCAGATGACGTGCTTCGCGCACCAGCGGGTGAAGCCAGCGCCGACATGCGCGCACGCTGCAGCGCTGCGCGCGAACGTGCACTGGCGCGCCAAGGCAAGACAAACAACGCACTGGTCGGACAAGAGATTGATTTGTACGCGCCACTCGATACCGTGACCAGCCAGTTACTTCGCACTGCAGCATCTCGCCTGGGTTGGTCGGCACGGGGCATTCACCGAACGCTCAAAATCGCACGCACCATTGCCGATCTGGCTGGCAGCGACGAAATTGTCTTGGCACATGCTGCCGAGGCCATGCAATACCGTCAAAGCGGTCCCAACTCCCTGTAATTCAGCCGCACAGGCCACAGCGTAAAAATTGCCAGATCTCTAAAATTGGTGCGCTGCAAACCGGTGTGCGCTACCATGAAGCCCCATTTAGGGAGCACGCGCAGGACGCCACACAATGAACTCAAAACTACAACACATTGATCAAATACCCGTGGCCCCTGGCGTTTCGGGAGCGGAATTGGCGGCGCAGCTTCTTTCTGCGCCGGAGGCTCTGACAGGTCTCACCATGGAAGAGGCACGGGTAGTGGTGCGGTACATGACTCCCCGCTTCTTTCCAGCAAACACCACTTTTATCCGCGAGGGAGATGCCGGCGACAGTGGCTTTATGGCGCTACTGATTGAAGGCGATGTGGTAGTCGAGCGGGTGACCGTAAGCCGCACCGAGCCTGTGACCATCCGCGTGCTGGGGCCGGGCAGTTTGATCGGCGAAATCGGCTTGGTGGACAAAGAACCGCGCTCAGCCTCGTGCACAGCAGGGACCGATGTCTGGTGCGCAATCCTGACCCGTGAAGGCATTGAGACCATGATCACGCGTGACCCGGTGGTTGCCGCACGACTATTGCTGGGCGTGTCCGCCAATATCGCTGAGCGCCTGCGCGATACCAATCGCCAACTCAAGTTGTATGCGCGCCTGGCCACTGCGATGCGTGAAGAGTTGACAAGCGTCAGCACACCAGCGACACAGAGGCCCGTTGGTCATTAGCGCACACCGCGTCTTAAATGTGGCAACAGAAGCCGACCGAGGCGATAACAAAAAAGGCGGGACAATAGGCCGATAACGCGACCATTCGCTTTTGCCCCCGCGCCAACGCTTTGCGTTGTCGGCGCAACCCAACCGCTTAGCAAAGTTCCCTTGTCCCACCTGCAGATTCTTCACGAAATTTTTGGTTACGACCATTTCCGCGGGCCCCAGCAGGCCATCGTAGAACACATGGTGGCGGGTCACGACGCGCTGGTTCTGATGCCTACAGGTGGCGGCAAGAGCTTGTGCTACCAGATTCCGGCCATTGCCCGGCAGCGCGCGGGGCACGGTGTCACCATCGTGGTGTCACCGCTAATCGCGCTCATGCACGATCAGGTTGGCGCTTTACATGAGGCCGGCGTCAGTGCCGCATTTCTCAACTCCACCCTAAGTACTGACGATGCCTATCAAGTGGAGCAGCGCATGCTGCGCGGCGAAATTACGCTTTTGTACGCAGCGCCTGAGCGGCTGACCACACCGCGTTTTCTGGCACTACTGGACTCGCTGTTTGCGCGCGGCAATTTGAGTATGTTTGCCATTGACGAGGCACATTGCGTCAGCCAGTGGGGGCACGACTTTCGTCCGGACTATCGCGCGCTCACCGTACTGCACGAGCGTTTCCCGGGCGTTCCGCGCATGGCGCTGACGGCCACGGCTGATGCATTAACACGCGACGACATTCTGGAGCGACTGCAACTCGAAGGCGCGCGCGCCTTTGTCAGTAGCTTTGATCGGCCCAACATCCGCTACACCATCGTGGAAAAACGCGACAGCACCTTGCAGTTGCTGCGTTTCATTGAGCGCGAACATGAAGGTGAAGCAGGCATCGTTTATTGTCAGTCGCGGCGCAAGGTGGATGACATGGCGCAAACACTGGTGGATGCAGGCATCGATGCCTTGCCTTATCACGCCGGAATGGACCACGCATTGAGGCAAAAGCACCAGGATCGTTTTCTGCGCGAAGACGGTATCGTCATGGTGGCCACCATCGCCTTCGGCATGGGAATTGACAAGCCGGATGTACGATTTGTGGCGCATCTCGACATGCCCAAGAACATTGAAGGCTATTACCAGGAGACGGGGCGCGCAGGTCGTGACGGTCTGCCAGCCCAGGCATGGATGGCCTACGGTCTGCAGGATGTAGTGAATCAGCGACGCATGATCGATGAAAGCCCTGCCGGTGAGGAGTTCAAGCAGGTCATGCGCGGCAAGCTTGATGCGCTGTTAGGTCTGGCTGAAGCCACAGATTGCCGTCGCATGCGATTGTTGGGCTACTTCGGTGAAGCGAGTCAGCCCTGTGGCAACTGCGACAACTGCCTGCACCCGCCTGCCGTCTGGGATGGCACGGATGCGGCGCGCAAGTTGCTCAGCACGATTTACCGCATTCAGCAAATGAGCGGGGTCAGCTTTGGTGCCGGCCACGTAATGGACATTGTGCGCGGCAAAACCACCGAAAAGACTACCCAGTACGGCCATGCGGCACTCAGCACTTTTGGCGTTGGCGCCGCCCTGACTGAAATACAACTGCGTGGCGTGCTCCGGCAACTGATTGCCATGGGCGCGGTGCGAGTGGATGGTCAAGCGTTTAACACGCTACAACTGACGGAAGAATCACGTGCAGTTTTGCGTGGGGAGGTCACCGTTCAATTGCGTGAATCAGCTGCTGAAAAGGAACGCAAACCTAAAAGAAGTGCTCGCCTCGGTGCCGTGGTCAAGGCACCGATCGCTTTGGACAGCGAAGCCTTGCTGCGCTATTCCGCGCTAAAGGCCTGGCGTGCTGAAGTAGCCCAGCAACACAACCTTCCGGCTTACGTGATTTTTCATGACGCCACATTGGCAGCCATTGCACAGCGAGCACCGCAGTCATTGGAGGATCTGCAAGGCATTAGTGGCATTGGTGCGAAGAAACTGGAAGCCTATGCCGAGGAAGTTTTGCGGGTAGTGACGTTGACCTGATACAGCTTCATACCCGCCCCGGCGAATTGCCAGCACCCTGGAAGGTGCGGCGCTTAATGGCGGTGGAAGCCGCTTTCAAATGCCATGGCAGCACCTGTCATGGTCGCTTGAAGGCGGGCGATAGCCCGGTTGTGACGTTCACAAGTTGCGGACTTAGAGGCCTGCTGGCGGTGATGCTGAATCAAAGTCTGCAATTTGCTGCGGCAAGTATCTAAAGCGCCGGCAAAATTTAGAGCTATATAAGCCGAATGGTCATTGTGTGTCTGGCGATACTCGTCGGACCAGTAATTGAATAGCTGCCATTTATAGGTACCCTTTTCAGGAACCTGAATCGTATTTCTGTGCATATATATGGTGCAAGTCTTAGAACAAGGATGCGTGTCACATGTTTCGTGCATTCCCTAGTGCTATTGACGCACCACGCAAGTAATCGGTTGACACCGGGTTGGAAAACAGCGGCGGTTTACCTTAACTTACAAAGTTGAATTTGGGCTTCGAACTCATCTAGCGTTCAACGCTGCAGTTGGCACTATGGTCAACGCAAGCTCAGGACTTCTGGTGTTTCCACTCTCCAAGTCAGGGTTAATTTTCATGCCCGCCTGCTTCGCCATTTCCATGGCCTAATGTTTTTATCCGTTGCGTTTTCCACAGGAACAGCGGCCCTTAAAGGCACCTTCTTGCTTTTATGCGCCGTTGGCACCTGACGTGTTGTTTTTCCTGAAAAGGTGGCTTATGAAAGTTCCTAGATATTTCTTGTCTGCCAAGTTTGCGATTGGTGCTTCTATGCTGGTTCTTTGCGCCAGTGCGCTATCCCAGGCATTGGTAACGCCCACTGCACCAGCCTGCAGCAACCTGCTCCACAAAACCTTTAATCGCCTGCAAGACGATGCGCCGCAAGACCTTTGCCAATACGCAGGCCGTGTGCTCCTCGTTGTTAACACTGCCAGCTACTGTGGCTTCACCTCTCAGTACGAAGGACTGGAGAAACTGCATGCCGAGCGCAAGGAAAAAGGATTTGTGGTTCTGGGCTTCCCCTCCAATGACTTTGGACGACAGGAGCCGGGCAGCAGCAAACAGATTGCGGACTTCTGCGCCAACACGTACGGCGTGAAGTTTCCTATGTTTGAAAAGTCTGCAGTCAGCGGGTCTGGCGCGAACCCGCTATACCGTGAGTTGGGGCAAACCACGGGCAAGACACCTCAGTGGAATTTCCACAAATACCTGATTGGTCGAGACGGCAAGGTGATCTCCAGCTACGCAAGTGCGGTCAGCCCGCAGGACACAAAACTCCTGACCGACATTGATCGCGCCTTGAACGTCAATTGACCTCACGCTAAAAACTCCGCATATCGCAATGCATTTTTTGCATAACATTCCCATGCAATTGCTTGGTAACTCCGGTACCGGTTCATAGAATTGACGACCAGCCCAAATCGCCGCCTTCTTTTGGCGTATGTGGGAGTCGCCTTTTCAAAGTGATCCGCTGCTTGCTTTGAAAAGACGATTTTCAAACTAGGAGTTTTTTCATGAATTCACCCCGTATGCAAGGACTGACGCTGGATGCTCCCAGCTACGTCAAGAATGCACGCCTTATCGCTTGGGTCGCCGAAATGGCCGCACTTTGCAAGCCTGCTCATGTCTACTGGTGCGACGGCTCTGAAGAAGAGTATCAGCGCCTGTGCCAACAACTGGTAGTTGCCGGCACCTTCAAGCGTCTCAATCCCGCCAAACGCCCCAACAGTTTCCTGGCTTGCTCCGACCCCAGCGACGTGGCCCGCGTGGAAGACAGAACCTTTATTTGCAGCGCCAAGAAAGAAAACGCCGGCCCGACCAACAACTGGATGGAACCGTCCGAGATGCGCGCGTTGTTGCAAACCGGCAAGGATGGCAAGAAAGCCCTGTTCGACGGCTGCATGAAAGGCCGCACCATGTATGTGGTGCCCTTCTCCATGGGCCCACTGGGCTCGCATATCGCCCACATTGGCATTGAACTCTCCGACAGCGCCTATGTGGCGGTAAACCAGCGCATCATGACCCGCATGGGCAAGGCCGTTTACGATGTGCTGGGTGTGGATGGCGCGTTTGTGCCCTGCGTGCACACCGTCGGTGCGCCTCTGGAGGCTGGCCAAGCCGATGTGCAGTGGCCCTGCAGCCCAACCAAGTACATCGTGCATTACCCCGAAACTCGCGAAATCTGGTCGCATGGCTCAGGCTACGGCGGCAACGCCTTGCTAGGCAAGAAGTGCTTTGCGCTGCGCATTGCATCGAACATGGGTCGTGATCAAGGCTGGCTGGCTGAGCACATGCTGATTCTGGGTGTGACCAATCCACAGGGCAAGAAGTACCACGTTGCAGCGGCTTTCCCCAGCGCCTGTGGCAAGACCAATTTCTCCATGCTGGTTCCGCCCGAAGGCTTTGACGGCTGGAAAGTCACCACCATTGGTGACGACATCGCCTGGATCAAACCACATACCGATGGCAAGCTCTACGCCATCAATCCAGAGGCTGGCTACTTTGGCGTTGCTCCAGGTACCAACTTCCACACTAACCCCAACTGCATGGCCAGCCTGGACAAAGACGTGATCTTCACCAATGTCGCGCTGACCGATGACGGCGATATCTGGTGGGAAGGAATGGAAAAAGACACTGGCACAGTTCCCGCGCACCTGATTGACTGGCAGGGCAAAGACTGGACACCGGCCATTGCTAAGGAAACAGGAGCCAAAGCTGCGCATCCAAATGCCCGCTTCACCGTTACTGCCACCAATAACCCGGCGCTTGACGCCCAGTGGAACGATGCTGGCGGTGTAGCCATTGACGCCTTTATCTTTGGCGGCCGTCGCTCGACTACCGTGCCCTTGGTAACCGAGGCCCGCAACTGGGTCGAAGGCGTCTATATGGCAGCCACCATGGGCTCGGAAACCACCGCTGCTGCTGTGGGCCAAATGGGTGTAGTACGCCGCGACCCCTTCGCCATGCTGCCCTTTTGCGGCTACAACATGAGCGACTATTTTCAGCATTGGCTGGACATGGAGCACAAGCTCGAAGAATCCGGTCACACATTGCCCAAGATCTTCTGTGTGAACTGGTTCCGCAAGGGTGACGACGGCAAGTTTGTTTGGCCCGGTTACGGTGAAAACATGCGCGTGCTGAAGTGGATGATTGATCGTCTGGAAGGTACGACCCCTGGCGTGGAAACCGGCTTTGGCATCGCCCCGGCCTATGCAGAAATCACCTGGAAGGGTCTGGACTTCAGCGCTGCGCAGTTCGACTCCGTCACCAGCCTGAACAAGGATGCCTGGAAACAGGAATTTGCCCTCCACACTGAGTTGTTCTCGCAACTCGCCTACCATTTGCCCAAGGAACTCGAAGAGACGAAAGCAAAGCTGGAACAACGCCTGACAGCCTGAACCAGCACAAGAAGAAGGCACCCCAGGAGGGTGCCTCTATAAAGAAAGCCACCGCATGCGGTGGCTTTCTTTTTGGTTTGAAACCTTTTACTTAGGTTGCGTAGCGCGACATCGCCGCGCGAATTTCTTCCACCACGCGCGGATCATGGCTGGCCATTTCCCACATGCGGGATTCCTCGCGGGCCATGCGCCAAGTCTGCAGGCGACGACCCAAACCACCAGCGGTGAAAACCGCTACGTGACGCAAGGGCGGCGCCAGCAAGGCTAAAGCCGCAAAAGCCACGGTCCATAACGCAACCCAACCAGCCAACAAATGACCATCGGTCCAAGTTTCAATAACCTGATCAGCCACTACCAGCAGTGCGGCCATCACGACGGCCAGCAACATGCCCGCCAAGGCGCGGGAGCCGTCGAGGGCAGAACCCATGTTGCCAATCAACAGCGGGCTAGTATTGACTTGGTCGTGCGAGGGAGAAGCCAAATGGGGTTCAGCGAAGCGTGCCATTGCAAACTCCCGCGAGAGATTGAAAGAGAGCGTGTTAAATGTAGACATGGGGTTATCATAGGGTTACTACTAGTACCAGTCTACTTTCGGTTGGTGATCTTATCTATTCATATAATGAATGGATGAACGCCACGTCCAGTTTTAATCTGCGCACTTTTGATCTCAACCTGCTCAAGGTTTTTGATGAAGTGATGGCCGAGCGCAGCCTGACCAAAGCCGCCAAACATCTCTCTCTGACACAGCCCGCCGTTAGCAATGCCTTGCGCCGTTTACGTGAGGCATTGGGTGATGAACTGTTGGTACGCAAAGGCCGTGGCCTGGAGCCCACCGCGAGAGGACTGGAGCTTTGGCCCGGGGTGCGCGAGGCGCTAGGGGGCTTACAAGCCGCGCTGGCACCCAGCGTATTCAAGCCGGCTACTGCTGACAACGCCTTTGTGCTGGCCATGGCAGATGCCACTGCAGCGGAACTTATGCCAGGTCTGGTGGCTGTCATGGGCGAAGAGGCGCCGGGAGTCAGCCTGCGCATCGTTCCCTTGACCACACGCGACCCGCGCAAACTGCTGGACGAAGGGCAAGCCGATCTGGCCATAGGCCACTTTCCGGCTGCCTTGGCTGACCTGAGCGCACGTGCGCAGGTGGGTGAATCGGTGGCCTTTTTGCACCACCGCCTGTTTCAAGGCGAATATGTGTGCGTAATGCGCCAGGGGCATCCTTTTGCCACGGGCCCCTTAACACTCAACCGCTACTGCAGTGCGCGCCATATGTTGGTGAGCTTTTCCGGACGTGCCTTTGGCTTCGTCGACGAGGCCCTGGCACTGGTCGGGCGCACGCGTCGCGTGGTGCTGACCGTGAACCAGTTCTTCACCGCTGGCAAGGTGGTCGCCAACTCTGACTTGCTGACGGTGCTGCCGCGCCACTTTATCAATGTGACCGGCTTTGCCGACCAATTGCTGCAACGTGAGTTGCCGTTTGACGTCCCTGTGGTTCATGTGGACGCACTGTGGCACCAGCGTCAGGACGGCTCCAGCGCCCACGCGTGGTTACGCGCCAAGGTGCAGGCACTGGCAAACAAAGCGTTTCCCGCATGAAAATTCAACTGCTGAGCGATCTGCATCTGGAAACGCATCCGAACTGGCAGCCCACTCCGGCACCGGGATCGGATGTGCTGGTATTGGCCGGCGACATCGGCTCGTACCAGCCTGGCCACCAGATGGCAGACGACGACTTCGGTCTGCGTCCGTTTTCGCCACTGACGGGCTGGCCCACGCCTGTCATTTTTGTCCCCGGCAACCATGAATACGACATGCTGGACTTCGATGTTGCCCACGCACGATTGCGCGAAACCTGCGAGCGCCTCGGCATGATCTGGCTGGAACGCGAAACCTTTGTGTCGCCATGGACCGATCGACACGGCCGACGCCTGCGCTTTGTCGGCACCACGCTGTGGAGCGACTTTGCCGCACTGAACGCGCCAGAAAAGGCCTTTCGTGCCGCCAACTACTACTTGAAGAAGACCGGCACCACGCGACAAGGCGAACCTTTCCTGGCCGAGCAGCTGCGCGAGCAAGGTTTGGTGTGTCAGGAGTGGCTGCAGGCCGAACTGGCCAAGCCTTTTGATGGCGGAACCGTCGTGGTGACCCACTTTGCACCCAGCCTTAAGAGCACTGACCCGCGCTACGGACTCACGCCCGGCACAGCAGGCTTTTGCAATGCACTGGACGCTTTGTTGCCTCAAGCCCAACTCTGGTTGCACGGACATTTACACGCGCCGTCTGACTATCTGGCTGAGGGCTGTCGGGTGGTGGCGAATCCGTTGGGATATGCGCGCAAGAATGAGCAAGCGCACTTCCAGCCAGCGACCTGCATCGAAATCTGAGCGGGCGACTTAGTCGGGGCGGGCATTGAGCCCATCAAAGCAGGTGCTCATCACCAACTCGATGATTTGCATATCACTGTGCTGGCCGCCCATCTTCAAGAACTCCAACACCGGATCACACGCGCGTGCATAGACGGTGTACAGAATGGCGATGGCAGGGATACCGGCGCTGATCGCCCCTTGGGCTTGGGCTGCTTCAATCCAACTGCCCAGCGCATCGCTCACCTCCATCAGGCCGTCCATGTAATTGCGGTTGCTGATTAGCGCCGCGCGCAACTTCGAGTTTTGGCTAGGCAGCGAAGGCATTTCGCCGGCGAGTTTCACCTCCAAGGTCCAGCGCACTACGGCACGTAACTTATCGACCGGCGCGACGTCAGCGGGCAAGGTGGCAATAAAGTCCTGGGCCCGACGCATCACGCTGACCATGGCGGCCGCGGCCAGGTCTTCCTTACTGGGAAAGTGCTTGTAGAGGCTGGCTTTGGCAATACCGACAGAGGCGGCTACCTCGTCCACGGTCATGGCTTCAAAGCCTTTTTCCGCCAAAAGTAAATTGACGGTGCGGATGATGGCGTCCTCACGCGCCTGCAGCATCTGCTCCTTAAAGGACACCTTGACGACGTTGCTGGATTTCATGCCGGAAGTTTAGCCATCTGCGTCATTTTGTGGCTTGTGGGGTTATTTTGTGACTCACCGGTTTTACTGCGGCTTTCAGGGCCTGTGCAGCACCTTCGGCCAAGGCCTGTGTCAGGCGATCAATCACCTCTGAATCCAGATTCCAGCAATGCCAATACAGGCTGACCGGCAGGCTGAAATCAGGGGTCAGATTGACGAGTTCGCCGCTGGCGATCTGGTCTTTCACCAACAACCGCGGCACCACGCTGGCACCCCATCCCGCCTGCACGGCGTGCACTTGGCCTTCCGAACTGGGCACAAAGCGCTGACTCAAAGCGACGCGCCGCAGACCCAGGGCGCGGCCGACAAAGTCAGCCTGCATATCGTCTTTACGGTTAAAGGCAATGAAGGGAATCTGGCGGAAATTGTGGGGTGTAAGGCCTTGCGGGCATTGGGCATCGACAAAGGACTTACTGGCCACCGCCACATAATGCATGTCTCCCAAGGCCAAGACCTTGCATCCGCGCAGCGCCAACTTGAGAGTGGTGACGCAACCCAGCACTTGGCCTTCGCGCAACCACTCATGGGTGAAGTCCTGGTCGTCGGTGATGATTTCCAACGGCAGCCCACCATTCACCAAAGTGCTAAGCGCAGGCAAAGCCCAAGTGGCGATGCTGTCGGCGTTGATCGCAATCGATATCCGGTCTTCCTCGCGCTGGGTCTTGGCGCCTGGGGTCAAGTCCTGCAGGTCGGTTTCCAGATCGGAACGCAGCAGGCGCAATTGCACCGCATGTTTGATCAGCAGCCGCCCGGCGGTGGTGGGGCGGATGGGCCGACTTCGCACCAGCAACACCGTACCGACCTGGGCTTCGAGCGAGCGCAGGCGCTGCGAGACGGCAGACTGTGTAACCGATAGCCGCACAGCGGCGCGCTCAAAGCCTCCCTCTTCCACGATGGCGGCCAGACATTCCAGTGCATCAGCATCAAAGGTTCGCATGGCCCCCATTATTAACGGCGCTAATGGTTTTGCAATCTTTCACGCCGAACGTTCTTGATTTGAGGCAATTCAGTGACACTGGCGCCATGAAAATACTTGTTTTAGGCGCGGGCATCATGGGCGTGAGCACCGCATGGCATTTGGCGGAGCGAGGGCACGAGGTCACCGTGGTGGACCGGCAGCCCGACGCTGCCTTGGAAACCAGCTTTGCCAACGCGGCACAAATCTCGGTCAGCTATTGCGAACCCTGGGCCAACAAAGAGGCGCCCTGGAAGGCGCTGAAATGGATGTTCAGCAAAGAGGCCCCATTGCTATTTCGCCCCCAAATGCCTCTGGGCAAGGGCTGGCACCAGTACCGCTGGGGTCTGGAATTTCTGGCTAACTGCAACGATGAGGCCTTTGAGCGCAATGTGCAGCAGCTCGTTGCACTGGGCTCCTACAGCCACAGCGCGCTGAAAGACATCGTGACCGCCACCGGCATTGAATACAACCGGCTGGAAAAAGGCATTGCCCACTTTTACGTCGATCAAAAAGCCTTTGACGCAGCCGCAGGTGCCGCCGCCCTGATGGCCAAGTACGGCGTAGAGCGCCGTGTGGTCAGCCGCGATGAACTGCTAAAGATCGAGCCAGCCTTCAAACAATACGCCGACCATATCGTGGGCGGCACGTATACCCCCAGCGACGAGAGCGGTGATGCGCGCGAATTCACCCAGCAATTGGCATTGCGCTGCGCCGAGCGCGGCGTGCAGTTTCTATGGAACCACGACGTGCTGGCGCTCAACCAACGGATGGGAACGCTGGATTCGGTCAGCGTTCAGGACCGCGCCAGCGGCAAGGTGAGCGCCCTGCACAGCGACCAGTTCGTGCTGTCCATGGGCTCGTACACAGCGCCGCTGTTGCGTAGCGTCGGCGTGAACCTACCGATTTACCCCGGCAAGGGCTATAGCGCCACCTTCAAAATATTGAAACCCGAACTGGCACCCCAGGTCAGCTTCATCGATGACTCGGTGAAGTGCGCCATGAGCCGCTTGGGCGACACATTGCGCATCGCGGGCACGATTGAGGTCGGCGGCTACGATACTGGTCTGGACAGCAGCCTGTCCCGCGCGCGCTGCCACATGCTGGCACGACGGGTGGAGACGGTGTTCCCCGGCGTCTGCGACACACGTCTTGAAACCGAAGGCGGCAACCCGCAGTTCTGGACCGGCCTGCGCCCCGCCACGCCCACCAACATCCCGTACATCGGCAAGAGCAAGGTGCAAAAACTGTGGGTGAACGCCGGACACGGCACGCTGGGCTGGACCCATGGTGCGGGGTCCGGCAAGGCGGTTGCTGAGTTGATCAGCGGCAGCAAGCCGGACATGAACTTCAAGTTTTACGGCTATTGAGCCGTGGCGCCTACAGGGCCGCAGGCTGACGGCCAGTCAACGCGCCGCTGATGCATGCGCCTGCTCCAGGCATGCCTGAAACGCCCGCGTCGCCCGTGAGGGCTGCGGCGAGTGCCGGACGATTCCGAAAAAATCGCACGCATAGTGAAACAGCTCAGGCCGCACCGCCCGCATTTGACCGGCCGCGGCAAAGCTTTGCGCATAGTGAATCGGCAAGAAACCCAGAAACTTGCCAGACAGGATCAGCGTGGCGATCGACTCCTGATCGAACCCGGTAGCGCTGCGTGCCATGCGCTGGGCCTGGCTGATTTCCATATTGGGCGAGTGGTAGCCCAGACCGGCAAAGGCATGTTTGCGCAGACTGTCCCAATCCATCCCCGGCGCATCCGCCTGAAATAAATCGTGACCCACGCCGCAGTACAGCAGCATGGACTCGTCAAACAAACGGGTGTACTCCAGCGTGTCGGAATTGCGGTGGCCGGGGATGATGCCAATCTGGAACTGACCGTCCAGCACACCGCGCTCGATGCCATTCAAAGTGGACACATGCAGGTTCAGGCTGACATCCGGCGCCTGTTCGGTAAATGAGCGAATAGCCTGCGCGATGCGGCAAGCCGGGTTGCTGGCGGTCTTGTCGAACACCGCCACATGCAACTGCCCACCCATGCGCTGGTGGATTTCATCAACCCCGCTGCGAAAGGCCTCCGTGGCGGAGAGCAATTGCGCGCTCTGCGCGTAGATTTGTTCGCCCTCTGCCGTGAGTGCAAAACCAGCACGGCCGCGCCGGCACAGCGTCAAGCCCAGACGCGTTTCCAGGTCCTTGATGTGGCGGCTGACCGTGGAGGTGCCGATGTTCAGCTCCAGTTCTGCCGCCGCCATACCGCCACAATCCACCACCGTGCGAAACACCCGCAGCAGACGCAAATCCATATCGCTGATTTGCCCCAAGGCGGCGCGGCTTTTTAGTTTCATAATTTGCTAACTGAATAGTGATAACTCTCACTATATCGAAGTATCCAGACATCGCACAATCGCCTTTCTGCCTCTTTGCCCACTGTTTCGCTATCTGTCCCACAAAGGAGACCGCCATGAACCTCAACGACAAATCCACCGCCACAAGCGCCGACCCCGTCATCAGCACTACGCCCTATTCGGCAGGCCCTGGTTTCCTGGAAGCGCACTGGATGCCCTACACCGGCAACCGCAACTTCAAGGCCAATCCGCACATGATGGTGAGCGCCAAGGGCGCCTATTACACCGACGCCAGTGGACGCAAGGTTTTTGACGGTCTGTCAGGCCTCTGGACTTGTGGCTTGGGCCACAGCCGCACCGAAATTGCCGAAGCTATTGGCCGCCAGGCTGCCACCATGGACTACTCGCCCGCATTCCAGTACGGCCACCCGCTGTCGTTTGCACTGGCTAACAAGATTGTCGAACTGATGCCCCAGGGCCTGGACCATGTGTTCTTCACCGGCTCGGGTTCCGAGTCCGCCGACACTTCGCTCAAAATGGCACGTGCCTACTGGCGCTCCAAAGGCTTGGGTACCAAGACGCGCCTGATTGGCCGCGAAAAGGGCTACCACGGCGTCAACTTCGGTGGCATCTCGGTGGGCGGCATTGGCGCCAACCGCAAGATGTTTGGCCAGGGCGTCGAAGCCGACCACCTGCCCCACACCCAACTGGCCAGCAATGTGTTCTCGCGCGGCATGCCCAAGAACGGCGCCGAACTGGCCGATGAACTGCTGCGCGTGATTGCCCTGCACGACGCCAGCAACATTGCCGCCGTCATCGTCGAACCGATGTCCGGCTCCGGCGGAGTCGTGGTGCCACCCGTGGGCTATTTGCAGCGTCTGCGCGAGATTTGCACGGCCAACAATATCCTGCTGATTTTTGATGAAGTCATCACCGGCTTTGGCCGCATGGGCGCCTACACCGGCTCGGCTGCGTTTGGCGTTACCCCTGACATTCTGAACGCCGCCAAGCAGATCACCAACGGCGCCCAGCCCCTGGGCGTGGTGGTAGCCAAGAAGGAAATCTACGACACCTTCATGGCCGCCGGTGGCCCGGACTACCTGCTGGAATTTGCCCACGGCTACACCTACTCGGCCCACCCGGTGGCCTGCGCCGCCGGTATTGCCGCGCTGGACCTGCTGGTGAAGGAAAACCTGGTCGAGCGCGTGACCAAGCTGGCCCCGTATTTCGAGAACGCCGTACACAGCCTGAAAGGCAGCAAGCACATCACCGACATCCGCAACTGCGGCTTGGCGGCTGGCTTCACCATTGCCGCAGTGCCGGGCGAGCCCGCCAAGCGCCCGTTCCAGATCGCCGAAAAGTGCCTGGAAAAAGGCTTTTACGTGCGCTACGGCGGCGACACCATCCAACTGGCACCGCCCTTCATCAGCACGGAAGCCGAGATCGACAGCCTGGTCAACGCCCTGGGTGAAGCGATTAACGCGACGGCCTGATTGCATTGCTGACAACTGCCGGGGCGGCCGCCAGGCTGGCCCCGGTCCATTTTTATCCCGGGCCTTGCGAGGCCCTTGCTTTTTGAAATTTGGAAACTTCACAAATGTCTAATCTCCCTTTGGTTGGCCACCTGATTGACGGCAAATCTGTGACCACCGGCACCCGCGCACAAGACGTCTTCAATCCCGCCACCGGACGCGCCGAGAAGCGCGTGCTGCTGGCCCCCAAGGCCACCGTGGAAGACGCGATTGCCAGCGCGCAAGCTGCATTTCCAGCCTGGCGCAACACGCCGCCGCTGAAACGCGCCCGCGTCATGAGCAACCTCAAGGTCTTGCTGGAACAACACGCCGAAGAGCTCTGCCAGCTGATCACTGCCGAACACGGCAAGGTGTTAAGCGATGCCCTGGGCGAGCTACAGCGCGGCATTGAAAATGTGGAATACGCGTCTTATGCGCCCGAACTGCTTAAGGGCGAGCACAGCAAGAACGTGGGCCCGGCGATCGACTCGTGGAGTGAATTCCAGGCGCTGGGCGTGACAGCAGGCATCACCCCGTTCAACTTCCCGGCCATGGTGCCGCTGTGGATGTGGCCCATGGCCGTGGCCTGCGGCAATACCTTTGTGCTGAAGCCTTCCGAGCGCGACCCCAGTTCCACGCTGCGCGTGGCCGAACTGGCATTGGAAGCCGGACTGCCACCCGGCGTGCTCAACGTCGTCAACGGTGACAAGGAAGCTGTGGACACGCTCTTGACCGACCCGCGCGTCAAGGCCGTGAGCTTTGTTGGCTCGACGCCGATTGCCGAGTACATCTACGCCACGGGTTGCGCCCATGGCAAGCGCGTGCAGGCCTTGGGCGGCGCCAAGAACCACGCCGTCGTCATGCCCGATGCCGATGTGCCCAACGCCGTCAACGCCCTGATGGGTGCTGCCTTTGGCTCCTGTGGCGAGCGTTGCATGGCGATTCCGCTGGTGGTGGCCGTGGGTGACGAAACCGCCGAAGCGGTGATCGCCGGCCTCAAAGTCGAGATGGCCAAAATGACCGTAGGCTCAGGCTTCGATGCCAGGAGCGACATGGGCCCGCTGGTCACCCGGCCGCACTTCGAGAAGGTGCGCGGCTATGTGGATCAAGGCGTAAAGGAAGGCGCCACGCTACTGGTGGATGGCCGCAATGTGAAGGTGGCCGGCCATGAGGATGGCTACTTCCTCGGCCCCTGCCTGTTTGACAACGTCAAACCTGGCATGACGATTTACCAGGAAGAAATCTTCGGCCCGGTGCTGGGCGTGGTGCGCGTCAAGACCCTGCAGGAAGCCATGGACCTGATCGACGCCCATGAGTACGGCAACGGGACTTGCATCTTCACCCGCGACGGCGAAGCGGCGCGTTACTTCACCGACAACATCCTGGTCGGCATGGTGGGCGTCAACGTGCCGCTGCCGGTGCCGGTGGCCTACCACTCGTTTGGTGGCTGGAAACGCAGCCTGTTTGGTGATCTGCATGCCTACGGCCCGGATGCCGTGCGCTTTTACACTAAGCGCAAGACCATCACCCAGCGTTGGCCCTCGGCTGGTGTGCGCGAGGGCACGGTGTTTGCATTTCCGAGCAGCCGCTGACCCACATCAATAAAGGTAATTGCTTACACTTTTCCACATTGAGAACGCCCTTGATTTGTGTGACACTGTTTTTCAAGCGGGTGGGAAATCCCGCATGACATTACAGAAGAAGGGATTTCAACCATGAAAAAGCAACTCGCATTGCTGGCCGCTCTGGCCGTTATTGGCGGCGCCGCCTACGCCCAGGACAGTTACATAGGATTGGGGCTACCAGGCCTCTACACCTTAGGCTACGCCTATTCCACCAGCCCTAGCTTGGGTTTGCGTGGTGAATATGCGGGTGGGCTGTCTGTCAACAAAGATGGCAATCAGGACGGCGTAAACGTCACAGGAAGCTTTAAGGCCAGCCGCTTTGGCGCGTTTGCCGACTGGTTCCCTTTGGGCGGTGGCTTTCGTTTGGTGGGCGGCTTGACCGTCAACGACATCAAAGCCGACTTCACCGGGCTTGGCAGTGGCAATTCCACCATAAACGGCAAGTCCGTCGATATGACGGGTGAAACCTTCAATGTGCAGGTGAAGTTCCCCAGCACTACGCCTTACCTGGGCATTGGCTATGGCCACCAGAAAAGCGATGTCAAGGGCTTCGGCTTTTATGCCGACCTGGGCGTGATGGTTGGCACCTTTACCGCCGACACCACCACATCGGTGGTCGGCAAGGCCGGGATTACCCAGGCCGACGTGGACGCACAAACGCAGAAAATTCGCGACTCGCTGAGCGGCCTGTCTGCCCTGCCCAGCGCCTCGTTGGGTCTGCTGTACCGCTACTAAGCTCAGCCCGCCCCACGCGCAGCGGGGGAGCTAGGGGGAAATAACTCCGCGCCGGGCCGCCCCAAGCGGAGTTGCGCCCCTCGGGGGCCGCGACCCACGCGCCGCGGGGGAGCTTGGGGCACTAACTAATCAGTTCGGCACTTCCTTCACATCGGTCACAAAGTACTCGGTCTCGCCAAAACAGGACGTGGGCACACCGATGTGCTGCTCATAGGTCAGCGCCACGCGCTTGCCCATGGTGGCGTTTATGCGCGCTGCTACCGCGTCGTCTCGTACCGAGAACAAAAACTTCTCCGGCATGCTGCCAGGCAGGGCCACCAACTGCAGTTCACCTTCCCAGGTCTTGCAGACAAACCCTTTGGTCGAGAGCTTTTGCATGAAGCCCGCGCGCTCACCGGCGGAGTAGCTCCACTTCAGCACCACGGCGGTATAGCCCGCAAACAGCAAGGCTGCCACCACCAGAAAACCAATAAAAGAACCCAACACGCGTCGTGCGGTAATCGCCATTCATGTACTCCTGAATTTCAAGCCGGGAACAAGCGCCCGGGCTGCTTTGATTATGGACGTTCAGTCTTCCAGCAGCGACAAATCGCGCACGGCGCCTTTGTCGGCCGACATCACCAGCTTGGCGTAAGCCTTGAGAGCGGCCGACACCTTGCGTGGACGTGGCAGTGCGGGCTTCCAGCCTTTGGCGTTCTGCTCGGTACGACGCTTGGCCAACTCTTCGTCACTGACCAAAACGTTGATCGAACGGTTTGGGATATCGATGCGGATGCGGTCGCCATTGCGCACCAGACCAATCGCGCCACCGGCTGCCGCTTCGGGCGAGCAGTGACCAATCGACAAGCCAGAGGTGCCGCCGGAAAAGCGGCCGTCAGTCAGCAAGGCGCAGGCTTTGCCCAGACCTTTGGACTTGATGTAGCTGGTGGGGTAGAGCATTTCCTGCATGCCGGGGCCACCCTTGGGGCCTTCGTAACGCACGATGACCACGTCACCCGCCTTGACCTGATCGGCCAGGATGTGTTCCACCGCCTCGTCCTGGCTCTCGACCACATGGGCCGGGCCTTCAAACACCATCAAGCTGTCGTCAACGCCGGCGGTCTTGACCACGCAGCCGTCCAACGAGATATTGCCGCGCAGCACGGCCAGGCCACCCTCTTTGGAGAAGGCATGGTCGCCGGAGCGGATGCAGCCCTCGACACGGTCAATGTCCAGGCTGGGCCAACGCGCATCCTGGCTGAACGCCACTTGCGTGGGTATGCCACCGGGGCCGGCCATATAGAACTTCTTGACGGCGTCCGAAGGATTGCGGGCAATGTCCCACAGGTCCAGCGCTTCCTTGAAGGTCCTGCTGTGCACGGTCGGCACATCGGTGTGAAACTTGCCGGCACGGTCCAGTTCGCCCAGGATGCCGTAAATGCCACCGGCACGGTGCACGTCTTCAATGTGGTACTTGTTGGTGTTGGGCGCCACCTTGCACAACTGGGGCACGCTGCGCGAGAGGCGGTCGATGTCGGCCAGGGTGAAATCAATTTCGGCTTCCTGGGCGATGGCCAGAATGTGCAGAATGGTGTTGGTCGAGCCGCCCATGGCGATGTCCAGGGTGATGGCATTCTCAAAGGCCTTGAAGCCCATGGAGCGTGGCAGCACGCTGCTGTCGTCCTGCTCGTAGTAGCGCTGGCACAGTTCGACTGCCAGATGACCGGCACGCTTGAACAGTTGCTCGCGGTCGGCGTGGGTGGCCACCACCGTACCGTTGCCCGGCAGGGCCAGGCCCAGCGCTTCGGTCAAACAGTTCATGGAGTTGGCGGTGAACATGCCCGAGCACGATCCGCAGGTCGGGCAGGCGGAACGTTCCACCTCGGCCACATCGGCATCGCTCACCTTGTCGTCGGCGGCCATCACCATGGCGTCGATCAGGTCGAGCTTTTTGAATTCAATTTTCTGGGTGGTGGGGTTGAGCAGCTTGACCTTGCCCGCTTCCATCGGGCCGCCCGACACAAACACCACAGGGATGTTCAGCCGCATGGCGGCCATCAGCATGCCGGGGGTGATCTTGTCGCAATTGGAGATGCAGACCATGGCGTCGGCGCAATGGGCGTTGACCATGTATTCCACGCTGTCGGCAATGATGTCGCGGCTGGGCAGCGAATACAGCATGCCGTCGTGACCCATGGCGATGCCGTCGTCCACGGCAATGGTGTTGAACTCTTTGGCCACACCGCCTGCCGCTTCAATCTCGCGGGCCACCAACTGACCCAAGTCTTTGAGGTGCACATGACCCGGCACAAACTGGGTGAAGGAGTTAACCACGGCGATGATGGGCTTGCTGAAATCAGCGTCCTTCATGCCGGTGGCGCGCCATAGGGAACGGGCACCCGCTTGGTTGCGGCCGGCGGTGGAAGTCTTGGAGCGATAGATGGGCATTTTTTGGGCTTTCGAGGAATTCGCGATTTTATGACGTCACCTTAGCGGCCTGAATAGCCCTGCCGCGGCAACTGCTAATTGGCCGGCGCGGGTGGGACAAAATCAAACCCCATGACCCACACCAAACTGCGACAGCGTACACAAGACATTGCTACTTCCTTTTACCGGAGTGGTGATGTCATGCGCAGTCGCAGCGTGAGCGATGTGGTGCTATCCGCCACGTTGGATGTGCCAACTCCACCTGCCCGGCTGGTAGCCGACTGGCAAAGGGATGTTGAAGTTCGCCTGGGCCTGGAGCCGGGCGACGTGGAGTCACTGCCCTTGCCGCGCGCACGCATGCGCTGGCCCGACTACCCACGCTGTGTGCAGGCGATGACCGACTGGACACGCGGGCTGGGTCTGGGTGATGTGCTGATTACCAGCGAGGTCGCGTTGATGGCCTGCCGCGGCGCCAGGTACCACCACGACGGCGCGCAATATGGTGGCGCCGCCTTTTGCAATCTCTTTCTCAGTGAGGACAAAGGCTTGGACTTGCACTTTGCCACCACCGGCCACCGCATCCCGCTGGTCAGAGGTACGGCGGTGGTGTTCGACACCGGCCAGCCCCACGCCGTCATTGCGCGTCACAGCAATGGCTTTGACATGGCCGACTTCGCAGGCGAGCGGGACTGTACGCAGGTGTTTTTGACTTGGGAGTTGCCGATTGAGCAGGCCGACGTTGCGCACACACTCCGGATTGGCTTCGACACGCAACCTGCGACGGCTTTGTTATTGGCTGATGAACAAGTTCAGGTGAATGGTGCGCGTGCGACCTTGTGCCCGCAAACCGGCCGCTGGATGGCGGCAGACTAAGCGACGCTCAGCGGTCCTTGACGACCACTTTATCGTGCTTGCGCGACTTACCGGCGCGCCCCGCCTTGGACCATTCGTAGTCGTGGCCGTCCGGTGTTTTCCCGTCCACTACGGCATCCACACCCGGTTTGCCTACATGGCTTGGATCCTCTGCGACCATGGTGACAAAGGAGTACCCGGCGTCGCGCCTGGCTTTGACAATGTCGAGAGCCTTCGTCAGCAACTCTTCGTCTTGCGAGCAGGCTTTTGAATCAGCATCGGTCCAGTAAATTTTGAACATGACCCATCATAAAGCCGCCGCCTCCAGGCACCGCTCTAGAGCATCCGGTCTTTGGCGTGAAAGTACTTGCGCGCGTAGGCCACCAGTTGGCCGTCCGTCGGGTGATCGACGGTTTCCACACCCACCACTTTGCTCACCAGCTTCGCGTCGTGAGCATGAATATGCTTGATCAGTTGCAGCTTGGCCTGTGCCGGGCCGACGATCAAAATTTCAGAGGCACCTGCCAAAGCCTCTGCCACGCGGTGGTAGTAGTCTTGGTCTTCCGGTGCGCGGCCATCCCCCAGCGTGCCGACCTTGGAATGCAGTTTGTGGTGCGGACTGTTCGGCTGAATCACCGACTTCTCCACATCATCCGGGCTGATGTGCATCACGTGGGCCTCCACGTGATCAATCCAAACGAGTGCGTGGTAATGGGACATGGTGCGCTCCTTGCGTACAGCGAGCCGTGCGACGCAAGCCTTTTTAACGCTTTTCGTTTTATTTCAGTGGCCGCATGCTCGCAAAATCATCCTACGCCCAATTCTGAAAATCAGGCTTGCGCAAACGCACAGAGTCGCAACGACTTACAAGCTATAGCAGCTTGCAAATTGCGGCTCGAATGTCCCTCACTTAACCGCAAAGCAATAGAAGAATCCGTCGCCACCGGTGGGGCGAATCTTCTCGGGGCTGCAACCCAAGGTGGGATGGGTCGAGTTCCAGGACTTGGCCCAGGCACTATCCAGCGGTCCCAAGCTGTCGTGGTGGCCCGTCATGGCAGAACCCTCGGCGGTGGACTTCGTCCAGTTGCCACAGGTCATGTCAGCAAAGGGGGCTCCAGGAAATGCTGTGCCATCCGGACGTGAGCCGGTCAGCATGTCGTGCTTGTTGGGCGTGTCACCCCGGCCATTCACGGGATAGCCGTTTTCGTCCAGCGACGTCTGCTTGTTCACGTTGTTTTTGGCCGAATGCAGTTCTTCCACATTCTGTGCAATCACTACGCCTTTGGCGTTCTGCCATGGCCCGGTGCCAATGCGGTCGCGTGCGTTGACAAAGTTCGGGTCAGCGAGCTTGGGGGCTTGCGTGCTGAGGTAGGCATGCCAGGTGCGCTCACCGGCGCCCGCCGCAGTGGCCAGCTTTTGGCAGTGTTGGTCCGCACCTTCAAGCCCGCCCAGATCACCACCGTTGCCCGGACCCGTGCTGGTCACAAAAAAGGTCATGGCTTTTGGCCCGGACTGTATCGTGCTGCAGCCCGCCAAAGCCACCATGCCGACGACCGCCACGCAAGTCACTTTTGCAACCATCTTCATCTTCGACTCCTGGATTTAAGTTGCGTGGATTTTGGAGCTACACATAAACCCACTGGCAAGGTATGGTTATGTCGGTATTTCGTCTCTCCCGACCCGGTCGCCAAGGCGCCCTCTAGGGACTGACCCGAACTTGTCAAAGTAGCAGTTCAGCGGCTATGCTTTCAACGAACCAGTGGAGCAAATACACATGAAGACCATCAAAGGCCCGGCCATATTTCTGGCCCAATTTGCCGGTGACGCGGCACCCTTCAATTCGCTGCCGGCGATTGCCCAATGGGCATCCTCGCTGGGCTACAAAGGGGTGCAGATTCCGAGTTGGGATGCGCGCCTGTTTGACCTGAAAACCGCAGCGCACAGCAAAACCTATTGCGAAGAAATCAAGGGTACGCTGGCCGCACACGGCCTGGAAATCACCGAGCTCTCCACCCACTTGCAGGGTCAGCTGGTCGCGGTGCACCCGGCCTATGACACCGGCTTTGATGGCTTTGCGGCACCCGAGGTGCGGGGCAATCCGGCACTGCGTCAGGAGTGGGCCGTGCAGCAAATGATGTGGGCTGCGCAGGCCTCAACCAATCTGGGCCTGACGGCCCACGTTACTTTCTCCGGCGCGCTGGCCTGGCCGTATCTGTACTCCTGGCCGCCACGTCCGGCAGGACTTATCGAAGGCGCCTTTGATGAACTGGCCAAGCGTTGGCGACCCATTCTTGATGCCTTCGACCACGCTGGCGTGGACGTTTGCTACGAAGTGCATCCGGGCGAAGACCTGCACGATGGCGTGAGCTACGAGATGTTTCTGGAGCGAGTCAACAACCACAAGCGTGCCTGCCTGTTGTATGACCCCAGCCACTTCGTGCTGCAGCAGCTCAACTACCTGGACTACATCGACTACTACCACGAACGCATCAAGATTTTCCACGTCAAGGACGCCGAGTTCAACCCGACCGGAAAACAAGGCGTGTATGGCGGCTACCAGCCGTGGCTGAAGCGGGCCGGGCGTTTTCGCTCGCTGGGTGATGGGCAGGTGGACTTTGCCGCCATCTTCTCCAAGATGGCGGAGTACGACTTCCCCGGTTGGGCCGTGCTGGAGTGGGAGTGCTGCATCAAGCACCCGGAAGATGGCGCACGCGAAGGCGCTATCTTTATCCGCGACCACATCATCCGGGTGGCCGAACGCAGCTTTGATGACTTTGCCGGTGGCGGAGTGGACGCCGCGGCCAACAAAAAGATGCTCGGCATAACCTGAGGAAACAACCCATGGCGATTGAAGCTGGCAAACAAACGGGCGCGCCACGGCGCATCCGTCTGGGCATGGTGGGCGGCGGACAAGGCGCCTTTATCGGTGGTGTGCACCGCATGGCGGCGCGTCTGGACGATGGCTACACGCTGGTGGCGGGCGCGCTTTCGTCCGACCCGCAGCGCGCCGCCGACAGTGCGGCCGATCTGCACATTGCGCCTGAGCGCAGCTACACCGATTACGCCGCCATGGCGCGCGCGGAGGCGGCGCGCGAAGACGGTATTGACGTGGTCGCCATCGTCACGCCCAACCACCTGCACGCACCCATTGCCAGCGCCTTTCTGGAGGCCGGGATTCATGTGATTTGCGACAAGCCCCTGACCTCCACGTTGGCCGATGCACAGGCACTGGTGGACACAGTGCGCCGCAGCGGCTGTCTGTTTGCGCTGACCCACAACTACAGCGGCTACCCGATGGTGCGACAGGCCCGCGCCATGGTGGCTGCCGGTGACCTGGGTGATATCCGGGTGGTGCAGGCCGAATATCCACAGGACTGGCTTAGCACCAAGCTCGAAGACAGCGGCCAGAAGCAGGCGGCCTGGCGGGTCGACCCGCTGCGCGCCGGTGCCGGAGGTTCGCTGGGTGATATTGGCAGCCACGCAGAACACTTGGCGCGATACGTCAGCGGTCTGCAATTGAGCGAGGTGTGTGCTGACGTGTCCTCCTTTGTAGAAGGCCGCCAACTGGACGACAACGCCCATGTGCTGCTGCGCTATGCCAATGGTGCGCGCGGCATGCTGTGGTGTAGCCAGGTGGCGCCGGGCAATGAAAACAACCTCAAGCTACGCATCTACGGCAGCAAGGCGGGTCTGGAATTTCACCAGGAAAATCCTAACCAGTTATGGTTTACGCCGCTGGGTGAAACACCCCGACTGCTGACCCGTGCGGGCGCAGGTGCAGGCCCGGCGGCAAGCCATGCAAGCCGCATTCCTGCAGGACATCCGGAAGGTTATCTGGAAGGCTTTGCCCAGTTGTACCGGGATGTGGCAGAGCAATTGCACGCACGCTGGCAAGGCCGCGCTGCCGATCCGCTAGCCTGCACCGTGCCCGGTGTGGAAGACGGCTTGCGCGGCATGCAATTCATCAACGCGGCGGTCGCCTCCAGCCGCGCCGGTGGCCGCTGGACGGCTGTGGAATAGTTACGACGCTACAAGCCTTCAGGCTACATGCCCCAACGCAGCGCGGCGGTGTGCACCGGCGCATCCCACAGCGCCAGAAACTCCGGTGTCACCGCCGTCACGGTGATGGAGCAGCCCGCCATCTCCAGGGATGTGACGTACGAGCCGGTCAGGTAACGCACCACCTTCACGCCACCGCGTTCCAGCACCGTGCGGGCCGCGTTGACCATCAGATACAACTCCAGTAAGGGCGTGCCACCAAAACCATTGACCAGCAAAATAACTTCCTGCCCGGCGCTCAGTGCCAAGTCCTTGAGCACCGCGCCAGTGAGTTCTTCAGCAATCTCGTCGGCGCTGGCCAATGGCACGCGGCGGCGGCCCGGCTCACCGTGGATACCCACACCCACCTCCATCTCATGCATGCCAATCTGAAACGTGGGCTTGCCCGCAGCCGGTACGGTGCACGAAGTCAGCGCCACACCCATCGAGGCGGTGGCCTTGTTGACCGCATTGCCCAGGGCTTGCAGTTGCTGCAGGGTGTCACCGCGCTCGGCCGCTGCACCCAGTATTTTCTCGATGATGAGTGTGCCGGCCACGCCGCGCCTGCCGGTGGTGTAGGTGGAGTCTTCCACGGCCACGTCGTCGTTGACGATGACCACCGCGTTCTCCTGGTCCAGCATGTCGGAGGCCATCTGGAAATTCATCATGTCGCCGGAATAGTTCTTGACGATGAACAGCACACCGGCACCGCCGTCCACCGCTTGTGCTGCATTGAGCATCTGGTTGGGCGTGGGCGAGGTAAAGATCTGGCCGGGGCAGGCCGCATCCAGCATGCCATAGCCCACAAAGCCCGCGTGCAGCGGTTCATGCCCGGTGCCGCCACCGGAGATCAGCGCCACCTTGCCCGGCTTGACGTTCTGGCGCCGGATAAATTCCCGGTCGGCCCCCAGGGCCACAATGTCTGCGTGTGCAGCAGCAAAACCGTCCAGCGACTCGGCCAGCACGGTATCCACGTTGTTCATCAAATTTTTCATAGCGCACCCACAGGTTGATTAATAGAGGAGGTTTCAGGCGGGCTCAGGCTGTCGCAGACCGAACCAATGATCAGGGCCATGGAGCGCGAGCCGGGGTCCACATGGCCCTTGGCGCGCTCGCCCAAAAAGGAAGAGCGCCCGCGTGTGGCGTCCATATCGGCGGTGGCCAGCGCACTGTCAAAAGCGCATTGGCGCACGCGCGCAATCAAATCCGGGCCACCGGCGGCCAACACTTTTTGCACCGGGTCCAGCACGTCGAGCAAGGTCTTCTGGCCGACCTCGGCCTTGCCCAAGCGGGTCAGCGCTTCGATGCTTCGACGCAGCGCCACCGCCAGGTCGGCGGCGGTTGCCTGCTCGGGCAACTCTTTGCCGAGCGTCATCATCAGCGTGCCAAACACCGGGCCGCTTGAGCCGCCAATCATGGCCACACAGGTCTTGCCCATGATCTTGAGCGCGTCGTTCAGCGCCATCACGCGCAGGTCGGGCAGCTTGGCCTGAATCGCCTGGGCGCCGCGTTTCATGTTGAGGCCGTGGTCGCCGTCACCGATGGCCTGATCCAGCGTGGTCAGTTCTTCCAGGTGGTCGACCAGCGTTTGCGTTGCGTTGTGAATGATGTCGTTCAATGGCATTTCAATGTCCCTGTTGAAAGTTTCAAGTCCGAACCCGTTGGTCTGCTGCATCAAACCACAGGCATTGCGTAAACTGAATTTGCACGTCCTGACCGGCTTGGGCCACATGGCCGGGGCCGCAGGAGACGATGAGTTCCTGCCCGCTACCCTGCAGGCGTACATGCACCAGATATTGGTCACTCAGGCGTTCCAGGCGCAGCACCAGTGCTGGCACGCCATCCGCCACGCGGGCGTCGGCCGCATGAATGAGCATGTGCTCGGCGCGCACGCCAATGGTCTTCACCCCCTCTGGCATAGCCAATTGCGGCAAGGCCGCACGCGTAATCAGATTGATGCGGGGTGAGCCCAGGCGGCTGGCAACGGCCACCGTGTCCGGGTCCTGATAGACCTGCTGGGGTGTGCCGAGTTGCACCAGGCGGCCATGGTCGAGCACACCAATGCGGTTGGCCAGCGTCAATGCCTCGACCTGGTCATGGGTGACATACAACATGGTGGCACCGGTGTCCTGCTGGATGCGCTTGAGCTCCAGCCGCAAGTCATTGCGCAACTTGGCATCCAGCGACGACAGGGGCTCGTCCATCAAATACACCGCCGGGTTGCGCACCAGTGCGCGGCCTATGGCGACGCGTTGCATTTGCCCACCCGAGAGCTTGGTGGCGGGGCTTTGCAATTTGTCTTCCATGCGCAGCATGTGTGCCACTTCCAGCACCTTGGCCTTGACTTCTTCCTCGCTAATCTTGCGCAGGGGCGAGCGCAGGGGGAAGGCCAGGTTGTCGTACACATTGAGGTGTGGGTACAGCGAATATTGCTGGAACACAAAAGTGACGTCGCGCAGCGCCGGTGCCAACGCCGTCACATTGCGTCCGTCAATCCAGACCTCACCGGCATCCGGCTTTTCCAGGCCGGCCACCAGCCGCAACGTCGTGGTCTTGCCGGCACCGCTGGGGCCGAGCAACACGACGAATTCACCGCTGGCAATGTCGATGTTCAGGCCGCTCACGGCGGACTGCGAGCCAAAGTGCTTGCTGACACCTTCGAGTTTGAGATCAGCCATGGGCCGCCTTTCGGGTTCCGACGGCGCTAAGCGCAATGTCGTCGCGCGCGGTACGAATGGCGCGTCCGCTGGCCTGGTCAAAGAGTGTCATCTCAGAACTTTCAAATGCGAGCCCGACCTGGTCGCCGCGTTGTGCCTGCACCTGCACATCGACCTTGGCACGCAACACGCTACCCTGCGCCGTGTTCAGGGTGATGATCTGGCAGTTGCCCAGGTATTCCACCCCCAGCACTTCAGCACGCAAAGGCGCATCAGTCGACAAGCGGATGTGTTCCGGGCGCACACCGTACAGCAACGGGCGCTGACTGACCGCTTCGCACACAGCGGGCATGTCCAGGGCGACTGGCCCGAGACTGATGGAGGTTGCGCCACGTTCTAGAGCCGTGTTAGCTGGAATGAAATTCATCGAGGGCGAGCCCATAAAGTCGGCCACAAAAACACTGGCCGGGCGTTCATAGATTTCCTGGGGTGCGCCCAATTGCTCGATCACGCCCTGGTTCATGATGGCGATCTTGTCGGCCATGGACATGGCCTCGCGCTGGTCGTGCGTGACGTAGACGGTGGTGGCGCCCAGGCGGTCATGCAGGGCGCGCAACTCCTGGCACATCAGCTCGCGGAACTCGGCATCCAATGCGCCTAACGGTTCATCCATCATGAAGGCCAACGGCTGGCGCACGATGGCCCGACCCAGTGCCACACGCTGGCGGTCGCCACTGGTCAGGCCCGAGACCGACTTCTTCAACAAAAGGGTGATGTGCAGGGTGTGGGCGGCACTGGCCACGCGCTCATCAATCTCGGCACGCGCCATGCCTTGCGAGACCAGCGGAAAGGCAATGTTCTGGCGCACCGACATGTGCGGATAGAGCGCAAACATCTGAAACACAAAAGCGATGTCGCGCGCTGAGGCGCGCTTGAACGTCACATCTTCACCGCCCAAATAGATTTCGCCTGAGGTGGGTAGCTCCAGCCCGGCAATCATGCGCAGCGTGGTGGTCTTGCCGCAACCCGAGGGCCCCAACAGACAGAAAAACTCGCCGTCATTCACCACAAAGGACGAGTCCTTGACTGCGGTGAAATCGGCAAAGGCCTTGTGCAGGTTTTGAATACGTATTTCAGCCATGGCGACTACTCGGGAAACTTGGAGACCACCATGAACATGACGGTGCCCGCCAGCATGGTGACAAAAGACCAGGTGTAAAGCACCAATGCAAAAGGCTGCAGCAACATCAGCAGCCCAAAGCCGATGACGGCGCAGGCAACAAGCTCCAGGGTGTTGCGGCGCAGCCAGCGGGGCCAGCTGCTGCCGCTATTGCCGTTGTTTTGGCCGGTGACGCCGGGTGCGGAATAAGAATCGGTTTGTGGATTGGACATGGCGTGTAGTTCCGCTTTATTTGCGCACGGCGCCGAAGGTGATGCCGCGCAACAGGTGTTTGCGCAAGAGCACGGTGAAGACCAGGATGGGCACCAGGAACAGCGTGGTACCGGCAGCGACGGCAGGCCAGTCCATGCCCCCTTCGCCGATGATGATGGGGATGAAAGGCGGTGCGGTCTGTGCCTCGCCCGAGGTCAGCAACACAGCGAAGGCGTATTCGTTCCAGGCAAAGATCAGGCAGAAGATGGCGGTGGCCACAATGCCCGTGGTGGCCTGCGGCAACACCACTTTGCGAAAGGCCTGCAAGCGGGTGTAGCCGTCGACCATGGCGGCCTCTTCGTACTCACGCGGGATCTCATCAATAAAGCCCTTGAGCAACCAGACCGAGAGCGACACATTGACCGCGCTGTAGAGCAGGATCATGCCGAGCCGGGTGTCTGACAAACCCAACTCGCGGTACATCAGGTAAATGGGAATGGCCACCGCAATCGGCGGCATCATGCGCGTGGACAAAATGAAGAACAGCAAGTCGTCTTTGAGCGGCACCTTGAAGCGCGAGAACGCGTAGGCCGCCATCACGCCAAAGCCGACCGACAACACGGTGGAGCCAAAAGCAATGATCAGTGAGTTGGTAAAGCGTGGCGTGAAGTTGGACGGGCCAGCCACCACCATCTGCTGGTTGCGCGCGATGCTTTCGCACTCGCTGGCTGACGGCGGCAGGCTGGCAATGTATTCGGGCGTCTGGCGCGAGCGCGTGGTGAACAGGTTGCAATAGCCTTCGATGGAGGGACTGAAAACAACCTTGGGCGGATAGCTGATCGAGTCGGCTGGCGTCTTGAAGCCGGTCATGATGATCCAGGCCAGCGGAATGATGGTGACCAGTGCATAGAACACCACCAGCACGCCAGCCAGCCAGCGTGTTTGGGATGAGGGTTCGACGACCGAGTGGGCGGTGCTGATGCCTTTGCGCATGGTGCGTTACCGGTTCTTGATGTGGTTAAGGGCTTTGACATAAATGTTGGCCAGACCAAATACGGCGACAAACAAAATGATGGCAAAGGCCGAGGAATAACCGGTGCGCCATTTCTCAAACGCCTCGCGCTTGAGGGTGATGGAGGCCACCTCGGTGGTGGAGCCCGGACCGCCCGAGGTCAGCAGGTTCACCATGTCAAACATCTTGAAATT
>CAIQYP010000250.1 GCA_903876045.1 uncultured beta proteobacterium | reverse complement strand
TTCGCTACGCAGCGGTTCGGCGGTGCACCGTGATCCTGACCCCTGCGCTGGTCTTACGCGGCTTGCTGAACGATCGGTGCGTTGGCAGCTTGCCTGGTGGCCGACTTGATGTCGGTATCGGCCGATGCCAGTGCCTGCGCCTTGCCGACGTCGCCCATGGCCAGACCTTCAGCGCGCACGATGCGTACATCGGTAACCCCGAAGAAGCCGAACACGGTTTGCAGATAGCTTTCCTGATGCTCCATGGCACGGCCACCAACGCTTGTGGAATACATGCCGCCGCGGGTGGAGGCCACGATCACCACCTTGCCGCCGGCCAGACCCTGTGGGCCTTTGTCGGTGTATTTGAATGTGCGGCCAACTTGGGCCACGCGGTCAATCCAGGCCTTGAGCTGGCTGGGGATGGAGAAGTTGTACAGCGGGGCACCGACGACGATGACGTCTGCGGCCAGGAACTGCTGCACCAGTGCTTCGGAAATTGCGTTCTCGGTCTTCTGCACGTCGGTCATGTCAGAACCGGCAGGTAGGCGAAAGCCCAGCGAGTCAGCCGACAAGTGGCTGGGGGCCTGGGTGGCCAGGTCCAGATAGTCCACCGTGGTGTCAGCGTGGTTGGCGCTCCACTCGGCGACGATCTGGGCGGTGAGTTTGCGGGATACCGAGTTGTCGGCCAGAACGCTGGAGTCAATGTGCAAGAGTTTCATGGTTTTATCCTTCAAAAATTAGTGGTTGGTGCAACGGAACTTCACCTTTGTCCATTGCATCCTGGAAGTAACACCGTATTTACCGTGTAAGTGCTTGAACTATAAAATTTCTATAGGTAATGAGAAATGGCTCAATTCGCATAAGTGCATTGCTTAAGCAGCAATAATCAAGAGATTGAATTCCAGAAAGAGAAGCAATGAGCACCACAAATTCCCCATCCACCAAGCCCGTAACCCATGGCCCCATCAACCTGGCCTTGCAAGGCGGTGGTTCGCATGGCGCCTTTACCTGGGGCGTGTTAGACACCCTGCTGGAGGACGGGCGCCTAGGCTTTGAGGGCATCAGCGGCACCAGTGCCGGAGCCATGAATGCCGTGGCTATGGCCCATGGCTTGGCTCTGGCCGAGGGCAAACCAGTGGGCGAAATGCGGCATTCAGCACGCGCTTCACTGAAGGCTTTTTGGGATGGTGTGATCGGCATGGGGGCTCTTCAAAACACCATTTCCAATGCGCAGCGCGTGCCTTTTGATCTCTTGTTTGGCGGCTTGGCCGCGCTGGCCGGGCACCCCTCGCCGGGGCAAATGGTGACCGACGCCATGTCGGGTTTTTGGGGCAAATCCTTCTCGCCCTACCAAACCAACCCGTTGGACATCAACCCCCTCAAAGATTTCCTGGAACGGCAAATCGACTTTGAGCGCCTTGCCGCCTACAAGGGTGTGAAAGTATTTGTGCTGGCCACCAAGGTAAGCACGGGCAAGGCCGAGATTTTCTCCGGCAAGCGTTTGAGCGCCAAGGCGGTGATGGCGTCGGCCTGTCTGCCTACGGTGTTTCAGGCCGTGGAAGTCGAGGGCGAGCACTACTGGGATGGCGGCTACTCCGGCAACCCGGCGATCCACCCCTTGGTCTACAACTGCGACAGCCGGGACGTGGTGCTGGTGCAAATCAACCCGATCCAGCGACACACTGTGCCCACCACATCGGCCGACATTCTGGACCGGCTTAATGAGATCACCTTCAACGCCGCCCTGATTGCGGAAATGCGAGCCATCGACTTTGTCAAGCGCCTGCTGGCCGAAGGCAAGCTTGACCCCAAGCACTACAAAAACGTGTTGATGCACCGCATTGACGGCGGCAAAGAGCTTGACTCTTACCCCGCATCCAGCAAGGCCGAGACCAGTGCTGATTTGATCTACCGCCTGCGTGACCTGGGCAAACGTTCCGCCAAACATTGGCTGGATCAAAAGATGTCGTCGGTGGGTGTGGTTTCCAGCATCAACATTGCACACGACTATCTGGACGACTTGCGCGTGCCCGTTTCCCGCAAGGTATCAATCTAACGCAGCTTCAGCGCCGGGCAGGGCCAAAAATCACTCCTGTGGGTGATTGATGATGACGGTAGTATTTACACACAATATGGATGTGTTTGAATGTCTTGACAAACGACGACATCCAGAATTTCAATGCCAATCCTTTCCACGATCCAATTGCTGATGCGGGTTCCGTTGCTGGCTGGCATTGCGGAGGCTGAGGCAATTTCCCTTTACATGACGAGTGAAAAACTTTCTTTCAAAAAGAATGAAGTTCTGGTTGAGATGGGGCAAACCGAGCACGCCTTTTATTTGGTCCTCAGCGGCCAAGTCAATGTGGTGCTTGCGGGTGACGGCGGCAAGTCCATCACGTTGGCCACGTTGGGCGCTGGCGAGTGCATTGGTGAGATGGGCGCGTTGGATCTGCAGCCCGCCAGCGCAACCGTCATAGCGGACAGCGTCATCGACGTGCTACGACTTGATCGAGTTGCGTTCAGAGACGTGCTGCATCAAAACCCCCACATCTCGGCCACCATTTTTCAAACGCTTGCCCGGCGCCTGCACCAGACGCAAGTGCAAATTGCACGTCTGGCAACGGTGAATGTGCAGGGCCGTGTGGCCAGATCGTTGATGGACATGGCCCGGCCATTGCAATCAGGCGAGTGGCAGGTCAAGGGTAAGGTCAAGCACGCTGCGCTAGCGGACGTGGTGGGCGCCTCGCGCGAAATGGTTGGCAAGGCACTCAAGGAACTGGAAGCCAAGGGCTTTATCAGAAAAACAGAGGACGGAACCTTCCTTATCCGCAACAAGCGAATCCGACCACGCGATTGAAGCAATCTGTAACGCTTCTTCAGGTTCTTAAGAATTTCAAATTTTCACAAATTGGTGCGCAATGCACCATGTTTGGGCGAATAACGCCTCGATCTGAAGCCTACGCAGGCTAATTGTCTCCGCATTCTGTCAATTTCCTTACATTGACAAATTTGATAAATGTAGAAAAAGGTCGATTTTGTGAGAAATTACCTTTTTCAAAATTCACGTCGTCGTTACATTCCTTAACAATTGGTTGCCTTTCATAAGCATCAATTTAAATGGTTTGATCACTAACGCAAAAAGTCCGACGGGAGTGATTTACAAATAAATGGCATTTTGCTCGGGTACCAAACCCGAGACCTTTGGACTTCTAGTGCACATCTAGTGGAGTGATAGAAGATGTATTCGAATACAAAGACAGGTCTGAAAATGGCCTCCGGCCAAGCCAGATTCAAATTGTTGACCTCGACAGCGATGGTCGCTATGGCGCTAACTTCAATGTCGGCAATGGCCGGTCCAGGCAAAGTCTGCTTGGACGGAACAACCCCGTTAGCAAATGCAAGCGCGACGTGCGCGGCAGGCACCATTGGCACCTACTACGCCAACAGCCCGAAATTGCGTAAGTTCGTTGATACCGTGGCTGGTCTGACCTCAGCCGGTGCAAACACGTTTGCAAATAGTGCCCCGGGTGAATACATCTCTATCGCCGAGCCAGACACCATTAGCTGGCCAGGCGCTGAATATTTTGTCATCGGTGTGATCGAACACGATCAGCTTATGCACAGCGACTTGCGGAAGGCAACCACGCAGCGTAGCTATGTGCAGTTGTATCCTCCGCTAAGCGAGAGAGGCGCAGGCGCAAGCAACCCGCCCACTCCAGTGGCATCTGCCTACGCGACGTATGGTGCTCCGAATCCAGGCGCGCCGATGGCTCTGACTTATCCCGATGGCACTCCAATTCTCTGGCCAGGCACCTCCGAACAGGTTTATGGTTACGACAAGGCCCACTACCTCGGCCCCGTCATCATCACGATGAAAGGTGCGCCAGTGCGGGTCAAGTTCGTCAACTTCCTGCCTAACGGCTCGGCTACGACCAACACCGTCGTTAACGCAAACGGCTCGACCACAAAGAACGTGGTTGCCCGCAACGGTGACATGTTCCTGCCAACCGACCAATCGCTGGCCGGTGTTCAGAATGAAAGCAAGGACGTTAACGGCAATCCCGTTGTGAGTGAGTACCCCCAGAACCGCGTAGCCTTCCACTTGCACGGTGGTGATTCACCCTGGATTAGCGATGGCACGCCACACCAATGGATTGCTGCCAGCAATGAGAAGTCGGCAAACCAGCACGGTGACCGTTTCATGAACACGCCGGATATGCCCTATCCCGGCGACGGCGCACAAACCACCTTCTGGCCCAATGACCAGAGCAGTCGCTTGATGTGGTACCACGACCATACTTTCGGCTTGACTCGTCAAAACGCCTACTCGGGCGCCGCTGCCGGCTATGTCATCATCGATCCCGCCGAACTGGCGCTGCTTAGCGGCGGTACGCTGAGCAATGGACAGACTGTGGCCAAAGCCATCCCGGGTGGTCTGCTTGACCAAGTCGTGCTGGTGGTTCAGGACAAAGGCTTCGTGCCCGACGACATTGCCATTCAGGATTCCAAGTGGGATCAAAATGCTTGGGGCAAACCCGGCGACCTGTGGTACCCGCACGTCTATGAGCCCTTCCAACTGTGGCAGGCCCCAACGGCGAATTGCGCGCAGACATCATGTTCAATTCCCAACCCGGCTGGACGCTGGGACTACGCGGTGGACGACGTTACAACAGGCTACAAAGTGCCCAACGTGGCTTTGCGCAATGACCCGGACTATGGTCAGGTGGCATTTCCTGATGGCACCTACACCGGCGGACCCTCGGCAACGCCAGAATCCTATATGGATACCCCGTTGGTGAACGGTATTGCGTACCCGAAAATGAACGTCGAACCCAAGGCCTACCGCGTACGCTTCTTGAACGGTGCCAATGACCGTTACTGGAACCTCTCGCTGTGGGTCGCTGCGGACAAAACAACCATCAATCCAACTGACCCCACGCTTTCCAGCGCGACTAAAGTTTGCAACGGTAAAACTGTCATTGACCCGATCAACTGCACTGAAGTGAAGATGGTTCCCGCTGACGGCAAGGCCGTCTTTAAATTGGCTGGTGGCTTGCCAGCCTATGCACCTAATGATCTCCGCCCAGGTGGCGTTCCTGATCCTGCGACTGCTGGTCCGAACATCATCCGCTTCGCCAATGAAGGCGGCCTTTTGGCTGCACCTGTAGTGCATGCGCCGAGCCCGATGAACGGCTTCAACGACCCACTTGCCGGGTTCACATTGGCGCGCGACGCCGGTGCCAACTTCTACCTGGGTGGTGCGGAACGTGCCGACACCGTGATCGACTTCTCGCAATTCGCCGGCAAGACGTTGATCCTCTACAACGACTCCTCCGCTCCGGTACCTGGCGGCGATAGCCGCTACGACTACTACACCGGTGATCCAGACCAGACTACATCAGGTGGCGCCCCGACAACCTTGCCGGGTTATGGCCCGAACACGCGCACGGTGATGCAAATCGTTGTTGGAAAAACGCTGTCTAAACCGGTGGACTACACGACGATTAAAGCCACTGGCGCCTATGACCAGCGGGTTTTGGCTACCGAATTGCCCAAGGCCTACGCCGCTAGCGCAGATGCCCACATCGTGAAGTCTGGAACATTGCCTACGGTCGTGAATCCGGCCGACAGCACGGTCTTGGTTAACGGACTGCCTTCGCCAACCATGACCTTGAACGGGAAGGCCGTCCCGCTGAAAGTCAAGACCATTCAGGGCTTCACCGATCCGAACTTCGGTCGTTTGATCGCCCAGATCGGCACTGAACTGCAACACGACCCAGTGAGCGGCGCCGTGAACACCGGCAATGCAGCGACACCGCTCGGTTACATCGATACGCCTACGGACATCATCAGCGATGGCGAGACGCAGTACTGGTGGATCAAAAACAACGACGTGGATAACCACCCGATGCACTTCCACCTGTTTAACGTGCAAGTAGTCGCGCGCGTCGATCACTTCAACAACACGCTGATTTATAAACCCCAGCCCGACGAAACCGGATGGAAGGAAACCATCAAGAACTGGCCGTTGGAAGATGTGATCGTCGCCATCAAGCCGAAAACGCCCGCACTGCCGTTCGGCCTGCCGAAGAGCGTGCGTAATCTCGATCCAACCTTGCCAGCGGGAGCGTCAAACAGCACATTCGACCGTCCAGGTGCGGATTTGACATCAGCCTTCTTCCAAAACGATGTGGTTACCGGTTTGCCCATCAAAGACAAAAACGGAGCCACAGTTGCGGTCGCCAACAGCGCTTATGACTTTGACTGGGAATACGTCTGGCATTGCCACATTCTCGGTCACGAAGAAAATGACCTGATGCGTCCGATGGTGTTCCATCCGGCGCCACCCACGCTGCCAACCGCGCCCACAGTGACTGTCACTGCGGCTACTGGAAAGGCGACCCTCAAGTGGACCGATCCGACGCCGGTTCTGGCTTCGACCACCAAAGCCAACACAGCCAATGAAATCGGCTTCCGTGTTGAGCGTGCCGCAATCATCAACAAGGTGACACCAACCGGCTACACGCCGGTTGCGACAGCAGGCTCATTCGTGATTGCGCAAGTCAACACCTTGGCCAATGCAACTACCATGGACGACACGCCATCGCCCTTCACTGACTACGCGTATCGTGTGGTCGCTGTCAATGCCGCTGGAGAGGTTCCGAGCGCTGCTGTTACGTTGACTCAGCCACCCGCTGCGCCAACCGGATTGAGCGTTGCAGCCGCCTCGACGATCACTCCAGCAGTCGGTACAACGGCAGCGAAGACCACTTGGAGTGTCAATCTCAAATGGACGGATGTAGCGACCAATGAGACTGGTTACGTCGTGCAGCGTTCCACTGGAACTGTCAATGCAACGACTGGCGCAGTAACCTGGGGCGTGCCCGCAAACTTGCCCAAGGCAAACGCGCTGCTTGCGGCCAACCTTGCCGCCTTCACGGATGGCCCAACGGGCGTCGCGGCAGACACGATGTACCAGTACCAGGTTTACGCGGTGAATGGCAAACTCGCCAGTGCAGTGACACCGGCAGTTACTGTGGCAACCGCAACGACCCTGCCAATGCCAACGATGTTGCAGTCCGGTGGTAACTCAACTGCGGCCGTACCAGTGGGTTCCTTAACTGCCACCGTGTCTCTGCAATGGCAGTCTGTTACCTCGGCAGCGGCCACTGGGTATGAGGTCCAGCACTGTGCCGGCACGGCGGCAACGTGCGCCACCGGCGTTTGGGAGCCAGTGTCTGGACAAATCAAGAATGGTACCGGCGGCACGGCCAAGGTTGTTGTTGGTGGTCTGGCAGGCAAAACAACCTACCAGTTCCGTGTGAGGACTATCAACTCGCTGTTCCCAAATCTGGTCTCGGGTTGGACCGCACCGTTCCAGGCCAAGACTCTCTAAGGCATTGCTGAAGTTGCCTTTGGCCGATAGCACATTTGGGTGCTGTTGGCCACAGGCCGTAAAACTTGTACTTCTTGTGCCCCTTGGCTACCGCCTCATTCGTATTGGTTGATTGTGAAACGTTGTCTTTCATTGCTCCTGTCACTGCTGCTTCTTGCACCGGTGCTCGCCGCCGCTCAAACGGTTGCTGATACCGATGCAATAGCAGTCGGGCGACGCATTTATCTTGAGGGCGTATTGCCTGGTGGCCAGGCCTTGCGCGGGGTGCGCGTGGACACCGGGTCGGTGAGTGGCGCTGAAGCCGCTTGTGTAAATTGCCATCGACCCAGTGGACTGGGTCAGGTGGAAGGCACGGTGGGCGTGCCACCCATCAGTGGGCCTGCTTTGTTTGGTGGCGGTGAACCAGTCATCGTACGCATGGACCGCCGTACCGATCAAAGTTTTTCTATTCCGCATGCTCCCTATGACCCGGCGGGCTTCGCAGCGGCGCTCCGTGAAGGACGCCATCAGTCAGGTCGGGAAATGCACGCACTGATGCCGCGCTACACCCTCACTGACGCCCAGTTGCAAGCGGTTGGTAGTTATCTCAAGACTCTTTCCAGCGAGAAGTCGCCAGGAGTCACTGCTGACAACATTCATATCGCCACCGTCATAGCGCCTGGCATCTCGCCAGAACGGCGCGAGGCATTTCTCGCCACGATGACGACGCTGCTCAACCAGACCAACATCAACGTCAAGTCCAGCGCCCGGCAAAAGGTGGTATCCCCGATCGAACGGCGCCTGGGTTCGCGGCGCAAGTTGTCTCTCGACGTTTGGGACCTGAACGGACCCAGTTCAACCTGGGGCGGGCAATTGAAACGTCACCAGCAAGAGAACCCCGTGTTTGCGATCCTCTCCGGGCTCAGTCAACACGAGTGGCAGCCCGTGCAACAATTTTGCGAGAACAGTCGCGTGGCGTGCTGGTTCCCGAGCGTGAACTTGGTTCCGGCAGGCGCGGTCCAAAGTCAGTTCAGCTTGTATTTCTCGGCAGGTATTGATTTAGAGGCCGAAGTTATCGCCAGCAAACTAGTGCAGTCGCGTGGGCGCACCGTGCAATTGGTTGCTGACGACGCGGTGGCACAGGGTGGCGCTGCGTCGCTGCGTCGATTACTCGCTGCGAATAGCCCAGGAGAAGCCCGCGATGTCATCGACATCAACGTGGCCAGTCGGGCAAGTGAGCTCCAAAAAGTACTTTCCAGTCTTAGCGATCGAGACGCGCTGGTACTCTGGCTTCAGCCGACCGATCTGGCTGCCCTGGCTAACTTGGAAGCGACAAAAGCATCGGTCTATGTCTCCGCTTCGTTGGGTGGCGGGGATGCAGCTGATCTGCCCAGGACTCTGCGCGAGCGGGCGGTTCTTGTGCAACCGCTCGAACTCGAACATGTGCGCAACTTCAATCTGGAGCGCTTCAATAAATGGCTCAATGCCATGAAAATTCCCGTCGTTGATCAGCGCATGCAGTCGGAGGTGTATTTCGCCACCCGCGCACTGATTGCCACAGTGCACGGCATGCTGAACAATCTGCATTCAGACTATTTGATTGAGCGTGCCGAGGCCACTCTGTCGATGTTTGAGGCCATGCAGGTGCAGGAAGAAATCCAGGACATGATGATGGGTCCGATGAACAAACGTCCACTGTCTCCAACACCCCTAACGGCGGAGCAGAACGCGGCAGTGGCAGAACAAGCAAAAGCATCTGCAGCGCATCTGGAAGAAATGCGCATGCGCGGCGGCACCACCGTTTACCCGCGACTGAATCTGGCCCAGGGTCAACGTTTTGCGTCCAAGGGCGCGTATCTGGAGCGTTTGAATCCGGACGCACCGGGCATCACTGGCGAACCGGAATGGGTCGTGCCTTAAGGGATATTTAATTTGCCTTAACTACGATTTCGTCCAATTTTTAAATTACACAAAAGGAGTTAACACCATGCTGAGAAAAATAGTTTTGTCCTTTGCCGGGATGCTTGCTGCCACAAGCTTTTGCCTGGCACAAACCGCACCAGCCGCAGAAAATACCCACCGCACCTATGACCAGAAATTTCGCGAATGCAAAAAGCTGGGCGCTGAACAACAGTTGACGGGTGAAGAACTGCGCACGTATATCGCCACGTGTATGAAGCGCTAAGCGCCATCCTGATCCAGCAGATCGAGTGCGCTTTCAAATTCAAACGCACCGATCGCAGTTTCGATCTGTGACCATTGCTTCAGCAGAGGCCGCAGAATGCCGACATGGGTATCCCATATCTCCAGCGCATTGGCATTGTTGCCCATCAGGCAGGTTCTTATTTCGTGCACCACTTGGCGGGCGGTCTGCTGGTCTAGCGTGCTCAGCGCGCCGTAGGCAAGCACCACCTGGTCATCGGCAAATCCGGGTGTTTGCTGGAGGGCCTGCACCAAGGCTTTCAACAACGTATCAGTCTCCACCAGGGCTTGTTCAAGTTGCAGCGGATTAAGCGTAGTGGTCAATAGATGCTCCAGTACACCTGCGCTTTCAAACAGGCGCATCGCCCCCAAGTTGCCGGATAGTCCCTTGAGCGTGTGGGCTAGCAATGTTGCCGTGGCGGTGTCGGCATCGGCCAGAGTCTGGCGCACCTGTTGCACGGCGTCTCCTTGCGAGTGCACAAACTTGCGCAGCATCGAGACATAAAAATCCGGCTTGTTCGCGGTGCGTGTCAGGCCCATGCCCACATCCAGATCAGGGATTGCGCGCAAGGAGACCAGTAGTGTGCGAGCCGCTCGCTGCCCTCTTGAGGGGTGGGTACTTTCAACGGCCAGTGCCGGGTGAGCGGGGCTACCCAAGCCGTCGCGTTGTTTGACCCAACGCAGCAGGGCCAGCCAGAGTTCATCGGCGTTAATGGGTTTGGTCACAAAACCATTCATGCCCGCCTGCAGGCAGCGCTCGCGGTCGGCTTGCATGGCGTTGGCAGTCATGGCCACAATGGGCAACTGTTGCGCCGATAAATGCTCGCGTATCAGGCGTGCGGCTGTCACTCCGTCCATCACCGGCATCTGCATATCCATCAGAACGATGTCGTATGGTTGTTGGCTTTCGTGCTGTGCGCGCACCTGCTCGACCGCAAGTCGGCCGTTGTGTGCCAAGTCGACCTCAAAGCCTGCATCGCGCAGCATTTCGCAGGCCACCAACTGGTTGATTTCGTTGTCTTCCACCAGCAGAATGCGCGCCCCCCGGATGGTGCCTAGCTGCTTTTCCAGGGCGTTAGGAGCAGGCAATGGCGCGCGATCGAAAACCGGCTTGACCAGCAGCTTCTCCGTCGAGCCAATGCGCAGGCGCGCGGTGAACCAGAAGGTGGAGCCTTTGCCATGCACGCTCTCGACGCCGACTGCGCCACCCATGGCTTCGGCCAAACTCTTGCTGATGGCCAGGCCCAAACCGGTGCCACCGAATTCACGCGTGATCGAGGCATCAGCCTGCTCGAAACTCGTGAACAGGCGTGCGATCTGCTCCTCAGTCAGCCCGATGCCGGTGTCGGACACGGAGAAGTGCAGTTGCACTTCCTGAGCTTTGATGCTGTCGACGCGGATGGCAATGCGCACACCGCCTGCGCGCGTGAACTTGACTGCGTTGTTGGCGTAGTTGATCAGGATCTGGCCCAGGCGCAGGGGGTCACCCAACAGCACCTTGGGAATGTTCGGGTCTATTTGGCACAACAGCTCCAGCCCTTTGTCTTCCAGTGGTTCTGAAATCAGGTTGACCACGTTGTCAATGACGGCGTACAGGCTGAAGGGCAGGGTCTTGATTTCAAGCTTGCCGGATTCGATTCTGGAGAAGTCGAGAATGTCGTTGATGATGCCCAGCAGGTGTTCGCCGCTTTGCTGAATTTTGCTCAGGTAGTCATGCACACGGGGTGGCATCTCGGCTTTCAGTGCCAGCGCTGAAAGCCCGATCACTGCATTCATGGGCGTACGGATTTCATGGCTCATATTGGCCAGGAACACGCCCTTGGCGCGGGTCGATTCTTCGGCACGCACCAAGGCCAGCTCCAGTTCACGGGTACGTTGCTGCACTTCTTGCTCCATGCTGCGGTACAGGCGCGCACTCTCGAGTGCGATGGCTGCCTGCCCGGCCATGATGCCCAGCACACGCACTTGCTGATCAGTAAACATGCCGGGAGCCAGGTTGTTTTCCAGGTAGAGCACGGCGCTAATTTGTTGCTGGCGCACCAGTGGCACACACAGAACCGAGCGCAAACTGCGCTGCACGACCTCAGGATCGCGCGCGACACGGTGGTCTTGTGAAGCATCGACAAACACCTGCGCCCGACCGGTGTGCATCACCGGGCGCAAGGCCAGCGCGGCGGGGGTAAAGGGTGGTTGCCCGTCGGGCACGCTGCCAAATTTGGGTCCGTCACTGGTTTGCACCAGCCAGGCTTCAGGCACCAGTTCGCCATCGACATCCGGGCGCAGCAGCACGGCTTGTTCAGCCCCGGCATTCTCAATCACCAGGGTCAATAGTTTCCGCAGCAAGGTGTCGTAGTTCAGCTCAGCGCTGATGGCCTCGCCACTCTTGAGGATGCTCTCCAGATCCAGATTGTCATATTGCGCCAACGTCTGTGGTGCGCTGCCACTGGTCATGCCTGGCAACACTGCGGTTGCGCCCCAAGCGCGATAGGCCACCTCGGCGCGGCTCTCAAAGCCTTCGGCAATGGTGTGCAAATTGTGGCGTCGGCACATCTTGGCTGCACGTGCGGCGATAAGCGCTTCCTCATGCACAAACCCCTGCTTGCGCGCACCTTGCAATGCCAGCTCAAACAGCTCCAGGGCAAACCAGGGTTGCCCGGTCAGGGCTACGCGCTCGGCGCGCACCAGGTCAAGTTTGTGGCCGTAGGTGAAGGGTGCATTGCGGGTCCAAAGCTGGAGCATGTTCACACCGAGGTCAATCTGGCGCAACGCTTCATCGTGTGCCACCAGGCCTTCTGTCGCTGCGGCACTCCAGGCCAGCGAGGCATGAAAAAGGTAGGTGCTGGCGCTGATGAATCCCAGCAAATAATCGATAAACGCCATGCCCTGGCGGGCGTGCTGCAGGGCTGTGGCGGTATCGCCAGCCTGGTTGGCAAGCACCATCTTGTAGGTGTGAAAGAAAGCCCGCGCCATGTGGTTCTCACCCAGAGCGGCCAAGTGCTTCTGTTCCTGGAACTGACCGTTGTCCAGCGTGGTGAGGTGCTGGGTTTCGCATTGCAGGGCGGCTACCGCCTGACGCAGGATGAGCAAAGCGCCATCTGCATGCAGATGGCCGGTTTTGGCCGAATATGAAAGTGCCTGCGCGATTTCACGGGCCACGTCTGGCAAGGGTTCACCCATTTCAAGGCGTGCACAAATGGTCTGGAAGGTGGCGAACCCTGCCAGGGGAAACAAGCTACTTTGGTGCAGTAGCGTGAAGGCCTGACGGGAACTTGCCAGGACTTCTGTCATCGGTTCGGTCCAGTGCAGCACCACAGAGTGCACAAAGGCGCTTTGGGCGTATTGCAACCCATTGCCCTGCGCTTGCGCCATGCGCATTGCAAAGCGGGTGACGGTGGTGCCGGACTTGAAGTCGCCATGCAGTGCGATATGGGCGCCGCTGATGAGAGACCATAAAAACGCCACCCCGCTGGTCTGGCCGTGTTCCATGGAAAAGATGGCGGCACGCATGCCCAGCACGGTGGCCAATACCGGCTCGGTGAAAAAAGTGGGAATGGCGATGCCACCCATCAAAGACACGACCGCGTTGAAGCGCGGGTCCATGGTATTTTCAAACGCAAGGATGGCGTCATAGCCCAGTTCATCCACCAGCGCGCAATAGCGCTGCAGATCGGCCGTGGCCTCACTCCGCAGATTTTCCAGATGGATGGTTACACCCAGCGCTTCCAGTGCTTGCAGGCCGAGCCGCGTAGCACGCGCGTACTCGCCCCGCATGGTGAGCTGGTTGATGGCGCACAAATGGGCCGGTCCCATTTCTATGGGGTCGCATGGATGGGCCAGCAATTGTTCGTAGTGGCGTCGCGCTACATCAAAGGCTGCGCTTTGGTAGGCGCATTGCTGCGCCTGACCATGCAGGGCAAAGGCCAGATCCGCATACAACGCCCAGGCTTGGTTACCTAGCAGGCTCAGTGCATCCTCTGCAAAGTGGCGACCCTGTACCGCAGCATTGGCCTGCAGTGCCCTTGCGCTGGCTTGCACCGCCAACTCGGCATAGTTGCACAGCTCTGCCGGTGCACTTTTTGAATCCAGCGAGGCAGACAGATGCCGCAACAGTTCAAACAGCCGGAGCTCGCGCACCTCGTCAGTCTGCTGGAGCAATTGATGCGCAATGCGCTGGTGCAGCGCCCGTAGTGTGGGTTGATCCAGCAGGCGCAACGCCACTTCCTGAATGCGGTCATGGTTGAAGGCGTAAAGCCCTCGTTGCACATTGCGCAGATAGCCGTGCGCGCACAGGCGGTCTATGACGGTCCACAAGTCGGTGGGCGTCAGTGCCAGCAAGACGCCGACCTCAGCGGCCTGAAACTCCACACCCAACACAGCTGCGGTTGCCAGGAGTAGCCCCTGATCTTCTGGCATTTGCTGCATTTGAGTGAGCAGCATTTCGACCACGTTGTCGGTCAAGGCGCTGGAACGGATGGCCGCAGAGTCCCACGTCCATTGGCGCACCAGCGGATTGAAGTGCAGCCATTTCTGCTGCACCGCAAAGCCCAGAAAGCGGTGAACAAAAAACGGATTGCCCGCAGTCTTGCGCGCAATCAGGTGTGCCAGCGGCTGCAGAAACTGGTCGGCGCCCTGCAATGCGTCGCCAAGCCACTTGGCAATGCTTTCTTCGTCCAGCCCCTTGAGTTGCAACATCAGCGGCACACGCGCTCCAGCCTGCAACCTCTGCAGCATCAGGCTTAACGCCTCGTTGCCCTCCAGTTCATTGTCGCGGTAGGTCAGCACCACCATGACATGCCGCAGTGTGCGATCGGCCATCAACTGCTCCAGCACGCCAAGCGTCGCAGGGTCGGCCCCGTGCACGTCATCCACAAATAAAACCAACGGTGTATCAGGCCCGGCGAACAACTCCAGGAACACCTTGGTCGCCCTGGAGAAGCAGGCCTGAAGATCGGATGCCGATTGCGGCTGGGGCTGGGCATCGCGGCCTGTGCCTATGAGTTTGCTGATGGACGGCACGAGCAACTGCAAGTAGGGCAGGTCGTCACCCAAGGCGCACACCAGCTTTTCCGTCCAGGCGGGCTGGGTGTCCTCTTCTTCTTCCCGGAGCCGGGCGCTCAACACTTCGAGTGCCTGGGTCAGCGCCGAATAGGGCTGGTTGCGCCGGAATGCATCGGTCTTGGAGCCGGCGAAGTGACCGCCTTCCAACTGCAGCTTGCTGCGGATGTCACCCACCAGGGCTGATTTGCCAATGCCCGAGTAGCCCGTGATGCAAACGCCCAAGCCCGCCCCCTTGCGCACCTGTTCGAGTGCACGGCTCAATGCTTCCAGGGGTTCTTCCCGGCCATACAGGCGACCGGGATGGCGCAGCTGGCCCGAAAAGTCTTCCGCGCCCAACGTGAACGCCGGGATGTGGCTGCCCGTGCCAAGCGCCCGAAGACAGTGTTGCAAGTCGGTCTTTAAACTCCAGGCGCTCTGGTAGCGCTGCTCTGGCATTTTTTCCAGCAGGCGGGCCACGATGTGCGAGAGCATCTCCGCGGTGGATGGCACCAGCGATTGCAGGGTGCGTGGGCGTTGGGCCACATGGGCGTGTATCCAGCCCAGGGTATCGCTGGCATCAAACGGATACTCACCCGTCACCAGTCTGTAAACCACACTTCCCAGTGCATACAGGTCGGCTGGCGTATCGACAAAGCGGTTTAGACGACCGCTGCATTCAGGGGGCATGCAAGCCGGGTCTGTCTCCACACTCCGGATGAAAAAATCCGAGCCCTGCGCATCATTGCGGGTGCGTGCCAGATCAAAGCCATTGAGGCTGGCGGATTGCGTGTCCGGGTTCCACAGAATCGTGGCAGCTGACACATTACCGTGCACCAAACCCAGGCTGTGCACGCGCTCGAGCCCTTCAGCTATGTCGGCGGCCAGGCGCAACACCTGCTCTAGCGGCCAGGGCTGCGCGTTGAGCTGTGATTGCAGGGGCAAGCCGGCCTCGCTTGATATCACTATGCAGGGCATGCCCTGGTAAGTGGTCAAACGTTGGGCATTGGCGACGCCCTTGCCCTGGGCGCGTTGCTGTAGCGCAAAACCTTTGCGAAAACGCCGGTGCGTCGCCCGCTCCCCCTGGCCACTTTTGAGGGTGCGCAGCAGCCACAGTTGCCCCTCTGCGTCTTGCGCATGCAGGTAGTCTGCGAACAGACCGACACTTAGCAGGGATACATCCAAAAAATCGCCGGAAGGTGGCGCAGGGGATGAAGGGGGAAAAGGCATGGGCAGGACTCCAATCAGCGATCCCGTTAGACCGCGTGCTTGCTCCCCCCCAAGGGTGAATGCCGCATGAACCTGTGCCAGCGGCTGAAGCTATTGAGTCTATAGCGAACGCCGCACTTTGGCTTCTATGTGATATATGAGTAGTTCTACAGATGTGCGTTTACGAGGGCGGTGAAAGAATTGCACCCAGAGCCCAACACTATTCGCGTTCTGCCACACCATATATCGGAGACAAATCATGTTCAAACACCTTTCTGCGGGACTTTTGGCCTGCGCCACCTTTGCCAGCTTTTCCGCTCACGCCGCCGATGACGTGATTCGTTTGGGCAACCTCAAGCTGGCGCACTTTGCCGCTGTCTCTTACATCAAAGAGATTGCCCCCAAATGCGGCATTCAGGTGACCGAGAGCACCTTTGCCAAGGGCCTGGACGTGATGCAGGCCATCATTGCCGGTGAGCTGGATGTGGGTGCTACGGCGTCCGAGGCCGCCATCTCCGGGCGCGCCAAGGGCATCCCGATTTATATAGTGGCCGGTTTTGCCAAGGGTGGTGCGCGCCTGGTGGCGCGGCCTGATGCCGGCATCAAAACCGTGAAAGACCTGAAGGGCAAGAAGGTTGGCGTGACGCGCGGCAGCATTCAGGAACTGCTGCTTGCAACCGAGCTGGGGCAAAACGGCATCAGCTCTTCAGACGCACCGGGAAAAGACGTGCAGCTGATTTACCTGTCGTACCCGGATCTGAACGCCGCCCTCATTGGCAAGAATCTGGACGCCATCATGCAGACCGAGCCGCAGGCCTCCCAGGCATTGAACAAGAACTTCGGCGTGGAAATCATCAAGCCGTATGACACACCGATTGGTGAACCGGTGCGCACTTTGGTGATGACCGAGAAGTTCTACAAGGAGCGCCGCCCACTGGCCGAAAAGTTCATGCGCTGTTTTGTCGAAGCCACCAAGACCTTTATCGACAACAAAGCCACTGCTGAAAAGTTTGTCACGCAAACCCTGTTCAAAGGTCAGATTACCAAAGAAGACTTTGATGACGCCATCGGCAATTCGCCTTACAGCTATGACATCACCCCTGCGCACATCCAGGTCTCGACTGACCTGATGGTGAAGTACGGCATCGGCAAGATGGACAAGCCGCCGGTGGCGACCGACTGGGTCAAGACCGATATGCTGGATGCGGCCAAGAAGTCCCTCAACATCAAGTAAGCGGCCATGAGCAAACCATTTAATTGGCGCGAAGTTGGCGCCGGTGTCATCGTGCCCATTGTGCTGATCGCCCTGTGGCAAACCGCCTCTTCCATGGGTTGGGTTAACGAGCATGTGTTGCCGTCGCCCTGGGCGGTGGTGACGCGCTGGGTGGCCTATCTGTTGCCGGCCAAATCTTTTGCAGAAACTGGTGGCAGCTGGCTGGTCTGGGCCATCTCGGGCGAGCTGATTCTGGATGCCACCGGCAGCATGTACCGGGTGGTGGTGGGCTTCTGCGTCGGGGCTGGCTTGGCCCTGCCGCTGGGTCTGATGATGGGCGCGAGCCCGCGCGTCTATGCCTGGCTCAACCCGTTGGCGCAAGTGCTGCGACCCATCCCGCCGATTGCCTACATTCCCCTGGCAATTTTGTGGTTTGGCTTGGGCAATCCGCCGGCCATCTTTCTGATTTCCATTGGCGCATTCTTCCCGGTGCTGATCAACACCATTGCCGGTGTGCGCCATGTGGACGGCATTTATCTGCGTGCCGCACGCAACCTGGGTGCCAACCAAAGCACGCTGTTCCTGCGCGTGATTCTGCCGGCCTCCGTGCCCTACATCCTGTCGGGCGTGCGCATCGGCATTGGCACCTCGTTCATCGTGGTGATCGTGTCCGAAATGATTGCGGTAAACAACGGTCTGGGCTTTCGGATTCTGGAAGCGCGGGAGTATTTCTGGTCCGACAAAATCATCGCCGGAATGATCAGCATCGGCATGCTGGGCCTGGCCATTGACATTGGTGTGAACAAGCTGAACAACTATTTGCTGCGCTGGCACCGTGGTCTGGAGCATTGAGATGAGCACAACACCTATCGCTACCCACATTGACGTTAAAGGCGTCAACAAAATCTTCGCCAGTGCTGACCGTGAAGTGGTCGCACTCAAAGACATTCACCTTGAAATTCCGCAAGGCCAGTTTGTCTGCCTGCTCGGCCCCTCGGGCTGTGGCAAGTCCACTTTGCTGAATGCCATTGCGGGCTTTTCGTTGCCTACCAGTGGCAGCATCACCGCCGATGGCAAGGCCGTCACCGGCCCGGGCCCGGACCGCGGCATGGTGTTCCAGGAGTACGCGCTCTTTCCCTGGATGACGGTGGAAAAGAACATTGCCTTCGGTCTGGAAATCAAGGGCGTGTCGGCCGAGGAAATTCAGGCAACAGTGGCCACACTCTTGGGCAAGCTGGGCCTGACCGACTTTCGCAACCGCTATCCGAAAGACCTGTCCGGCGGCATGCGCCAGCGTGTCGCGATTGCGCGCATTCTGGCGCTGGACTCGCCCATCATGCTGATGGACGAACCCTTTGGTGCGCTGGACGCACTGACCCGGCGCAACCTGCAGGACGAGTTGCTGCGCATCTGGGCCGAGCTGGGCAAGACGGTGATTTTTGTAACCCACAGCATCGAGGAAGCCATCTATCTGGCAGACCGCATTGTGGTCATGACCTACCGACCCGGCACCGTCAAGCGCGACTTGCTGGTGGACCTGCCGCGCTTGCGTGATCCGTCCTCCCCCGCCTTCAACAGCTTGAAGCGCGAGCTGGGCCAGTTGGTGATGGAGGAGCAGCAGCGGCACCACGACGCCGAGCTGGTGGCGGCGATCGATTGAGCATGGCCCACACAACCCGAATCCCGCAGGTGCCCGACGCGCAACTCGGCCCGCTGGACGTGGTGGATGCCATCCGCAAACGGCGCGGTGGCAAGCTGTTGAATCTGGACCGCATGCTGCTCAACAGCCCGGCTTTTGCCGTGGGCTGGAATGGTTTTTTGGGCGCGGTGCGCAACGCACTATCGCTGGATGCCAAGCTGCGCGAACTGGCGATCTGTGCCGTGGCGGTGCTGAACCGCGCCGACTACGAGTTGCTGCAACATGCACCGGAGTGGCTGGCGGCTGGTGGCACACCGGCGCAACTGGAGCGCTTGCACGACTATGACGCTGCGCTGCAGGACGCGGCCTTGTTCAGCGAGGCCGAGCGCGCGGTGTTGCAACTGACGTTGGAGATGACGCGCAACGTACAGTTGAGCAATGCCTGCTTTGGCCGTGCGCAACAGGCGCTGGCATCCACCCAGGCATTGGTGGAACTGGTGGGCGTAGTCGCGGCATACAACATGGTTTCGCGCTTTCTGGAAGCCTTGCAGGTGGCGCCCGAGTCTGACCCTCAGACCTGATACACCATCCCTTGCGCCCTAGCGCCCCGGCATCCCCAGCGACGCAAAGGCAGTGACTTCGCTATCGTCATGTCGCTGCATGAATTCAAAAAATTGTGCTGCCGGCATCGGGCGCGCAAACAGATAGCCCTGACCCACATCACAGCCCAGGGTGCGCAGCACTGCGAGTTGCTCAGTCGTCTCCACCCCTTCGGCAATCACCTTCAACCCAAGCGCCCGCCCCATGGCGATAACGGCGGTGCAGATGGCCAAGTCATTGCTGTCATCGGGCAGGCCGCGTACAAAAGACTGGTCGAGCTTCAGGTTGTCCAGCGGCAGGCCTTTGAGTTGGCTAAGACTGGAGTAACCGGTGCCAAAGTCATCCAGCGCCAGAACCACGCCCACGTCTTTGAGGCGGTTCATGGTGGCGATGGTGATGGCTGCGTCCTCCATGATGGAGCTCTCGGTGAGTTCCAGCTCGAGGCATTTTGCCGGCAGCGCGTGTGTGTAAAGGGTCTGCTCCACATCGGCCAACAGGCTGCCTTTCTGGAAGTGCACGGCCGACAGATTGATGGCAATCGGAATCGACACCATGCCCCGTTGTTGCCAGCTGATGTTTTGGCGGCAGGCCTCCTGCATCACCCAGTCGCCCAGCGCCACGATCATGCCGCGCTCTTCTGCCACGTGAATAAAGTGAAAGGGTCCCACCAGACCGCGGGTGGGATGTTGCCAGCGTATGAGTGCCTCGGCGCCGGTGATGTGTCCGCTGGCCAAATCCACCTTGGGTTGGTAATAGAGCACGAATTGTTTTTCTTCCAGGGCGCGTCGTAAGTCTCGCTCCACCAACAGCATCTCCAGCGCGCTTTCGTTCATGCCTGCCGCATGAAATCGGTAGTGATTGCGCCCTTCTTTCTTGGCGTGCGACAGCGCTACATCAGCGGCCCGCAACAGTTCGGCCACATCCCGTCCATCGTCTGGAAAGATGGCCACCCCCACGCTGGCAGAAATCGACAACTCATGGCCGTTGGTATCGACTGGGCGTCCCGAGATAGCCTCTTGTGCTCGCTCGATCGCAACCACCAACTGTTCCACCGACAGGGTGTTGCCGGTGCAAGTGATTACAAACTCATCCCCCCCCATGCGGGCGGTGATATGGCCATCGCCAAAAGCTTCTTTCAGGCGTTTGCCTACCTTGATCAATACGGCGTCGCCTAATTCGTGCCCCAGGGAATCGTTAATTTCTTTGAACCCGTCCAAGCCCAGGCAGAGCACGGCGCATTTCTGTCCCCGCAAGTACGAGGTTGCCAGCAACTGCGCCAATTGCCTGGACAGGCTTTCGCGGTTAGGTAGGCCCGTCAGCGGGTCATGCAGCGCCTGGTGCGCCAGCATGGCCTCATGCCCACGACTGACAACCTGCGCCTGGGTACGTAAGGTGAAGTCGGCACGTCGCACGATGGTATATAAAAACAGATACAGCAGGCTCAAACTGCCCAGCACGACGCCCGCAATTTCCCAGGAAGCTCTGTTGAGTTCAGCCACATAGTCGGTGACGTCGGAGTAGACCTCGAACACGCCCTCAGGTGGCATGCTGTCGTCGGCCCGTATCGGGATGTAGCTGGAAATCAGGTTGCGATCGTTGATGACTTTCTCGAACGAATCGAAGTGGTTTTCAAACGCGATCTCACTGACCACCTTGCCAGCTATGGCGTCCTGCACGCCATCGTCATCACTCTTGTCTTCACCAATCTGCTTTTCGTCGGTGGAAAAGACCGTCAAGCCATGCAGGTCGTAAATCTTGACCTTGACGACCGAGAGTCCGTTCATCTGCCGTAGCACGTCGGCGCGTATCAGCGCTACTTGGGGGTTGGTGAGAAGCTCCTCTTTACTGAGCTTGCCAGCTGCCGTGACATACGCTGCGTGCCGGGGCCACAGGGTGCTGGCAAATATTCGGGTTATGGCGACGTTGTCATGCGTCTCATGTTGCTCAAGCGCCTCGGTGGCGAATGAGCGATAGAAATACAGCAGCGGTGCCAAGACCAGCAACACGCCAAGCAAACTGGTCAACGCAAAGTAGCGCACCAGCCGAAATTTTTGGGACTCGGTCTTGGGCTCATCCCTGACCTGGAGCCCGGCTTCTGCCGAATGCAGTGGTGTGTCGTTCATGGATCCCATTGTTGTTGGTCACATTCTGCACCGGCAAGCGGGAACTTGCCAGACAACTGTCATTAGGTGCGAGCAATAACCGGAGCCTCTTTTGCCAGCGTTTCAAGAATCGGGCAATCCGGCCGGTCGTCGCCGTGGCAGCAATGCACCAGTTTCTCCAATGTGGCTTTCATCGCTAGTAACTCCTTCGCCTTTTTCTCCAGCGCATGGATGTGCGCCTCGGCCAGGGCCTTTACTTGTCGACTGGGCCGCGCACGGTCTTGCCAAAGGCCCACCAACTCGCCGACTTGCGCAAGAGAAAAACCCAGGTCGCGCGCATGACGTACAAAGTTCAAAGTGTGGATGTCGCGCGCCCCATACAGGCGATAACCGGCTTCGGTGCGCGAGGCTGGCGGAATAAGCCCGATGCTTTCGTAATGGCGGATCATCTTGGCCGATACGCCCGAGGCCAGGGCTGCTTGCCCGATATTCATCATTTCCATAGTGGATCCCCTCATGTGTTGCACTGTAGCCAATAGCCCGGGCAACATCGCAAAAGCCTGGCTGTCTGATGCAGCGCAAGATTCTGCGGTAAAGCACTTGCCTTATACCCCGTGGGGTATAAAATACCAGTTAGTCCTTCAACATTTTTGATTGTGAACCGCCATGAGCACCTTTGACCACACCGGCCTTATTCAAAACATCAACGCCAATCTCGCGCCACTGCGCAAGGCACAACCCGATGCCATGCAAGCCTTTGGCCAACTGGCACGCGCCGCCATGGCCGAGGGTGCCGTAAGCGCCAAGCACAAGGAGTTGATGGCACTTGCCATTGGCATCACCCAGCATTGCTCGGGTTGCATTGGCTTTCACGTGAAGGCACTGATCAAGCTGGGCTGCACCAAGCAGGAGCTGGAAGAAATGTTGGCCGTATGCATCTACATGGGCGGTGGCCCCGCCCTGATGTACACCGCCGAGGCACTGGCCGCCTTTGATACCATGTCCACGCCCGTAACTGCTTGAGGAAATTGCGATGAAAACCGCACACGATCTGGTTGCCGCCGCCAAGGCGCGCGTTTCTGAAATTTCTGTGGCGGACGCCGAGCAGGCTATACGCGATGCCAGCGTGCTGGTGGATGTGCGCGAGGCCGATGAATTTGCGGCCGGCCACTTGCCCGGCGCCGTTCATTTTTCGCGCGGCATGCTGGAGTTCCGCTTTAGTGGCATGCCAGCGCTGCAGTCACGCGATATCAAAGTGGTGCTGTACTGCAAGACCAGCGGCCGCGCCGCTCTGGCCGGTGCTGCTTTGCAGGACATGGGCTACCTGAATGTGCAGAACATCGCCGGTGGTTTTGACGCCTGGGTGGCGGCGGGCATGCCGGTGGCCAAGCCGGATACGCCTTCTTTCGACTGAAGGTAATGAATTTCGGAGGGATGCAGACACGTCTGGACTCAGGCCGCCCTGGCATTCAACTCCGTTCGTGTCCCCCGCCCGCTTAAGCGGGCTCCTCCTTTAC
>CAIQYP010000249.1 GCA_903876045.1 uncultured beta proteobacterium | reverse complement strand
GGTGTTTTCCGGGCGCATGGTGATGCCGGCCAACTCAGCCACCAAACCGGCGGTTTCCAGCGCCGACTTGATTGCTTCAAAGTCACCCACCGAAGTCAGCACCTCCACGGCACCATCGTCATCGGTGATGACATCATCGGCACCGGCTTCCAGCGCCACTTCCATAATCTTGTCTTCGCTGCTGCCGGGTGCGTAAATCAGTTGGCCACAATGCTTAAACTGAAAAATCACCGAGCCTTCGGTGCCCATGGTGCCACCGTTGCGGTTGAAGGCATGGCGCATTTCGGCCACGGTGCGCACGCGGTTGTCGGTCATGGTGTCGACCATGATGGCCACACCGCCGATACCGTAACCCTCGTAGCGGATTTCCTCGTAGCTAACACCCTCGGCATTGCCGGTGGCTTTGTCGATGTTGTACTTGATCCGCTCGGCCGGCATATTGGCGCCCTTGGCCTTCTCCACGGCAAGCCGCAGGCGCGGGTTGATACCCAGGTCACCACCACCAGCGCGGGCCGCGACGGTGATTTCACGGATGATGCGCGTCCAAATCTTGCCCCGTTTTTCGTCCTGGCGACCTTTACGATGCTGAATATTGGCCCATTTGCTATGTCCTGCCACGCGAAATCCTTTAATAATTCGTTACCCTAGAGCTTAGATTGTACTTTTCAGGATCTTTATGGCGCAAAGCAACGACGAGGGCATACTGATTGCCCAACACGCACAGGGCAAGAGCAGCATTCAGTGTTTTCTGCGCCCCGACAAAGCCAACCGACACGGGTTGATTACGGGAGCCACCGGAACCGGCAAAACCATCACCCTACAAACTCTGGCAGAGGGCTTTTCAAACCTGGGGGTGCCGGTATTTATGGCCGACATCAAGGGTGACTTGACCGGCATTTCGCAAAAAGGTGCACTTACCGACAAGCTTGGAAAAATCATCAAAGAGCGGGCGTTTGATGAGCCCGCTTTTCAGTCTTTCCCAGTTACGTTGTGGGATGTATTTGGCGATCAGGGCCACCCGGTGCGCGCCACGGTGAGTGATCTAGGACCGCTCTTGCTGGCCCGCATGCTCAATCTGAACGAAACCCAGGAAGGTGTACTGCAACTGGTATTCAAGATTGCCGATGACGACGGCTTGTTGCTGCTCGACATGAAAGATCTGCGCGCCATGTGCCAGCATGTTGGCGACAACGCAGCGACGTACACCACCGAATACGGCAACATCAGCGCCGCCAGCATTGGTGCTATTCAGCGCGGCCTGATGCAGGTCGAGACGCAAGGCGGCGACCAGTTTTTTGGCGAACCCATGCTGAACATCGCCGACTTCATGCAGACTGATGGCTCTGGCAAGGGCGTGGTCAATATCCTGGCTGCCGACAAGCTGATGAACGCCCCGCGCCTGTACGCCACCTTTCTGCTGTGGATGCTGAGCGAACTGTTCGAGTCCCTGCCCGAGGTCGGTGATCTGGACAAGCCAAAACTGGTGTTCTTTTTTGACGAAGCACATCTTTTGTTCAACGATGCGCCCAAGGTGCTGATCGAGCGCATCGAACTGGTGGTGCGCTTGGTGCGCAGCAAGGGGGTCGGCGTGTTTTTTGTCACACAAAACCCGCTGGACATTCCCGACTCGGTGTTGGCGCAGTTGGGCAACCGCGTGCAACACGCGCTGCGCGCCTTCACCCCGCGCGACCAGAAGGCCGTTAAAGCCGCTGCAGAAACCATGCGTGCCAACCCGGGCCTGGATGTTGCCACCGCGATCAGCGAACTGGGCGTGGGCGAAGCACTGGTCAGCCTGCTGGACGAAAAAGGCCGCCCTGCCCTGACTGAACGCGTATTCATCATTCCGCCTTCTAGTCAAATCGGCCCGATTGCTCCAGCGCAGCGTAAAGAGCTGATCGACAACTCCATCGTCGCCGGGGTTTACGAGAAAGCCGTGGACCGCGAGTCAGCCTTTGAAGCCCTCAAAGGCCGCACCCAGACCCGCATGGCCCCAGCGGCACCGCAACAGGACAGTGCGGCAGGTGCACCGGCAACCCGAACGCCTTCCGTGCGTGGCACACCAGCCGCCGCACCTGAAGCACCGGCGGCGCCTGAGCGCGGCGTGCTGGATGGACTGGGCGATTTGCTGGGCGGCGGCACCCGTCGCACCCGTACCAGCGTAGGCGAACAACTATTCAAGAGCGCGGCCAGTTCAATTGGCCGAGAAGTCGGACGACAGATTATCCGTGGCGTGCTGGGCAGCATGTTTGGCGGCAGCCGCCGATGACCAAATCTATTCGGAAACCATTCAACCAACCCACTTCAACAAAAGAAAGACGCCCATGATTGCAATCGATCCTGCAGCCCGCGCAAACGTGCACTTGGTAGACCATCCACTGGTACAGCACAAGCTGACCCTCATGCGCAAAAAGGAAGCCAGCACCAATAGTTTTCGCCGCCTGCTTAACGAACTCAGCAGCCTGATGGCCTATGAGGTCAGCCGCGATATGGCGTTGCAGGATGTCGAGATAGAAACCCCGCTGGAAACCATGACCGCCAAGATGATTGACGGCAAGAAGCTGGTGTTTGTCAGCATCCTGCGTGCCGGCAACGGCATTCTGGACGGCGTGCTCTCAGTCGTGCCCGGCGCGCGTGTCGGGCATATCGGCCTGTACCGAGACCCCAACACCCTGCAGGCGGTGGAGTACTACTTCAAGATGCCCAAGAACATGGAAGAGCGCGACATTGTGGTGGTGGACCCGATGTTGGCTACCGGCAATTCGGCTGCCGCTGCAGTGACGCGCCTTAAGGCCTGCAAGCCCAAGTCGATCAAGTTTTTGTGCCTGCTGACTTGCCCCGAAGGCATAAACGCCATGTACAAGGCGCACCCGGATGTACCCATTTTCACCGCTGCGATTGACCGCGAACTCAACAGCCACGGTTACATCCTGCCGGGCTTGGGCGATGCCGGCGACCGCATTTTCGGTACCCAATAATGAGCAAGCTCGATCAGGACCTGCAGCGACTGGCGCTGCAAGAGCAACTCCTGCAGCTAGAACGCTTTGATGAAAACACGGCCTGGGAACTGGGCACGCGCATCAAAGCGTTGTGCGAAACGCGTCAAGTCGCCGTGACCATCGAGGTGCGGCGCGCCAAGGAAACCTTGTTTTTTTATACCATGGAAGGCGTGGTGCCCAACAATACCGAATGGGTGCGGCGCAAACGCAATGTCGTGGAGTTGCTGCACCGCAGTTCGTATGCGATAGGCATGTCTAACCAGAAGGACAACACTTCTTTGCCTCAGAAAACTGGTGTGTCGCTAAACGACTATGCCGAGCACGGTGGCAGTTTTCCGATTCGGGTAAAGGGTGTCGGGTGTATTGGCGTGGTGACTGTTTCGGGTGTGCCGCAGCGGGAGGATCATGCAATTGTGGTTGAGGCTCTGGCTGCACTTTGCGGTGTGGCGCTGGCTGATGTTTGCTTGGACTAATTTGCTTTTTTGTTCCTCCATTTTTTTACTCCCCACTCCCCCCAGCCCCCTCGCCCCCGTCGGGCGATGGGGAGCTTCTAACAGCCGATTTGGTTGCTTCGCCACGGCTACGGCGTTACCGTCGTGGCGCCGGCTCTCGCAGTGG
>CAIQYP010000248.1 GCA_903876045.1 uncultured beta proteobacterium | reverse complement strand
TCGTATGGACACCAATTTTAGTTGGAATGTATTACCTTGCGGTTCATTTTGAATGGTTTTTGAATGGGTACGTTCGCCGGGACTTCAATATGACAGAACGGTTGTTGACCGAATCCCGTGTGATTTGGTTTTACCTCTATCAAACCGTATTACCTAATATCGCACTGTTGGGTCTGTTCCATGATGACTTCATCCTTTCAAGAAGTCTGCTGGAGCCAGTCAGCACTGCCCTAGCCTTGGTAGGTATTCTTGGTTTATTGGTTGCCCTCATTGCGTTGCGCAAGGCGCAACCCCTCATAGCTTTCGGTTTGGCATTCTTTTTGGTTGGGCATAGTCTGGAGTCAACCTTCATTCCTCTCGAAATCATGCATGAGCACCGCAATTATTTGCCGAGCATTGGTTTATTGCTGGCGGGTTTTCATGTGTTGCTAAATCCGACCATTGCCATCGGAACTATGGTATGGCGTCGTATCAGTGCGATAGTACTAATATTACTATTCTCCATGATAACCATGTCACGCGTGTCTGACTGGTCCAGCGCACAGACGCTATGGGAGGCAGAGACGACGCATCACCCCGACTCAATTCGGTCGCAAATTGCGCTGGGAAATTATTTTGGTGCCTTGTTAACTCTTAATCCCTTGGACAGAGAGGGTAATTACGTCAGAGCGATGGACGCCTTTGAACGGGTATTGAAATTGGACAAGAAAAATACCATTGCGTTATTTGGGATACTGAAGTTGGGTAAGTCCTATGAGCGACCTGTCGATTTTCATTATGTTGAAGAACTGAAGTCCGGTCTCAGTCAAGGCTCTATTTTTCCTGATACCAATGACCGACTGATAGACCTCGCTCTGTGCGTAGGCCAGGCGCACTGCCCTGTGACGGCGGATCAATACGAGGGCCTATTGGATGCTGCCTTGAGCAACCCCAAGTTGCAGGGTCGCGAAAAGGCTCTGATCTATTCGGCGCAAACCTTTTATTTTACCCGCGTTGCCCATGACTATGCCCGCGCACTCATCTCCACAAGGCATTCCATTGCGTTGGACGTTGATATAGAGAACCAAATGTGGCTCGCTAATATACTGATTGCGATGCATGATATGGAATCTGCCCGGCAGCAGATCATCTTGCTGCGGCAACTCGATACGCACCACATTCGGGAAAAAGATATTGGAGAATTGGAGTCGCAAATCGACGCCAGCACCCGATAGTTAAAATGCCATGAAACCCAAGCACACCCTGTCGGTCGTGGTCCCCGCACGCAATGAAGCGACGGGTCTTGCCGTGCTTCTGCCGCTTTTGCGTAAGCAAATTCCTGCCACTGAAATCATTGTAGTAAACGATGGATCTTCCGATGACACGTTGGCGCTTTGTGCACTACACGGAGTGCGCGTAATCAGCCACCCCTACCCTAAAGGCAATGGCGCCGCCATCAAGACCGGTGCCCGGGCAGCCACGGGCGACGTCTTGGTATTCATGGACGCAGACGGTCAACATCAAGCAGAAGATATTCCGCGTTTATTGGAAGAATTCAACAAGGGCTACGACATGGTGGTTGGTGCTCGCCAATCGGGCTCTCAAGCCGGGTTGCACAGAGCAGTCGCCAATGATGTTTTCAGCCGCTTTGCCAGTTGGATGGTGATGCAGCCTATCGCGGATTTGACATCCGGTTTCAGGGTAGTGCGAGCATCCAAATTCAGACAGTTTCTGTATTTGCTACCGAACGGCTTTTCGTATCCCACCACTATAACTATGAGCTTCTTTAGAGCCGGGTATAGCGTGGGCTATGTGCCAATCCATTCGCCACCCAGAAGCAGTGGCCGCAGTCATATCCATCCCTTGAAGGATGGGCTGAGGTTTTTACTGATCATCATCAAGATAGGCACCTTGTTTTCGCCGCAGAAGCTTTTTCTGCCCATTAGTGCGGGCTTCTTTGCTACCGGACTTGCCTATTATCTTTACACCTATTTGAGTTCCGGCCGGTTTACCAACATGAGTGCCTTGTTGTTCATTTCAGCCATATTCACTTTTTTGATTGGCATTGTGTCCGAACAGATATCAGCCTTGCATTACAAGAACATTGATACCAGGGATGCAGAAGAGTAAGCCTATGCAAGTCTTGATGAGCAGCACTTCCTACCCGGAGACGCTGCAAGACTGGCGCGGTCGGTTTATTGCCAATCTGGCGGAGTCACTGGCCCGTCATGAAGCGGTCAATCTGGCTCTATGGGCGCCGCCCGGCGCTGTTTCTAAACAAATACGTGATGCGGCTACGGTTGGTGATGTGAACTGGTTGGCGCACATGTCCAAGCGCGGGGGCATGGCCCATTTGCTGCGCACACGCAAAGCCATGGCCATGCCGACTATTGTGTCGTTGCTGCTGCGCCTGGGTCGCGCCTATCGCAGCAAGGGCGCAGACCTTATCCACGTCAATTGGCTGCAAAACGCATTACCCCTGTGGGGCACGCGCACGCCAGCCTTGGTCACCGTGTTGGGAACCGACTTTGCGCTACTGAAGGTTCCTGGCATGAAGGCGCTGCTGCGCTCGGTTTTCAAGCAGCGGCGTGTCATCTTGGCGCCCAATGCGGACTGGATGCACCCGGCCCTCGCAGGCGCATTTGGTGATGTGGCCGAAGTGCGCACCATTCCCTTTGGCGTGGACGATGCCTGGTTTGGTTTGGAACGCGCGCAACCTGTTGACGAGCCGCACCATTGGCTTGCAGTCACACGCGTTACCAAAGCCAAGATTGGTGATTTGTTTGCGCATGGAGAGGGACTGTTTGGACAGCAGCGGCAACTTCACTTATTTGGCCCCATGCAGGAGCAAATGGATATCCCTCACTGGGTGAACTATCACGGTCCAACCCATCCTGCGGAACTGCAACAGTGGTTTCCAAAGGCCTGTGGACTGGCAACCTTGAGCCGCCATGACGAAGGCCGCCCACAAGTCATGCTTGAGGCTATGGCGGCAGGGTTGCCAATCGTGGCGTCTGAACTGCCAGCGCATCTCAATTTATTGCGGCACAAAGAAATGGGTTGGTTGTGTAACAACCGCGATGACTTCGCGCAAGGGCTGAAATGGTTGGAGCAGGCGGACAACAATCAATCGGTGGGTCAAGCATCCCGCCAGTGGATAAAGGAAACAGTAGGCACCTGGGACGATTGTGCAACTCGATACGTAAAAGCCTATGAACGTTTGCTGGAGCCCGTAGTACATGTTGCGTAAGGCAATACTGCTGCTGGGCGGTCATGGCTTTATTGGCACTGCTCTAGCGCAGCGCTTGCGCAGCGAAGGCGAGCAAGTGCACGTCATTGGCCGCCAGGATGTTGAGAAGTTGGGTGTGCTGTTGCCGCTGTGCTGTGCTGTGGTCCATTTGGCTTCATCCACCACTCCGGGCACTTCGGCAATGAATCCAGAACTGGAGATTGGCAATCTGCACTTGACCTTGAGGCTCATGGAACTTCTGCACAAACAGCCTGACACGCACCTGGTCTTCTTTTCTTCTGGCGGAACTGTCTATGGCAACCCTGCCACGCTGCCGGTGACAGAGGATGCTCCCTTGGTGCCGTTGTCGCACCATGGCGCCGCCAAGGTTGCGCAAGAAGCGTTTTGCCAAGTGCTGCGCGCCCAGGGCCACGCCGTCACTATCCTGCGACCCTCCAATGCCTACGGTCCAGGGCAGACCATGAAAAGCGGCTTTGGTCTGGTACGCACGATGCTGGAGCACGCCCGCCTGGGCACCACGCTGCAGGTTTGGGGTGACGGCGAGAATGTGCGCGACTACGTCTATATCGATGACATCGTAGAAGCCACAATGCAATTCATCCGCCGCCCTGATGATGTTGGCACCTACAACTTGGGCAGCGGTGTAGGGCATAGCGTGAACCAGGTGCAGCAACTGGTGGAACAGTGCAGCGGGCGACCGCTTGCCACGCACAAGCACCCGGCCCGCTGCGCGGATGTGCGCTCTATCGTGTTGAACTGTCAGCGCCTGAACGTTGCGCTGGGCTGGAAACCGCGAGTGGGCCTGCCCGAGGGCATGCAAAGCTTGTGGGGCGCGTTGCCATGTCCCTGAGCGGTAGCATGTCAGGAGCAGTGTGCGCGGTGGTGGTGGCCTACTGCCCCGATGACTTGTTTGAAACCCGCTTGCACAGCATCCTGCCGCAGGTAGACCAGTTGTTGGTGGTGGACAACAGCCCACCAGCCTTTGGTTTGTTGGCCGGAATGTTAGCCAGTGCACCACAGCGCTGGGACTGCATCCGGAATGCTACTAACAAAGGCATTGCACTTGCCCTAAACCAAGGGCTGCAGTATGCACAAAGCCAGGGCTGCCAATGGATGCTGTCACTAGACCAGGACAGCGAATGCCTGGATGATATGGTGGACACCTTGCTTGCCGCGCAGGCGGCCGCCGGTGTAACCACGGCCATTGTGGGCAGCAACTATTTCGATCCGGTCAACCAGCGCTGTAAGGTTGCAGCCAACGGCCCCAGCACCTGGCTGGAGCAAAAAACCGTAATCACATCCGGTTGCCTGGTGAACGTGGAGGTGGCATTGCGCATTGGCGGCTTTCGTGCAGACTATTTCATTGACCAGGTGGACCATGAGTTCTGCTTACGCGCCCGCGCCCATTGCCACCGTGTGGTGATCAGCCGCAAGCCGACCATGCGGCACAGCGTGGGGCTGTCTGGCGGCCCCAGGTTGCCGATGCTAGGTGTGCTGCCCAACCATCCGCCGGTGCGCAAATACTACATCGCCAGAAACACCCTGGTAACGGTTGCGCAGTATTGGCGTTCCGAGCCGGTCTGGTGCCTCAAGCGCCTGCTCAAGTTGTTGTTGGGCGGGTTGGAAATGGTCACTCTGGAGTCGCAACGCAGGCACAAGGCCGCTGCCTTTGTGCAGGGCATTGCGGACGCCTTGCGCGGGCGAATGGGGCCTTGGCGCCCCGCGCGGCAGCGGTTGCCCTAACTACCTAGGGTCCCGGCACCGGCAGTTGGCCCTGGCCGCCTGGCAGGTGCCAGATATGGCCTCCTGAGATTCAGGAACGGCGTTTCGATAAAGCGAAAGCTCAGGTAGCCAAAGGGCAGCATCAACAGGAATGCCGGCAAAGACCAGAGCAGACACAGGTAGAAATTGGAAATGTCCATCAGCCAGGTATCCGGTCTTCGACAGTTACGCGCGTAAGCGCCTTGATTTCATTGACTTTTGGTTTAAAACGTGCCCCTACAACAGGGTCATCTGCTGGGTTTGACTTGGCTGTTTGACCTTCAGAGCCTTGAACACCTGGTGGTCTTCTTCC
>CAIQYP010000247.1 GCA_903876045.1 uncultured beta proteobacterium | reverse complement strand
TGCCCTGCTTATCGCCTCAACTGCGATCTGGGCATGAACACACCAATTTCCACCGGTGGTGTGGGAGACTCCCATTAGCGACACCAAAGCTCAAACCCATCCGAAAGATCAATTCACGCCATGCAGCCAACTTACATTTCGATTGGCGAGATATTTAGCCATCAAATTCGCCATGCGGTTCCCGCTTCACCAGTGCGCAGAAAGCCTTAGGTCAAAGTCGCTTACTGATTTTTGAAAAACCAACTAAAGAAAATTTAGCAACATTAGGAGGGGCGCAGCAATTTCCTAGACCTATCGATAGCCAGAAAACAGGCGAATCAGTAGCGTTTCATTTGAAAACCTACACCCATGCAGGGTAAAAAATGTTGCAACTATCGGGACAAGTTGCAGGTATTTCGGGATCCTACAAACCTAAATATCGATGTTGCCAGCCCTTAGCGCATTCGTTTCAATGAACTCGCGACGTGGTTCCACTTCGTCACCCATGAGCATCGTGAATACGCGGTCGGCTTCGATGGCGTCGTCAATTTGCACGCGCAACAAACGGCGCACGGTGGGGTCCATGGTGGTTTCCCAAAGTTGGCTGGGGTTCATTTCGCCCAAGCCTTTGTAGCGCTGACGGCTGGTGGCGCCTTCGGCTTGGGCAATCAGCCAGGCCATGGCCTCACGGAAGTCGTTGACCTTTTCTTCCTTCTGGCGCTCGCCTTCGCCGCGCATGACGCGTGCGCCTTCAGACAGCAAACCTTTGAAGGTGTTGGCTGCATCGGCCAGTGCGCGATAGTCCGAGCCGTGCACAAAGTCTTGAGTCAGCACGCTGCTCTTGACGTTGCCATGGTGGCGGCGGCTGATGCGCAGAATCGGCTTGTCGGTATGCACATCAAACTCACCGGCCACTTCGGCGTCAGGCAGCTTGGCTTGCAGGGCGGCAGCGGAGCTTTCGGCTTCGGCCACAGTGTCCAAATTCAATGCGACGCCATCGGCGACCGAGCGTAGGGCTTCGGCGTCCATGAAGTTTTTCAGGCGCGCGATTACGGCTTGTGCCACCTGATGCTTGCGTGCAAGTTCGGCCAGGGTGTCACCATTTAGCGTGGTGCCATTGGGGCCGCCGGTATACACGGAGGCGTTGACCAGTGCGATGCGCAGGAGGAAATTGTCGAGGTCGCCAGCGCCTTGCAGGTATAGCTCTTCCTTGCCGGCCTTGACCTTGTACAGCGGCGGCTGCGCAATGTAGATGTGGCCACGCTCCACGAGCTCGGGCATCTGGCGGTAGAAGAAGGTGAGCAGTAGGGTACGGATGTGGGCGCCGTCAACGTCGGCATCGGTCATGATGATGATGCGGTGGTAGCGCAGCTTTGCGACATTGAAGTCGTCGTTGCCGGTGCTGCCACCGGCTTTACCAATGCCGGTGCCCAAAGCGGTGATGAGCGTGAGAATTTCATTGCTGGTGAGCAGCTTTTCGTAACGCGCTTTTTCGACGTTCAGAATTTTGCCGCGTAGCGGCAGAATCGCCTGGAATTTGCGGTCGCGACCCTGCTTGGCAGAGCCTCCGGCGGAGTCACCCTCGACGATGTAGATCTCGCACATCGCCGGGTCTTTTTCCTGGCAGTCGGCCAGCTTGCCGGGCAAGCCCATGCCGTCGAGCACGCCCTTGCGGCGCGTCATATCGCGTGCTTTGCGCGCGGCTTCACGCGCACGTGCGGCTTCGATAATTTTGCCGACAATGATCTTGGCGTCGTTGGGCCGCTCTTGCAGGTAGTCGGCCAAAAGTTTGCTCACGATGTCTTCCACTGGCCCGCGCACTTCGCTGGACACCAATTTGTCCTTGGTCTGGCTACTGAACTTGGGCTCAGGCACTTTGACGGACAGCACACAGCACAGACCTTCGCGCATGTCGTCGCCGGACACTTCAACTTTGGCTTTTTTCGCCAGTTCAGATTCATCGATGTATTTGTTGATGACCCGCGTCATGGCCGCGCGCAAACCCGTCAGGTGGGTGCCGCCGTCGCGTTGCGGAATGTTGTTGGTGAAACAAAGCACCTGCTCGTTGTAGCCGCTGTTCCACTGCATGGCCACTTCGACACCGATGTTGGTGCTCTGGTCGCTCTGACGGTCACCCATCGCGTGGAACACGTTAGGGTGCAAAACGGTTTTGCCTTTGTTGATGAAGTTCACAAAGCCCTGGACGCCGCCAGCACCAGCAAAGTCGTCTTCCTTGCCTGTGCGCTCGTCTTTTAAGCGGATGCGCACGCCGTTGTTCAGGAAGCTGAGTTCGCGCAGGCGCTTGCTCAGGATTTCATAGTGAAAATCGTTGTTCTCTTTGAAGATGTCGGTGTCGGGCAGAAAGTGGACTTCGGTGCCACGTTTTTCGGTCTCGCCAATTACGCGCATGGGCGAAATTTCTACGCCGTTGACGGTCTCCACCAGACGGTCTTGCACAAAGCCTCTGCTGAACTCCATGGCATGCACCTTGCCATCGCGGCGGATGGTCAGGCGCAGCATGATGGAGAGCGCATTTACGCAGCTAACGCCTACGCCGTGCAGGCCGCCGGAAACCTTGTAGCTGTTCTGGTTGAACTTGCCGCCGGCATGCAGCTCGGTCAGCGCGATTTCAGCGGCTGACCGCTTGGGCTCGTGTTTGTCGTCCATCTTCACGCCGGTGGGAATGCCGCGCCCGTTGTCGACCACGCTGATGGAGTTGTCGGAGTGGATGGTGACCAGAATATCGTCGCAATGGCCAGCCAGAGATTCGTCAATCGAGTTGTCCACGACCTCAAACACCAGGTGGTGCAGGCCCGTGCCATCAGAGGTGTCGCCGATATACATGCCTGGGCGCTTGCGCACGGCTTCCAGACCTTCAAGAATCTGGATCGATCCCTCACCATAGGCCTCAGAGGCGCCGACTTGGTGGGCGTCAATGGTGGGTTGGAAATTGGAACTTTCAGCGCCACCTTCACCGGTATGCACGCCTTCGATGCCGCTATTTGCTCCGATTTCTGGGTTGGAATCGGGCTTATTGTTATCAGTCATGGCTCACTTCTCTCACAAAATCTCAAACTCTGGAATGACCAAACCCCCGCGGGGCGGGGGTTTGTGTCGGTTCATGCCGGGTGCGTGGACACTCAGATCCGCATTGGCATGACGACGTATTTAAAGGTCGCGTTATCGGGGATGGTGAAGAGCGCCGAACTGTTGCCGTCCGTCAACTCCACCGAAACCATGTCCTGGCTCATGTTGGCCAGGGCGTCGATCAAGTAGGTCACGTTAAAACCGATTTCGATACTGTCGCCGCCGTAATCAATGTCGAGTTCGTCCACGGCTTCTTCTTGTTCGGCATTGTTGGATGCAACGCGCAAGCTGCCGGGGTCGATGTTCAGGCGAACGCCCTTGAACTTGTCGCTGGTCAGAATAGCTGTGCGCTGCAAGGTGGACAGCAAAGCCGTACGACCCAAGGTGATCTTGTGCTTGTGGTTCTTGGGAATGACACGGTTGTAGTCGGGGAATTTGCCCTCGACCAGTTTGGTCACAAACTCCATGCCTTCGAAGCTGAACTTGGCCTGGTTGTTGGCGAATTGCATTTCGATGGCGCCGTCTGCGTCACTCAAAAGGCGCTGCAACTCGATCACGGTTTTGCGCGGGAGAATCACTTCCTGCTTCGGTACTTCCACATCCAGTGTGGCCGAGGCAAAAGCTAGACGGTGTCCGTCGGTGGCGACCAGGCTGAGTTGCTTGCCCTCAGCAACAAACAAGATGCCGTTCAAGTAGTAGCGGATGTCGTGCACGGCCATGGCAAATGCCACTTGGCCGAGCAGGTCTTTCAGCGTCTTTTGCGGCACGCTGAAAGCAGGGCCGAAATTAGCTGATTCCTGCACCAACGGGAAGTCTTCGGCTTGCATGGTTTGCAGCGTGAACTTGCTCTTGCCGCCTTTGAGAATGATCTTGCTTTGGTTGGACTCCAGCGAAACGGTCTGATCCGCAGGCATGGTGCGCAAAATGTCGATGAGCTTACGTGCACCAATAGTGGTGGTGAAGTTGCCGGTGTCGCCGCCCAGATCAGCCGTCGTGCGGATCTGGATTTCCAGATCGCTGGTGGTGAGCTGGATTGAAGTGCCGGACTTGCGCAAAAGTACGTTTGCCAGAATCGGTAAAGTGTGGCGCCGCTCTACGATACCGGCAACGGATTGCAGAACCGAGAGAACTTTATCTTGCGTTGCCTTCAATACGATCATTTCAATCTCTTTCAGAGTCTCTATACGCCGCCTGAATCCATTGCAGACTGGCGACTTTGTTAAATACCCGACATTTTCGCTGTTTTATGCGATTTTTACCGGGCAACTTCCCTTGTTTTTAGCAATCAGCCCTTGAGCGTCTGCTCCAAAACGTGCAATTGCTGGTTCAACTCGGTCATTTGCTGGCGTTCCCCGCCGATTTTGCGCACTGCATGCAGCACCGTCGTGTGGTCACGCCCGCCGAACAACTCACCAATTTCTGGCAGGCTTTTTTGTGTCAGTTCCTTGGCAAGGTACATCGCGATCTGGCGTGGTCGGGCAATGCTGGCCGGACGTTTCTTGGAATACATGTCCGCAACCTTGATCTTGTAATAATCGGCGACGGTTTTCTGGATGTTTTCCACAGAAATTTGACGGTTTTGAATAGACAGCAAATCGCGCAAGGCTTCCCGCGCCAAGGCGATTGAGATTTCCTTCTGGTTGAAGCGCGAATAGGCCAGAATTTTGCGCAACGCGCCTTCGAGCTCGCGAACATTCGAGCGCACGTTTTTGGCGACAAAGAATGCCACTTCCTCAGGCATTTCCGAGCCTTCGACGCGCGCCTTGTTGATCAAAATGGCCACCCGCATTTCCAGTTCCGGAGGCTCAATCGCCACAGTCAGGCCGGAGTCAAAGCGTGATACCAGTCGTTCGTGAATGTCTGCCAGTCCCTTGGGGTAGGTGTCACTGGTCATCACGATGTGCGACTTTTTGGTCAACAACGCTTCAAAGGCGTTAAAGAATTCTTCCTGTGTGCGGTCTTTGTTGGCAAAGAACTGAACGTCATCTATCAACAGCAAATCTAAAGAGTGATATCGCTCTTTGAATTCGTCAAAAGTCTTGCGCTGATAGGCTTTAACCACATCAGAGACAAATTGCTCTGCGTGAATGTAAAGTACCTTGCTGCCGGGTTTATCCTGCAACAAGCGGTTCCCCACGGCGTGCATCAAATGGGTCTTGCCAAGGCCTACGCCACCGTAGATGAATAGCGGGTTGTAGAGATGGCCGGGCATGGTCGCCACGTGCATGGCCGCAGCACGCGCCATGCGATTCGCCGTTCCTTCCACCAGTGTCTCGAACGTGAGCATGCCGTTGAGGCGGTTTTTGGGAGTGCCCAGGTTGCGGTCTTCGCCTATTTCAACGGAATCTTCGGCTGCCGGAATGTCAGCGGCGGTCACAGAAAATTGAGGCCTGACAACAGTTTCCCGAGGGGTGATGGCTAACTCCACGAGTACGGCCTGGCCATACAACTTCTCAAGCATGCCGGAAATGCGCCCGCAGTATTGGGCCCGCACCCAGTCGAGCTTAAAGCGGTTGGCGACAAAAATGGTGATCCTGGAAAAGTCCTCGTGCACATGGGCATGCAAGGGCTTTATCCAAGTGTTGAATTGCTGTTCAGGCAATTCTTGCGCCAGTTGGTCTACGCAACTTTGCCAAAGGCTCTGGCCAATATCGTGTGCAGCCGTCTGCTGGCTGTTAGAGGGTTGTCCCGCGGTCATTGTTGTTCTCAGCTATCTGTGGATAGTTTTGTTATGTTGTGCACTCCATTGTAATTTATCAAAGCCTTATCCACATGCTGCGGTGCGGACACACTGTTGTGACTTTGGAACCAGAATCTTGTCCAAGGTGTTGCCGTGATTGAGAAAATTTGCCATAATCTCGGGTTTCCCTGATTGTTTTCGGGGTCCAGAGCAGAGATACAAATGAAACGCACATACCAACCTTCCAAAATCCGCCGCGCCCGTACCCACGGCTTTCTGGTCCGCATGAAGACCCGCGGTGGTCGCGCTGTGATCAATGCGCGCCGTGCCAAAGGCCGCAAGCGCTTGGCTGTCTAAGCCTTCACAAGCAGTTTTGATCGGCCAATTCTTGGGGCACTCGCTTTGTCTCAGGAGTTTTCGGTTCTGGTGTGCCTCAACATGCAGCGATTGAAAACACGGCCTCAGTTTCAGGCAGTTTTGTCTGGCAAGACCCTTGCCAGGACCGCACACTTTGCATTGCATAGGACGGATCTGGCTCTGGAAGTTGCTCCCGGGCTGAGTCCGCAAGCGCCGCTTTTTTCGCACGCGTGCGTCTGGTTAGGGGCAATGGTCCCCAAGAGATGGGCTAAACGGGCTGTAACCCGCAACGCCATCAAGCGCCAGATCTACAACGTCAGCGCACAATTTGAACCGCAATTGGGCATTGGTGCCCATGTGGTGCGTTTGCGCGCCGGTTTTGATCGTGTTCAGTTTGTTAGTGCGACTTCTGAAGCACTCAAGACCGCCGTCCGTACAGAATTGCTAAGTTTGTTTGAGCGTGCTTGCCCCGGTTCGGTCGTTGATGGGGTTAAGGGTTAGCAGCATGCGCAATTTGTTGATGGGTATCGTCAAAGCCTACCGTCTGCTTTTGAGCCCTTGGTTGGGTTCGTCCTGCCGTTTTGAGCCCACTTGCTCCGTATACTCGCTGCAGGCTCTTGAGCGGCATGGCGCTGCTTGGGGCAGCTATCTCACGGTTGCACGCATTGCGCGTTGTCACCCCTGGTGTGCAGGAGGTAGCGACCCGGTGCCCACAGATTCCCCGCGGCTTTTTAGCCGTCTGATTTCTCCGTCTGAAAAGAAACACTCATGAACGATATCCGCCGCACCATCTTGTGGGTGATTTTTGGTTTTGCCATGGTGATGCTATGGGACCAGTGGCAGGTTGCCAATGGAAAGAGGGCAACATTCTTTCCCGGGCCTATGCCAGTAGCAAGCGCACCGAAAGTGGATGGCAAACCTGCTGTAAAAGACGCAACTCTGCCAGCAGCTGCAGTTGTTCAAACCACCGTGCCTGCGGTCGCGCCTGTCGCTACGCCATCTTCCACACCCAAAGAACGCTTTGAGGTAACGACCGATGTGCTCAAACTAACGCTGGATACTGAAGGTGGTTCCCTGGTGCGCGCTGAACTGCTGAAGTACGCGGATTCAGAAGATAAGTCCAAAAATTTCGTGCTGTTGGATGACAGCAAAGATCGTGTGTACATGGCTCAGTCCGGCATCGTTGCCGGTAGCACGGGCGGCGCGTTCCCTACCCACAAGACGGTGATGACTGCCAGTGGCGCACATGCGCTGAAAGACGGCGAAAACGAGTTGGTACTTACGTTTACCTCGCCTGACGTGGGCGGCATCAAACTGGTCAAAACCTATACCCTGCGTCGTGGAGCCTACGACATCGCCGTCAAGCATGAACTGACCAATACCTCGGCCTCAGCGCAGTCACCTCAGTTGTATTTGCAACTGGTTCGCGATGGCAACAAGCCCGCAGGTGGATCTTCTTTTTACTCCACATTCACTGGTCCGGCCGTATACACCGATGCTAAGAAGTTCGAGAAAGTAGATTTTTCGGACATCAAAAAGAACAAGGCCGATTTTGAAAAGTCAGCGACCAATGGCTATATCGCCATGGTGCAGCACTACTTTGCTAGTGCTTGGATTCTTCCTGACGGAATACAACGCAGCCTGTCCATGGACGCGGTTGACATTGGCTCCACCTTGGGTGACTGCTGCTACCGTGCAACCATGGTGGCACCACTGGAAACACTGGCTCCTGGCGCGAGCAAGGCGATAGACGCCAAACTGTTTATCGGACCGCAAGAAGAGAAAATGTTGGAGGCACTTAGCCCCGGTCTGGAACTGCTGAAAGACTATGGTCGACTGACGATTCTGGCGAAACCGCTCTACTGGTTGCTGGACAAGTTGCACGGCTTTATCCAGAACTGGGGTTGGTCCATCGTGGCACTGGTGCTATTGCTCAAGATCGCCTTCTACTGGCTCAATGCGAAGGCCTATTCCAGCATGGCCAAGATGAAGGCCATCAACCCCAAGATCATGGAAATGCGCGAGCGCCTGAAAGACAAGCCGCAACAAATGCAACAGGAGATGATGCGCATCTACCGCGAGGAAAAGGTCAATCCCATGGGTGGCTGTTTCCCCATCATGGTCCAAATCCCCGTGTTTATTGCCCTGTATTCGGTATTGCTTGCCACGGTGGAAATGCGTAATGCACCTTGGGCACTGTGGATTCATGACCTTTCGGCACCGGACCCGTATTACATATTGCCGCTGTTCATGACACTGACCACACTCCTGCAAACCTCGTTGAACCCAGCGCCACCTGATCCGATGCAAGCCAAGATGATGTGGATCATGCCGCTGGCCTTCAGCGTAATGTTCTTCTTCTTCCCCTCTGGATTGGTGATGTACTGGATCACTAACAATGTGTTGTCGATTGCGCAACAATGGATCATCAACACCCGCATGGGAGTGCCGCCCAAGTTCAACATGCCTAAATTTTAGGCGCCCCTCAGAAGCGCCTTTGGCGCCAACCCGCAGGGGGCGCACCAGTGGCCCGGCAAAGCCGGTTCCACGGTGTCCTTGGTGAACTTTCCCCCATCTGCGGAAGAACCGGTTTCTTGCTCTGGTTTCTTGGGGACACTGGCTACACTTGCCCACCATGCTGTCTCGTCACCACGATCCCATTCTGGCCATTGCCACGGCACCTGGCCGCGGTGCGGTGGGTATTGTCAGGGTTAGCGGCAAGAGTCTTTTCTCTCTCATTCAGACGCTGTTTGGCCGAAACTTGCCGCCGCGTGAAGCCTTGTATCTTCCCTTTTGTGATGTTGCAGGCCTGGCCATCGACAAAGGTTTGGCCATCTACTTCCCATCGCCACACTCTTTTACCGGTGAGGATGTGCTGGAGTTGCAGGCTCACGGTGGGCCGGTGGTGCTGCAACTGTTGTTGGCGCGATGCCTAGAGGCAGCTCAGCAACTCACAGCAACTGGTACGCCGACTCTGCCGGGCTTGCGTCTCGCCAATGCGGGTGAATTCTCCGAGCGCGCCTTTCTCAATGACAAGATCGATCTGGCGCAGGCCGAGTCGATTGCCGACCTGATTGATGCCAGCACAGAAGCGGCAGCCCGCAGTGCGGCGCAATCACTTTCTGGTGCCTTTTCCAAAGAAATTCATGCGCTGCGTGACGCCATCATCCACTTGCGTATGTTGGTGGAAGCGACACTGGACTTTCCGGAAGAAGAGATCGACTTCCTGCAAAAGGCAGATGCTAAAGGCCAACTCGATCGCATACAGGCTGCGCTCCAACGCGTGTTCGCTCGTGCATCGCAAGGGGCGCTGCTACGCGAAGGCATACAGGTGGTTATTGCCGGGCAGCCAAATGCAGGTAAATCATCACTGCTCAATGCCTTGGCCGGAGCCGAGCTAGCCATCGTCACGGCGATTGCAGGTACCACGCGCGATCGGGTGCAAGAGACCATACAGATTGAAGGCGTCCCCATTCATGTGGTTGACACCGCAGGGCTGCGCGCTAGTGAAGATGCGGTGGAGAAGATCGGTATTGCGCGCGCCTGGGAAGCAATTGCCGCAGCGGATGTGGTCTTGTTCTTGCACGACTTGACCCGATTGGACCAGGCCGACTACCAAGCTGGTGATGCCGAGATTACTGCCACGTTGCTGGAAAAATTGCCCCGGGGGGTGCCGGTAATCGATGTTTGGAACAAGTCCGATGTCAAAGCGCCTGCCACCTCTGGTGGCGGGATTACGCTTAGTGCCAAAACCGGCGCAGGGTTGGATGCCCTGCGCCAATCTCTTTTACAAGCTGCTGGCTGGCAGGCTCCCGCTGGGGGAAGTTTCATAGCGCGCGAACGGCACATTCAGGCGTTACGACGAGTCGATACCCATTGTCAGGAAGCGGCTGCGCATTTAGCATCTCGTGCTCAGGCGTTAGACCTGCTGGCTGAGGAACTTCGCCTTGCGCAATCCGCCTTAAGTGACATTACCGGGGAGTTCAGCTCGGACGACCTATTGGGGGTGATTTTTTCCCAGTTTTGTATTGGCAAGTGATTCGTCCTACACTGAATGATGCAGTGCACTTTCTAAACATACCTATGTCTTTCTTAAACTGGTTTGGTAAAAAGGGGCCGAATCTCGAGACGGCACTCTCGGAGCCCTCCGATATGGGACAGGCTGACGCAACTGTGCCGATTCATCGTCCCCAGTCCGCGACCGCAGTGCCAGAGCGAAATCCGGTTTCCAGCCCACGTAGAAATGAACGCTTGGAGCGCCGTGAGTTGTTGTACGGCGTAGTGCGCGAGAGCATGACCGCGGCGGGCGTTCTGTCCTCCACTTACAAGTTCAAAGTTTTGTCGCTGGATTCCAGTGGTCGACAATACCTGATCATGATGGACATGCCACGCGAACATCTGGCCGACCCCGGGCGCTTTGCTGAGATCGAGGGGGCCATCGCGCGCGGTGCCAAGGAGCGTTACGATATTTTGGTTACGGCAGTTTATTGGCGTATCAATGAATTGGTGACAACTGGATCAGGGATTACTCATGGTGTGTCACGGGCGCCGCATGCTAATTCAGTCGAGCCAATTCATGAACCTGTGCCCAAAACGCCAGTGGCTATCCCCAGTCCCTATGCGCCGATACAGGATGAGGAAATGCTGGCTTTCAAGAAGGCTGTGGCCGCTGCTGCCAGTGGCACCACCGCTGCGCCACGCGGCGAACTGGTTCATTCCAGTCGACGCAATGCCGAACCTATGCCAGATTTCTCGGACACAGAACCTTTTGACCCTACTTCGCCCTTAGGAACTTCGCAATTCGGTGGCCTCTGAGCGCTTGGCAGGCCGTCGGACTTAATGTCCTGCGAAATCCACCAGGGTGAATAGCGGCAAACCCGATTCGCGCAGTTTGGCGGAGCCACCGAGTTCGGGTAGATCCACGATCGCTGCACCTTCCGTAACGATTGCACCCTGACGCTCTAGTAGACGACGACCAGCCATCATGGTGCCGCCGGTTGCAATCAGGTCGTCGATTAGTAGAACGCGCTGGCCGGGCCTTACCGCATCGGTATGTAACTCTACGGTCGCGCTGCCGTATTCCAACTCATACGTCTCTTCTACCGTGGTGAACGGCAGCTTGCCCTTTTTGCGAATGGGCACGAACCCCACGTTCAGCTCATAGGCCACAACCGCGCCCATGATGAAGCCACGCGCGTCCAGACCGGCCACCACGTCGGGGCGCAGTCCGGGCTCCATATAGCGATGCACAAAAGCGTCTATCAATACCCGAAATACCTTGGCATCCTGAAGCAATGGTGTGATGTCGCGGAACTGTACGCCGGGGGCCGGCCAGTCCGGCACGGTACGAATGTGGTCACGCAGGTACTGGTTGACGCTGATGTGTTGCATAGGAACCTTGCCGGAAAATACTATTGGGATGAAGCCGATTGTGCCTGTAAGCAAATCACGCGCATTACAGGAGGCCGACTTGAGATTGCAATGGCTGTAGCAATGGTCGAGCATCCGCAGCTTCACGTCTCCCAAAGCAAATCTAGCAAACCCTTGGTCTACCGTTTTGGTGTGCAGTGGCAAGGTGAGCGGCTAATACATGGACGCAATTTCCACTCAAGAGGTGGTTTGAGACCAGCAAGTGCGTGTGAATGCTAAGTGGCTCTATAAAATGACTATATGACCGCCACAGCACAACCGATCTCAGCTTTCGCTCAGCGCGCAATTGACCTAGCGCATGAAACTTTAGATATTGAGGCCGCTGCAGTCAGTGGACTCAAAACCAGGGTTGGCCAACCGTTTGCCAGAGCAGTAGAGATGATGCTTTCCACCAAGGGCCGCGTCGTAGTGATGGGAATGGGTAAGAGTGGTCACATCGGACGCAAAATGGCTGCTACTCTGGCCTCGACCGGCACACCTGCGATGTTCGTACATCCGGCAGAGGCCAGTCATGGTGACCTAGGCATGATCACCGCGCAGGACTTGGTACTGGCGATTTCCAATAGCGGCGAGTCGCAGGAAATGGCTGTGCTACTGCCAGTACTCAAGCGCTTGGGAGCCCCCTTAATCGCGATGACCGGAAATTCGCAAAGCACCATGGCCCAACACGCCGATCTCTGGCTTGACTGTGCCGTCGCCAAAGAAGCATGCCCGCTGAATCTGGCCCCTACCGCCAGCACTATTGCGCAGATGGCGCTGGGTGACGCTCTAGCCGTTGCCTTGCTTGATGCGCGAGGATTTAGAGCCGAAGACTTTGCCCGCTCCCATCCAGGCGGCGCCTTGGGGCGCAAGTTGCTCACGCATGTGAGCGACGTGATGCGCAGTGGCGATTCCGTGCCGCGCGTCGCACCCGATGCAACATTTAGTGAACTAATGCGAGAAATGAGCGCTAAGGGCCTGGGGGCAGCAGCGGTCGTCGATGCAGAAGGTCAGGTGCTGGGCATCTTTACCGACGGAGATTTGCGCCGTTTGATTGAAATGGGTAAGGACTTGCGCGCAAACACAGCGTTTGATGTGATGCGCCCCCAGCCCAAAACCATAGGGTTAAATGCATTGGCGGTTGATGCGGCAGACCTGATGGAAAGCCACCGAATTACCAGTGTGTTGGTGCTCGACGTGCAGGGCCATTTATGTGGCGCTGTGACAAGCAACGACCTCATGCGTGCCAAGGTGATCTGATGCAGCCTGCCATTTCGTTTGACCCACTGCTTTTACTAAAAGCGCAGGGCATCAAGGTCGTTTTTTTCGATGTCGATGGTGTTCTCACGGACGGCGGCCTATTGTTTTCAGAAAGTGGCGAGACGCTCAAACGCTTCAATACGTTGGATGGCCATGGTCTCAAGCTACTGCAAAAGGCAGGTATTACCCCCGCAGTGATTACGGGGCGTGACTCCAAACCGTTACGCAAGCGTCTAGAAGCACTTGGCATAACCCATGCCCACTTCGGCACCGAAGACAAGCGCCCCGCTGCCGAGCAGACGCTCAAAGCGATTGGGTTAGAGTGGAGCCAGGCCGCCGCCATGGGCGATGATTGGCCTGACTTGCCCATGATGCGCCACGCCGCTTTTGCTTGTGCACCTGCCAATGCGCATGTCGAAGTGCTTGCTGTAGCACACCACATTACCAGTAGGCAGGGTGGCTTTGGTGCCGTGCGCGAGCTGTGCGATTTATTGCTGGTGGCCAGCGGGCGCTACGTAGATCTGCTTGACGAGTACAACCGCTGATGTGGACTGCGCAATCCATAGCCCGCGAAGCCTGGGACCGTTTTCTTCTATACCTTCCGCTGGTCTGTATGGGGGTGCTGGCATTGGGAAGCTATTGGATGGTGCGCAGTGCTCCGCCGCTCGCAGAGCCTGTCGTGCCGCGGGTCCAACACCATGATCCAGACTACTTCATGAAGGGCTTTTCAGTCAAAACTTTTGATGCTGGCGGGCGCATGCGAAGTGAGGTACTCGGTGACAATGTGCGCCATTACCCGGACACCCAATGGTTGGAAATTGACAGCATTCGCATTCGTTCCTTTGATGCTAAGGGAACTCTTACGACTGCTACAGCGGATCACGGTTTGACCAATGAGGACGGATCGGAAGTACAACTCATGGGCAACGCATTGGTAGTACGGGAAACTGTGGTGGATCAGAAAAAAATTTCCAGTCCACGGATGCAGTACCGTGGAGAGTTTTTGCATGCCTTCATGAATACTGAGCAAATCAAGTCGAACAAACCAGTGCAGTTAATGCGCGGCAAGGACAGTTTCACTGCCGACCGCATGGACTTTGATAACGTGGCCCAGGTGCTCCAACTGGACGGTCGGGTTCACGGTACGTTGGTACCCACGCCTGAGCGCTGAGCAGACTTTTAATTACCTATTCCTCAGGGAAAAGCCATGACGCAACTGGTCTATATTACGGGAGCTTCCAGTGGCATTGGTCAGGCACTGGCGCTTCGCTTTTACCGCGCGGGTTATTGTCTGGCGTTAGTGGCCCGCCGTACCGAGCTGATGCAAGACTGGACTCTGACGCAAGGTATGGATCCTGCGCGTGTGCGAATCTACAACGCGGATGTTGCAGACATGGACAGCATTGTTGCAGTTGGCCAGCAATGTATGCTCAACCAAGGCCTTCCGGATGTGGTGATCGCTAATGCGGGCATAAGCGTGGGAATGGACACTGCCGTGCGTCCCGATCTGGATGTGATGGCACGAATCTTTGCGACCAACAACATAGGTCTGGCCGCTACTTTTCATCCCTTTATTGACGCATTTTGTGCTCGAGGTTCTGGAACTTTGGTGGGAATTGGCAGTGTGGCGGGTATTCGGGGAATACCGGGTCATGGCGCCTATTGCGCCAGTAAGGCGGCAGTCATTGCCTATTGTGAGAGCCTTCGTGGCGAGTTGCGCTCCAGCGGCGTAGCAGTCGTCACCATTTGTCCGGGCTATGTCAACACACCCTTGACGCTCCAGAACCGTTACACCATGCCGTTCATGATGCAGGTGGATACCTTTGCTCAGCATGCCTTCAAGGCCATTATTTTGGGTAGCAGTTATCGTGTAATTCCATGGCAAATGGGTTTGCTGGCCAAACTGCTTCGCATATTGCCCAACTGGCTGTTTGACAAGGCGTTGGCTGGCCGACCAAGAAAGCGCCGCGCAGACGCGACTTGACTCGATTTTCAAATTGTTGAGGCAGGGCATTATTTGCCCTACTCTGATGTGGGCAATAGGCTTACACCCGGTTTAGCTATGGAAGCGGAGCCTTTACGGCCAGCCCACAATGAAAAAAGGACCCGAAGGTCCCTTTTTATGCAGAAAACTGCTTAGTAGCTAGAACCACGGCCACCGCCGTATCCGCCGCCACCGGAGCGTCCACCGCCACCGCCGCCGTATCCACCACCACCACCGCCGCCGGAGCGACTACCGCCACCACCACCGTAACCACCACCACCGCCGCCGCCAGCACCACCACCGAAGCCGCCGCCGCCTGAACGGGGGGGACGTGGTTCCATGGGACGGGCTTCATTCACAACCAAGCCACGGCCACCGTATTGCTGGCCATTCACGCCACTGATAGCGGCTTGCGCTTCAGCATCGCTGCCCATTTCCACAAAGCCGAAGCCCTTGGAACGGCCAGTGTCACGTTCCATCATGACTTTGGCGCTAGTGACTGTTCCATGCGGAGCAAATGCTTGCTGCAGGTCTTCGTCACGGAAAGAATATGGCAGGTTGCCTACGTAAAGTTTGTTGCCCATTAAGGACTCCTCAAAATAACTCAAAACGCGATGGAGTCCAAAACCGCAATCAACAAACCATTAAAGACTTAAAGCAGACGCGAAACTGACTAAACACCGCAAACTTCCCTGCCAGATTTCTGACAAGGCGATTTCATTATGCG
>CAIQYP010000246.1 GCA_903876045.1 uncultured beta proteobacterium | reverse complement strand
GGTCTTGCCCGAGCCCGAAGGCCCGAGCAGGGTCAGGAATTCGCCCTTGGCAATGTCGATGTTGAGATCGTGCACCACGAGTTGCACGCCATCGTAGGTTTTCTCCACATGCTCGAATTTGACGAAGGGCTGGCTCATGGTGCGTGGGCTTTCAGGTAGTCGGGGCTTCAGGCCGCGATGATGTTGTGCTCCGGCCCGAACGGGAAGCCGGTGATGTTGACGTGGCCGGTCTCGGTCACCACCAGAATGTCGTGCTCGCGGTAACCGCCAGCGCCCGGCATGCCTTCGGGCAACATGATCATAGGTTCGATGGACACCACCATGCCAGGTTGCAGCACGGTGTCGATGTCCTCGCGGAACTCAAGGCCGGCTTCACGGCCGTAGTAATGCGAGAGCACGCCGAACGAGTGGCCGTAGCCGAAGGTGCGGTACTTGAGCAGATCGTGCTCTTCATAAATCTTGTTGAGTTCATTGGCCACATCGCAACAGCGCACGCCGGGCTTCACCAGCTTCTGACCTTCTTCGTGCACCTTCACGTTCACTTCCCACAGCTTGCGCGATGCCGTGTCCACTTCGCCGAAGAACAGGGTGCGCTCCAGCGCCGTGTAGTAGCCCGAGATCATGGAGAAACAGTTCAGGCTGAGGATGTCGCCCTTTTGCACTTTGCGGGTGGTGACAGGGTTGTGCGCACCATCGGTGTTGATGCCGGACTGGAACCAGGTCCAGGTGTCCATCAACTCGGTGTGCGGATAGCGCTTGGCAATCTCGCGCACCATGGCCTGCGTCGAGGCCAGGGCCACTTCGTACTCTGGCACGCCTTCTTTCACGGCGGCCACGAGCGCGGCGGCACCGACATCACACACATTGGCGCCGTTGGTGATGAACTCGATTTCTTCGGCCGACTTGATCATGCGCATCTGCATGCAATCGGCGGCGATGTTTACGAAGGTGACCGAAGGCAGCACCGACTTGATCATGTCCATGCGCTCCAGTGGCAGGTGATCAAACTCCAGGCCCACGGTGCCGCTGTTGGCAATCTCTTGCTTGAGGGCGCGGAAGTAGTTGCCCTTCTGCCAGTCGGTGTAAATCAGCGCACGGTCTGCCACACCTTTGCGGAAAGGCTGACCACCATCGATGTTGGCGGCAATCAGCACCACCTTGTCTTGCGTCACCACCAGGCCGTAGAAACGGCCGAAGGAGCAATAGACAAAGTCGGCGTAGTAATTGATGTTGTGGTAGCTGGTGAACAGCACGCTGTCCACGCCTTTTTTGCCCATCATGGCACGCAGTTTCCCGATGCGGTTGGCGTACTCCTGGTCCGTAAAACTGTGACGGACTTTCTCGCCGTTGTCGATATAAATGAGATCGGGCATTGCCATGAATTAACTCCTGTTGGTTTACTGCGTTGGCTGGAGTGTGCAGGCACAGCGGCAAATCAGGATGTCCTATTCCGACAAATATCTTTTCTTATAGGACAGGCAATTTTTGCGACATAGATTAGGGTTTTTACGGATGCACCAAAGCAGGACTATCGATGCACTTCAGTGGTGCAACAGAGGGAAAACACCTGTTATTCAGTGACATTTGATCGACAGACACAGGTGTACAAAAACACAATTACGTCTTCATCATTTCTTAAAACGACAAACCAGAATCACGCCCGGCACGATCCGCCCGGGGCGACGCACCAAAGCGGGGGGTGTAACGGGCGGTGAGATGCGAGGCCGAGGCAAAGCCGGTCTCCTGCGCAATGTCGTTCAGGCTCTTGTCACTGCGCTGCACCAGGATGCGAGCACGTGTCAGGCGGATGTCCAGATAGACCCGCTCGGGCGATTTACCGAGCTGCTTTTTGAAGCGCCGCTGCAGGCTGCGCGGCTCCACTTTGGCGAACTCGGCGATCTCGGCGATGGTCAGTGGCTCGCTGATATTGGCCTCCATCAGCTTGAGGGCATCGACGGTGGTGGAGTCGGTGACGCGACTCTGGTGGATCACCGATACGGTTTGCGTATCGGTCAGGCTGCGCCGGTCAGCAATCAAGAGATTGGCCACCTCGTTGGCAAGTTGGCGGCTACCCGGTGGTTGCGTCAACAGATAGGTCATGAGGTCGAGTGGTGCGACGCCACCGCTGCAGGTGAAGCGGTCGCGGTCCACTTCAAAAAAATGCTGCGTGACGATGATGTTGGGAAAGCGCTCGACCATGGCCTCCTGGTCTTCCCAGTGAATAGTGCATCGGTAGCCATCGAGCAGCCCGGCCTGCGCCATCAGGTAGGCGCCAGTATCCACGCCAGCCAAAGGCGTGCCCGCGCCCGCAGCCTTTTTGAGCCAGATGGTGAGCGCGCTCAAACCGCGCTTGGGGATCGGGTTGGGGCCGATCACAAAGATGGTATCCAGACGCGGCGCGTTCGACAACGAGCTGTCCGACATCACCAGAATGCCATCGCTAGAGGCCACCAAGCCGCCATCCAGTGACAACAATACCGTCTTGTAGACGGCGCTGCCCATCACCTGATTCGCCAAGCGCAAGGGATCGACGCAAGCGCTGAGCGCGATCAGCGAAAAGTTGGGAACAATGACAAAGCCGAAAGTTAATGTATTCACGTTCTCAGCACCTTACATGGGAGATATTGAAAGGTCCATATCTTTGAACTTCGATCGTTCACTGTAATGGGAAGCAACAGCACCCTAAAAAATGCGTGCAAATTCGTCTAAATGAAATTGTCAAAAGTTCGGAAAAACCAATCGATTGCGGAGGCGATGTCCCGCTCGTAGTTGAAGGTTGAGGTTGGTGGTTGAAGCCGTCAGGCCCTACAGAATATGGGTTCTGACTTCAACAACCGCAAAGCCAAGAAAGCCCAACCACCATGGCAAAGTCTATAGCCAAACTACGTGT
>CAIQYP010000245.1 GCA_903876045.1 uncultured beta proteobacterium | reverse complement strand
CGGGCTTTGCAGACGCTTTCTTTGCTACCTTGACCTCTTTTTCAGACTTTGTTAGGGGCTTGGTGTCTTTTTTCGACTTTGCTGAAGTGGTTTTGGACTTGGGGTCTTTACCGGATTTGGCATTCACTTGGTCTCTCCTGGTGGAACTAGCCCGCTTGTCCTCTACGACGCTATGGGCCTCGACAGATGCTTTGGATGGCTTGTTATGTGGGGTTTCTTCGGCGCGCGAGTGTACAGGTTTCGCCAAAGGAAAACCCATAAGTTGCAAAATCGAGACAATCATTCCACTCCCCACCATGATCCATCACCTTCACAATACGCTGCGCGACGGTGTCCTTTGATTACGGCACCATTAAACACCGGCTAAACCAGAGATTGCTCCAAACCCTGCAACAAAATATCTTTGGGCAGGTCGATGCCAATAAACACCATTTTGCTGTTGCGCACTTCGCCATCCAGCCAAGGCGGCCCCAAGTCGCTGCCCATTAACTGGTGCACGCCCTGAAAAATAACCTTGCGCTCGGTGCCCACCATGTGCAGCACGCCCTTGTAGCGCAGCATGCGTGGGCCATAGATATTGACCACGGCCCCTAAAAAGTCTTCCAACTTCGCCGGATCAAAGGGGCGCTCAGACTTGAAGACAAAGCTCTTTACGTCGTCATCGTGGTGGTGATGGTGGCCCTGTCCATGGTCGTCATGCGCGTGCGAGGGATGGTCGCAATGTTCACCGTGCTCATGATCGTGGTCATGGTCATGGTGCGCATGGTCATGCTCCTCTTCCTTGAGGAAGTCCGGGTCAATATCCAGCTTGGCGTTCAAATTAAAGCCGCGCAGGTCAAACACCTCGCTCAATGCCACTTCACCAAAATGCACAGCGCGCTGCGGTGCGCGCGGGTTCATGTGCTTCAGGCGGTGCATCAGGGCGTCGAGGTCGTCTTTGGACACCAAGTCAGCCTTGCTGATAAAGATCTGGTCGGCAAAACCGACCTGGCGACGCGCTTCCTGGCGGTCATTGAGTTGTTGCGCTGCGTGCTTGGCGTCCACCAGCGTCAATATGGAGTCCAGCAGGTAGGACTCTGCTACCTCGTCGTCCATAAAGAAAGTCTGGGCTACCGGGCCCGGGTCGGCGAGGCCGGTGGTTTCAATGACGACGCGATCAAAATCCAACTCGCCCTTGCGCTTTTTCTCAGCCAGATCGCGCAGCGTGGCGCGCAAGTCTTCACGGATGGTGCAGCAGATGCAGCCGTTGCTCATCTGGATGATCTGCTCGTTGGTGTCGCTGACCAGGATGTCGCTGTCGATATTTTCTTCGCCGAACTCGTTCTCAATGACGGCAATTTTCTGGCCGTGTGCCTCAGCCAGCACACGCTTGAGCAAGGTGGTTTTGCCGGAACCCAGAAAGCCGGTCAGGATGGTGGCGGGGATAAGTGACATGTTGGAGCCCAAAATCAGCAGTTGGGGAGTGTATCGATCAAATCAAGAGCAAAACTTACGCAAACAAAGGCTTTCAACGACGCATAACCACCAGTCCTTTGAGGTATTCGCCCTCGGGAAACGCAATCGTCATCGGGTGATCCGGTGCCCCGCCCATGCGTTCGGTAATAAATCCGTCGACGCCGGCGTCCGATCCCGCACCTGCAATGATTTTGTGGAACAGATCAGCGCTGATTCCTCCCGAACAGGAGTAAGTGAATAGCACCCCCCCCGGCTCCAGCAATTTGAACGCCAGGCGGTTGATGTCTTTGTAGGCACGCGCTGCGCGCTCGGCGTGGGCCACAGTGGGCGCGAACTTGGGCGGGTCGAGAATGATGGCATCAAAGGTACGGCCTTGCTGGGCGAATTGACGCAGCGAAGCGTTTACATCGGCGTCCATCCAGCTGGCACGACTGGCGTCAAAACCATTCAGCGCTACGTTGGCTGCCGCTACTTCCAAAGCCGGGCCGCTGGAATCAATAGAAGTCACATGACCTGCACCGCCACTCAGCGCAGCGACGCTGAAGCCACCGGTGTAGCAAAAACAGTTGAGCACGCGCTGAAATTTCAAGCGGCGGGTGTAGCTGGCGAATTTGGCGCGACTGTCGCGCTGATCCAGGTAAAAGCCGGTTTTGTGGCCGTTGGCAATGCTAAGGT
>CAIQYP010000244.1 GCA_903876045.1 uncultured beta proteobacterium | reverse complement strand
GTGCCGGGTTGCCCCATGGTGATTGACCCCACCGGCGCCTACTTTCGCCCGGAAGGTGAGGGCTTTATCTGCGGCGTGGCACCCATCCCGGAAGACGACCCGGAGTGCTACGACTTTGAGGTGCAGCACCAACTATTTGACGCTGTGCTGTGGCCTACCCTGGCTGCGCGCGTGCCGGGCTTTGAGGCACTGCGCGTGCAGCGCAGTTGGGCTGGCCACTACGACATGAATGTGCTGGACCACAATCTCATTTTGGGCGCCCACCCGGAGGTGGAGAATCTGCTCTTTGCCAATGGCTTTAGTGGCCACGGCATGCAGCAGTCCCCGGCGGTGGGGCGGGCTTTGTCGGAGTTGGTGACCTATGGTGGTTTTCGTACCCTGGACCTGAAGGCTTTTGGCTGGGATCGCGTGCTCAAGAACCAACCGCTGTTTGAAATCAATATTGTTTAAGGAAACCCTGTGAAGTCCCAATCCCTGAACGGCGGCCAGTTGCTGGTGCGAGAACTGCTGACGCATGGCGTGGAGCACGTCTTCTGCGTGCCCGGCGAGAGCTTTCTGGCGGTACTGGATGCCTTGCATGACGCGCGCCGGATTGCGGTGACAGTCTGCAGGCAAGAGGGCGGCACCGCCATGATGGCCGAGGCCCAGGGCAAGCTGACCGGGCAGCCCGGCATCTGCATGGTGACACGCGGGCCGGGTGCCACCAATGCCTCGGCCGGCATCCATATCGCCATGCAGGACTCCACGCCGCTGATCATGTTTGTCGGGCAGATCGAGCGCGGCATGCGCGAGCGCGAAGCCTTTCAGGAGGTCGATTACCGCGCTGTCTTTGGCAAGCTGGCCAAGTGGGTGACCGAGATTGACGACGTGGCGCGCATCCCCGAATTGGTCTCGCGCGCCTTCCACATCGCCACTTCCGGTAGGCCTGGTCCGGTGGTTATTGCTCTGCCGGAAGACATGTTGACCGAGTGGATTGAGTTGCCAGCAACTGCTGCACTCGCGTCAACATCAGGGCTTGCTGCAAGCACGGCCGCGGCAGCTGCGCAGGTGCCACGCCCGACTGCGCACTACCGCAACGTGGAAGCCTGCCCAGGTAGCGCGCAGATGCGGGAATTTGCAGACCGTTTGTCGAATGCGAAGCGACCCATGCTGATTCTGGGCGGCAGCCGCTGGTCGGAGCAGGCTTGCGCGCAGGTGGCGGACTTTGCCAGTGCCTGGCAATTGCCGGTGGCCTGTTCATTCCGCCGCCAAATGTTGTTTCAGGGTGAACACATCTGCTATGCCGGCGATGTGGGATTGGGCATCAACCCCAAGCTGCTGGCGCGCCTGAAGAGCGCCGACCTGATCGTGCTGTTGGGCGGGCGCCTGTCGGAAGTGCCCTCGCAAAGCTACACGCTGCTGGAGATTCCGGTGCCGCAGCAAACGCTGGTGCATGTGTTTGCCGACCCCGATGAACTCAACCATGTGTACCAGGCCGATTTGGCCATTGCGGCCTCGCCCATCGGCTTTGTGCAAGAACTCGCTGGGTTGACCGCACCGGCCTCGCCCGTCTGGGTCGAAGCCACGCAGGCCGCCCATGCCGACTACCTGGCCTGGAGCGAACCTGCGGGCCGCAGCAACCCCGGCGCCCTGCAAATGGGGCCCGTGATGCAGCACTTGATTGCCACGCTGCCAGAGGACACCATTCTGTGCAACGGTGCGGGCAACTTCAGCATCTGGTTGCACCGCTTTTGGCGCTACAAGGGCTATGGCACGCAGTTGGCACCTACCAGCGGCAGCATGGGCTATGGTCTGCCTGCAGCCGTAGGTGCCAAGCGCCTGTACCCAGAACGCACGGTGATCTGCTTTACCGGTGACGGAGATTTCATGATGCATGGCCAGGAACTGGCTACCGCCGTTCAATACGATTTGCCCATCGTCATGATCCTGTTGGACAACGGCATGTACGGCACCATCCGCATGCACCAGGAGCGCAACTACCCGGCACGCGTTTTTGCCACCGAGTTAAAGAACCCTGACTTCTGCGCCTTGGCGTTTGCCTACGGTGCGCATGGCGAGCGGGTCGAGCGCACCGACGAATTTGCACCTGCGCTGGCGCGTTCCCTGCAGAGCGGCAAGCCAGCACTCATTCATTGCCTGATCGATCCACAGGCCATCACCCCGGCTTCTACGCTGGACAGTTTGCGTGCCCAAGGATTGGCGGCGGCAGCAGCGCAACAGGCGGCACTATGAATGGCACCATGACCCATAAATCTGACTTTCTGGTGATAGGCGGTGGCATTGCCGGTGCCTCCATTGCCTATTTCCTGGCGCCGCATGGAAGCGTCATCGTGCTGGAGCGCGAGGCACAGCCGGGCTACCACAGCACCGGGCGCTCGGCAGCCCTGTTTACCGAGAGCTATGGCACGCCGCAAGTGAATGCACTGACCCGCGCCAGTCGCCCCTTTATGGAAGCGCCACCCGCCGGGTTTTGCGAATTGCCCTTGATGTCACCACGCGGTGCGCTGACGATTGCAGAGCCCGGGCAGGAGGCTGAGTTGCAGGAGTGCTGGAACGAGCTGCAAAGCAGTACGCCGACGGCCAGGCTGCTGAGCGCAGAAGAGGCTTGCGCCATCATTTCGGTGCTAAGGCCCGAAAAGGTGCTGGGTGCCGTGCTGGACCCGGACCCCACCGATATGGATGTGGATGCCCTGCATCAGGGCTATCTGCGCGGCATTGCACGCGCGAATGGCCGCGTGGTGTGCAACGCGGAAGTTACCACGCTGGCGTACCAAAATGCGCAGTGGCTGGTGCAGGCGGGAGGCAACAACTACGTGGCTCCCATCGTCATCAATGCCGCTGGTGCCTGGGTCGATGTGATTGCCGCGTTGGCGCAGGTGCGCCCCATAGGTCTGCAACCCAAGCGCCGCTCAGCCATGATTTTTTCCACAGAGTCAGGGGTGGAATGCAAACACTGGCCCATGGCCTTTGGCATTTTGGAAGATTGGTACCTCAAGCCAGATGCTGGCGCGTTGCTGGGCTCTAGCGCCAATGCCGATCCGGTGGAGCCGCAAGATGTGCAGCCCGAAGAACTGGACATTGCCATGGCTATCCACGCCATCGAGCAGGTGACGACAATGCAAATTCGCCGCCCGAGTCGCACCTGGGCCGGGCTGCGCTCCTTTGTCGCCGATGGCGATTTGGTGGGAGGCTTTGACGACACGGTGCCCGGCTTCTTCTGGGTTGCCGCGCAGGGTGGCTACGGCGTCATGACTTCACCCGCCATGGGCGAGGCGTGTGCGGCGTTGGTGCGCGGGCAGCCGATACCGGACCATCTGGCGGCCTTTGGCCTCACTGCGGAAATGCTTTCACCAAAACGATTGCGCGCCTAGGATTGCGCGGGCCGGCGGAGCTACTTCATTGCCGCGTGCAGGGTGCTTTTTGTAGCAGTCACTTCAGATGGATAATTTGTGCTGGAAGGATTAACCATGCCCATTTACGAATACGCCTGCACTGAATGCCACCATGAGTTTGAGGCGCTGGTGCGTTCCGATTCGACGCCCGCTTGCCCGAAATGCCACTCGCAGCAGCTTGAAAAGCTGCTTTCAGTCTTTGCCACAACGGCTTCGACCGTGTCCGCACCAGCCATGGCGGGTCCCTGTGGAAATTGTGGCCACCCGGATGGCCCGGGGGCGTGCGGCTTTCACGCCTAGAGCGCCAATTTACCGGCGTTCATTGCGGTGCGTTGCACCCAAGGTAATGTCACTCTTTGCGCACCACTGGCCGCGTGGTTTCCTAGGCTGTCTGCAAGGCCGTGTCGACCTTCTTGCGCAGTGCCAGCGTCAGAAACAGCATGGATAGCATAAGAAGCGAGACCAGGCCATAGGCCTTGCTGAATCCTTCGGTGCCACCTCCCGCCAAATCCGCGATGGCGCTGATGGAGGCCGCAGACACCAAGGTCCCTATCGCTGTGCAAATGTTGATCAAGCCTTGTGCCGCAGCGCGCACGGCCACAGGCGCTTCGTCAATGGCGATGGAGCGCAGCGCGCCACCCACCACAATGCCAACCCCCAGGCCTACCGGCACAGATGCCACCAGAAACAGCCATAAGCCTTGGGTGGTAATGGCCGACAGGCCGTAGCCTAGCGACAACATGGCAAAGCCCATCAAGATCATGCTGCGCGCACCCAGGCGATTGAGCAGTCGGCCGCCACCGCCTGAACCCAGCATAGAACACACCACCAGGGGCAAAAGAACAAAGCCGGCGTTTTTGGTGGTAACGCCGTAGGCGTGGGTGGCAATGGAGGTCAGAAAGATCACGCTGCCCATGCCGTAACCCGCACCCACTGCCAGCAGATAGGTAGTGGACAGTTGCCGGTTCTTGAATAAGTTGATGGGAATCAGCGGCGCCTGGGTCCGGTTTTCGACCATCACGAGTACAGTCATAAGTACGGCAACCAAAAGCAATAGCCAAGGCCATAGCGCCATGCCCAAAATAGGGTCTACCAGCGGGTCCAGCACCCGGGTAATGCCCAGCACCAGTGCCGTGAGCAACGTGAAGGTCAGCGCAATGCCAGTCAGATCTAGCCGGGGCTGCGGGCCGCTGGAGCGTGCGTGCGGCAACACCCTGGCACCCATATACAAAATGACGGCGGCTATCGGCAGGTTCAGTAAAAAGATCCAGTGCCAGCTCAAGACCACCATCAGGGCCGAGGCTAGCGGCGGCCCCAGGACAAAGGCCATCCCGTAGGTGGCACCAATCAGGCCCAGCATCTTGCCGCGTTGCTCGGGTTTGAACATGTCCCCCACTACCGCGCTTGCGGTGGGCGTGATGCCACCGGCGCCAATGCCCTGGATAGCCCGGCTGGCAATAACCATCCAGAAACTTGGCGACAGCGCAATCAAGAGCGAGCCTATGGCAAATACGGAGACGCTAAACAGGTAGATCGGGCGGCGGCCGATGCGGTCGCTCAGGTTTGCCATGAGCGCGGTGCTGCATAGCGAGAAAAGCACAAATACGCTCATCACCAGACCGACGGCGCGGTTATCGACGCCAAACGTTTCACGCAAAACGGGGATTGCGGGGCCAACGATCGCTGTGTCCAGCGCCGCCATGAAGACCCCGGTAAAGAGAACGGTGATCAGGCCCTTGGGCACTGTACCTCCATCCGATTCTGCTTTGACTGCCATTTATTTCCCACACTAGAAGGTGCGTATCGGAGGCGATACACACGCAATTATAGAAGGGCCCCATCTGACGCACCGAGCAGCCTTTCATACGGCGGGCGCAAAAAAAGGGCACCCTGCGGTGCCCTTTTTAACTCAGTGCTTTTGCACTTAGCTTGGGGTGGTTTCCTCGAAAGGAAGCGTCATGTTGCGCAAGTCGCGCTTGGTTTCCACCAGCACCAGAGGTCCGGCATCAATCGACAGGGAGGCCGGACGCTCACGCGGCACATGCACGGGCTGTGGTTCGGCAGCAATCGCCGCCTGCACCTTGGCCACGCTTTCAGCGTTGGTGTTGACCCATTGCAGACCCGAGCCTTGGGCAACCTGAATCAGGTCGTCCTGAGGCAGTGCGTAGCTAGTTACTTTGGGCATGGTGGCCGTAGCAACCGTTGCTGTATCGACAGGTGCTTTGGGCGTTGGCGCAGCAACTGCAACCACAAGAGCTGCCGGGGCAGCAGGTGCCTCAACAACCGGTGCGGCAGCAACGGTTTCACGCACGGGTGCTGCAGGTGTGTAGGCCTGCTGCGGTGCGAGTTGAACCATCACCGGAGCTTGCTCAGCCTGGGGCAGGGCTTCGCCTGCGGCGATTTCGGTCACGCCGTTTTCAGTGAAGTCGTGGCGTGGCGGGCGTTCACTGCGTGGGCCGCGGTCACGGCCGTAGCGGTCACGCGAGCGCTTTTCACGTGGCTCGCCGATGTTGCCATTGCCATTGCCGTTGCCGTTGCCGTTTCGGGCTTCGTTGCCTTCGCTGTCTTGCGCAACCTGCGCTTGACCGTCTTCGGGCACAAACATCGGTTGTTGCGCTTGGCCTTCACCCTGGGCATTCTGACCGTCCGCACGTGGGCCGCGCTCGCCGCCTCGGCCGCGACCACCCCGGTTACCACGACCGCGTCCTTCGGAGCGCTGACCTTCTGTGCCTTCGGCACCGGCTTCGCCACGATTTGCATCACGGTTGCCATCGCGATTCATGTCGCGGTTGGCATCGAGGTTGTCTTCACGCTCAACCGGGCGGCTTTCGTTTTCCTGGCCTTCGGTGCGTTCAGCACGAGGCCCGCGGTTGCCGCGCTCACCACCACGTTCTGTGCGTTCGCCACGCTCCGGGCGGGGTGTGCGCTCGGGACGTTGTTCGCGGTTGGCATTGGCTGCGCTGCCGATGTCTACACCGACGCCATCGACTGCCATTGGTTTGCCTTCGGCATCAAAGCGCTCGCGCTGCTGGCCATTGCCACGTTCAGCACGCTCACCGCGTTCGCCACCACGGCCACCGCGTCCACCACGGCCACCACGACCTTCGCTGCGTCCGCCTTCAGCGCCAGCTTCAGGGCGCTGACCCTCGGCGCGTTGACCTTCGGGACGCTCACCACGCTCACCACCGCGGCCTTCGCCACGGGGGCCCCTACCACCTTCGTTGCGGCCACCACGACCGCCACGGTTGCCATCACGGCCACCCTCGCGTGGGGGGCGGGCATCGCGCTTGTCTTCGGTCTTGGCGGGAGTTGCCGCGACGGGTTTAACGGGTGCCGGTGCATCGCCGCCAAACAGGCTCTTGAGCCAGCCAAAGAAGCCGCTGCTGGCCGGTGCCGGAGCATGAGCAACTGCCGCAGGCTTGGACGCAGCAGGATGTGCAACCTTGGCTACTTCAGGCTTGGGGATAGCAACAGGTGCGGGGGCATCGGGCAGCACACCCTTGATCACCGGAGTCTGCTTGTTGGTTGGCTCTTGCGAGCGACGGGTCACGCTGGTGGCGTCGTCCATCTCGTCAGCCATTTTGTAGCTGGCTTCGATGTTGTCCAGGCGCGGGTCATCGTGCTTCAGACGTTCGAGCTTGTAGTTGGGTGTTTCCAGGTTCTTGTTGGGAACCATAAGCACGTTGATACGCTGCTTGAGTTCGATTTTTGCGATCTCAGTGCGCTTCTCATTAAGCAGGAAAGAAGCCACATCGACGGGAACCTGGCACAGCACGGATGCCGTGTTGTCCTTGAGTGACTCTTCCTGGATGATGCGCAAAATTTGCAGAGCCGAGCTTTCCGTGTCACGGATGTGGCCGGAGCCGCCGCAACGCGGGCAGGGAATCGATGCACCTTCGCTCAGGGCAGGGCGCAGACGCTGGCGGCTCATTTCCATCAGACCGAATTTGCTGATGGTGCCGAACTGCACGCGGGCACGGTCCTGGCGCAGAGCGTCGCGCAAGCGGTTTTCCACTTCACGGCGGTTGCGGGACTCTTCCATGTCGATAAAGTCGATCACGATCAGGCCACCCAAGTCGCGCAAACGCATCTGGCGTGCCACTTCGTCGGCGGCTTCCAGATTGGTGCGGGTGGCGGTTTCTTCGATGTCTCCGCCCTTGATGGCACGGGCCGAGTTCACGTCGACCGAAACCAGGGCTTCCGTGTGGTCGATCACGATGGCGCCGCCGGAAGGCAGTTGCACGGTGCGGGCGTAGGCCGACTCGATCTGGTGTTCGATCTGGAAACGGCTGAACAGCGGAGCGTCGTCGCGGTAACGCTTCACGCGGGCGGCATGCTCGGGCATGACGTGCGCCATGAACTGCTGCGCCTGTTCGTACACGTCGTCGGTGTCGATCAGGATGTCGCCGATGTCGTGGTTGAAGTAGTCGCGGATGGCGCGGATCACCAGGCTGGATTCCTGATAAATCAGGAACGCGCCTTTGGCACCCTTGGTGGCGCCGTCAATCGCTGTCCAGAGCTTGAGCAGGTAGTTCAGGTCCCACTGCAGTTCGGGCGCGCTGCGACCGATGCCGGCGGTGCGGGCAATGATGCTCATGCCGTTGGGATATTCGAGCTGGTCGAGTGCTTCCTTCAGGTCGGCACGGTCTTCACCCTCAATACGTCGGCTCACGCCACCACCGCGCGGGTTGTTGGGCATCAGCACCACATAGCGGCCGGCCAAAGAGATGAATGTGGTCAGGGCTGCACCCTTGTTGCCACGTTCT
>CAIQYP010000243.1 GCA_903876045.1 uncultured beta proteobacterium | reverse complement strand
TTTCGGGTCCACCGACAGAATGCCGCTGTCGGGTGTGGCCTTGCCGCCTTGCAGCTTTTCTTGCAATTCCAGTACCTGCTCATGCAAATGGCTGATGACCGCCAGGTTGTTGCCCACCTCGATAGCACCGACGGTCTTGCCGTCCGGGGCTACCAGCGGCAGCGTGGTGTGCAAGTTGTGCACCGCGCGGCCCAAGGTGTTGAAGTAAATCTGATACTGGTGGTGGTAGCGTGTGTTGTGGTGCAGCGATTGAAGCAGCGTGCTGGTGCTCTCGTTCATCTGCGGATAGACGTTAAGCATGGGCTTGCCAATCACGCGCTCCACCTTGGTATCGTCCATGCGAGCGCTCTCTTCGTTGTAGTAAACGTAATTGCCCTGCTCGTCGATGATGGCAACGGCCTGCTTGATGGCATCGAAAAACTCGGCGAACAGGTCGATAGCCGATTGAAGTTGGGGATCCATGGGGCTGCGCTCTCCGGTTTTGCGGCTGAATTGCGTTTTAACGAAAAATCGTCAGTTCAACCAATTTTTGTCATTGTGATGAAAAATCGGCTCAATTGAAACGCAGAGAAACCCGATGCCGTGGAGCCGTAACCGTTGTCTTCACTCACAGGCGAATTCAAGCCTGCGTACAAACCCCGATAGGGATTGTCCTTGGCTGCAATGGCACAGCTTATGCGTTACCCCGTCAGCACCCAAGTGGATCGCTCCAATAGGGAAGTACTGGCAGCACAAGGATTTCATGACGAATCAGCAGGTCTCGACCCATGAAAAAAGCACAACACCCGCCGTGCGGGTGGAGGATTTGCATAAGTCATATGGCCCGGTCGAAGTGCTCAAGGGCGTATCGCTCAGTGCCCATACTGGGGATGTCGTGTCGCTTATTGGTGCCAGTGGCTCGGGCAAGAGCACCTTGCTGCGTTGCCTGAATCTGCTGGAAATTCCGCATTCCGGACGCATCCACATCACCGGCGAAGAACTCAAGCTCACCAAGGATCGCAAGGGGAACCCGGTGCCAGCCGATGCCAAACAAGTGGACCGCATCCGTACCCGTCTGGGCATGGTGTTTCAGCAGTTCAACCTGTGGCCGCATATGACGGTGCTGGAAAACATCATTGAAGTACCCATCCATGTGTTGAAGAAACCCCGAATCGAAGCCATTGCAATGGCCGAGGCACTGCTGGAAAAAGTGGGCATGGCCGAGAAACGCCACACCCACCCCGCCTTTTTGTCGGGTGGTCAGCAGCAGCGTGTGGCCATTGCCCGCGCGCTGGCCACCCAGCCCGCCGTCATGTTGTTTGACGAGCCGACCTCTGCGCTTGACCCCGAGTTGGTGGGTGAAGTGCTTAAAGTAATTCGCGATTTGGCGCTCAGTGGTTGCACCATGCTATTGGTGACCCATGAGATGGCCTTCGCCCGTGAAGTATCGAGTCAGGTGGTGTTTTTGCACCAGGGCAAGATCGAGGAGGCAGGCTCGCCCGAGCAGGTCTTTACCTCGCCGCGTAGTGAGCGTTGCAGACAGTTTGTCGGTGCCATGGACCGGCAGCATTGAACAGCGCCCTTTTGTTTTCACGTTCCAGGAGAAAAAATGAAATTACCTCAAATCACAGCAATCGTCGGTATGGCTCTGCTTGCGTGGGGCACTGCCCAGGCAGCCGACCTCAAGGTCAGCATTTCTGCCGAACCCTATCCTCCGTTTTTTGAAAAGCAGGCCGATGGCAAGTGGAAAGGTTTTGAGGTTGATCTGGCCCTTAAGGTCTGCGCCGAGATGAAGGCTCAGTGCAAAATCGTCGAAGTGGCCTGGGACGGCCTGATTCCGGCGCTCAAGAGCAAGAAGAT
>CAIQYP010000242.1 GCA_903876045.1 uncultured beta proteobacterium | reverse complement strand
TTATCGACTCGGCCTTGCGCAAGATTGAAGACGTGCGCAAACGTATTACCGCCAGTGGCAAGGACATTCGCTTGGAAGTGGACGGCGGCATCAAGACCGACAACATCCGCCGCGTGGCCGATGCCGGTGCCGACACCTTTGTGGCCGGTAGCGCCATCTTCGGCAAGTCCGATTACAAGTCGGTGGTGGATGCCATGCGGGTGGCTTTGGCTGGCTAAGGCCCGCCGGGACACTGGATTACGGCCGCTTTGATATTGCGCAGTACCTGTCGGTATTGCCTTTGTTTGGGGACCTGTCGCCGACGCAGCGCCAACGTTTGGTGACCGGCAAGGCAATACTTTGTCTTTGTGGTCATGGACTACTTCAAGGAGCCTTTCTCATAGCGGTCTTCATAGCCCTTGCGCACCTTCTCGATGGCTTCCGGACCCCTGTGGCATTTGCCGCAGGTGTCGGACGTGCGTGCCAGGGCCGAAGAGAAACTGTGGCGGGCATGGCAGGCCGAGCAGGAGCCCAGCGAGCCATTGGTGTTAATACGGCCAATGCCTATATTGGGGAAGGACTGCGGCGTGGGTGCTCTACTTCCACTCACCGTAATTGCCCGGTCCGTATGGCGCAGGCATCAAAAAGTTTCCCACTCATCGTCGGCGGGCGCCGAAGCTTTGGTTGTTGCAGCGGGGGGAGGTGCCAACTTGGGGCTGGTCGCTTTAGCCAACGGTTTAGCTAACGCTTTGGCCACGGGCTTGGACGCCGGTCTGCTACCGCCAGCTAACTGGCGCGGCATGGTTGGTTTCGCCAGGCTGGCGGGCGACGGCACGCGGCGCGGTGGTGGAACTGTCGTCACACCTCCTTGCAGCTTAAATACTGATACGGCATTTACCAAGTCCATGGCCTGTCCGTTGAGACCACTGGCCGCCGCCGCCATCTCTTCCACCAAGGCGGCATTTTGTTGCGTGGCTTGGTCGATCTGGTTGACCGCATTTCCGACCTGAGCTACGCCGGAGCTTTGCTCTGCGCTGGCGGCACTAATTTCACCCACGATATCGGTTACGCGGCTTATGGCTGCAACCACTTCGCTCATGGTCGAGCCCGCTTGGTCTACCAGTGTGCTGCCATATTCCACACGCTCCACGCTGGCTCCGATCAGGTTTTTTATCTCTTTGGCCGCCTCGGCTGAACGACCAGCCAGCGCTCGCACTTCGGAGGCCACCACCGCAAAGCCTCGCCCCTGCTCGCCCGCCCGTGCAGCTTCGACGGCGGCGTTCAGCGCCAGGATATTGGTCTGAAAGGCGATGCCGTCAATGACGCTAATGATGTCGGCAATCTTGCGTGAGCTTTCGTTGATGCCTTTCATGGTCTCGACGACTTGACCCACTACCTCGCCGCCTCGCACGGCGACGCTGGATGCATTGGTGGCCAACTGGCTGGCCTGGCGAGCGCTGTCCGCACTAATATTTACGGTGGAGCCTAGCTGGGCCATGCTGGACGCAGTTTGTTGGAGTGCTGCAGCCTGCTGTTCGGTGCGGGCTGACAGATCGTTGTTGCCGTTGGCAATTTCAGAGCTGGCATTTGCCACGCTATCGGAGCCTTGCCGCACTTTGGATACGATGTCCACCAGGTGCTCCCGCATGGTGGCGAGTGAACGGAGCAGGCCGGCAATCTCGTCGCTGCCTTGCACCGCAACGGTTGCGCTCAAGTCGCCGCGGGCTACCTGGTCGGCCAGGTCTACGGCTTGGTGCAGCGCGGTTACGATCTGACGACTTAGCCACACGCTGCCCAATACAGCAACTACCGTGATCAGGATCATCACTGTGAGCGCGATGCGGGTGGCATTCCTTGCACCTGATACAGCGGCATCTGCTGCCGCTGACTCTGACTGCGACAACGCAGCGCGCAGTTCATTCAAGGTATTGGCTGCCTCCCGGTCTTTGCCCTTGGCGGCTTTGTCTCCGGCGACTGGATCGTTGGCGGCTTCTTTATAGACTTCAAAAGCTTTTTGGTAGCCTGCGCGCGCGTTTTCCATTTCGGCCTGCAGTTTCCGAACCAAGGGCCGGGCTGGCGCCTTTTCGTCTACCAGCTTGTCCAGTTCCTGGATGCGCTGAGCGACTTCCCCCATTTCCTTCTGGTGTGCATTCCAGTATTTTTCTTGTTCCTTAGGGTCAGATCCTCGCAGCAAGGTGTTTTTCCACTCTTGAATGGCGACTGCAAAATGAGCGGAAATTTCTGCGCCCTTTTTTTGCCCGGCGACCTCGTGGGATACATCAATCTCAAAGCTGGCGATGGCGCTGTTGAGTCGCCAAATTCCAAACAAGGCACCCGTTAGCAGCAATGTCAACGCAAGAGCAAATGCCAGTGGCAACTTAAGACTCAGTTTCATACCG
>CAIQYP010000241.1 GCA_903876045.1 uncultured beta proteobacterium | reverse complement strand
CCGTATGGTCCAATTGTCTGGCGGGATGGATGCTGGGCGGGGGTGGAAGCACGGCTCGCTGGTGGTTATTGTCCTTGGCTGAGCCGGTGTAAACCGTTCCGTATTGTGGCTGGACGATGATGTCTGGCGTGCGGCTGTCGATCGCTGGATTGTTGAACTTGAGTTTCAGTTCGTCACCGGCCAGCACTTCATCGATGAACAACTTGCCAGCATTGCGGTTCAGGTAATTTGCCACAGCGCCGGTCTGCATCTGGTCTTGCAACCAGATCAGTGCAATGTCGTCATCCTGGACAAATCCGCAAGCGCCGCTGCCGCAGGCTGCTGCGTTGGCAATGGCCGTTGCTTCCGGGCTGCTGGCGTCAGGCAATGCGGCAACCAGATCAGCAAAATGGCCGGGCTTGTTGACCTTGGCCGGGTTGATCGGCGACTGGCCGTGCTTGGCGCTGATGACCATCAATGTGCTGTCAAACTTACCAGCCTTCTTCAAGCCGTCAATCATGCTTTGGAGAGAGGCATCCGTTTTTTCCAGTCCGTATTGCAGCACCAGTGAGGGCGTGCCTGCACCGTCTTTATATCCGCCCGCTTTGCCTTTGAGTTTCAAGCCTTCAGGGTCAATCTCAGAAGCACAGTCGTTATTGCCTTTGTCATTAGCCAGTTTTTGACCGACGCTTACCGCTTGGAAGTTCATACCAAAAACAGCAGGTGTTCCCTTGCCCGGGCGACCATCATGCAGCTTGCCATTGATTTGATTCAAGACTGCAGCCACCTTCAACTTGTCATTGGCAACCGTGCACATCACGCTGCTGGTTGCATCCGGGCCGCTACCGACGGCCGGAGCATTAGTTATTTCCGGTGTGTAGAGATCATCGACGCCCTTGCCGGAAGGACCATTGACCAAATCATAGGCCGGGTGTTTATCAGCCCAGGCAGTGTGTCCGCCATGCTGCTTCACCACTTCAAAAATGGTGTTGGTGCGCAGCATGTCATGCGGATAGACAGGCACACAAGCGCCGTCCTTCAATTTGCGGGGAAGGGCTGCGGGGTTGATGGTATTCAGAGACAGGCCGCTAGCGCTGTAGTTGTCAATGGTTTCATCAAATACGATGGTGTTGCCAGGTGCGCCCGTGCAACCGGTGTTGGTCGGGTCGAACATGGTCCGGTCATAGCTGACGTCATAAAAGAGGCCGTGCGAAACTGGCGACCCACCGGTGACCAGGGCCAGCAGTCCTGGGAATGAATCGGACAGCGAGGGGGTGCGGGCATTGGTATAGGTAACACCGTGATGCGCGAGAGTCGCCAATGCAGAGTGGGGGTGGCTGTTGATGTAGCGCTCCACATCCAGTGCGTGAAGACCATCCACGCTGATCAGCAGGACGTGCTCAATTTCGTTGGCTTGTGCGGTACATGCCGCACCCAGTGTTAATGCGGCCAATATGGCAAGAATAGGCTTTTGGAGTTTCATGTATATATCTCTTGAATAGATAGTTGAATGGACCTGCTAATGTCATTCGAATGCATGACAAGGCAGTGACATTGTGTAAAGACACGACCCGTGTTAACCCGTGTCGATGTCAGTAACTTCGCTGTCATCAATTGGCCATATTGCATTAATAGACTTTTGCCCAAAGTTCGCGTTAAATGGGCGCGGCTGCGTTCAGGCAGAATTTGTATATGTATTTCCCCCGATGGAGTATTCATGTCGTTGATCAAACCTTCCTGCGCAGCATTTGTCATTCTTCTATGCATTGCTACCTCATTGGCCCAGGCAACGACGGCGACGGTCTCGACCACCGAAAACCTTGTGATGAACGGAAACGCCGAATCCCATCGTTGCACCGATGACTGGTCTGCCCAAACCCCGGTTCCAGGATGGCGTGTGTTGCGCGGTGCAGCTAGCGTGCTGTGCTATTCCGCGTTTAAGGTGGCGCTAGAAGCGCCGGAATTGCCCAGGAACGCCCTAGCGGGCAAGGCCCTCTTTGCTGCACCAGGCGCGGATACCGCCATAGAGCAAGTTGTTGATGTCAAAGCTGCGAGTTCGGCCATTGATAAAGGCAAGGCTGACTTCACTCTTTCGGCTTGGCTTGGTGGTTGGCATGACAGGCCAGAGCAGGCCACGTTGACTGCCGTATTTCTTGATGAGGCCCGCCATGCCACCGGCACGCCCGTCGTGTTATCAGATGTCCATTCAGCCACACGACCGCATGGTTCCCAACTGGCGGCGCGGGAAGTGAAGGGTTTGGTACCACCGCTGACCCGACAGATTGTCATCACCCTCCATTTCACCAGTGGCATGACTTCTTACCACAACGCCTTTGCCGACAACATCAGTTTGACGCTGCACGGTGACTCTATCGATTTGGGTATCCTTAGTCGCGCGGACCTGGCACCACCGGTATCCGGTATTCCGTCGCTCGATCACGTCTACGTCGTGATGATGGAAAACACTAATTACGCTGACGTCGTGCACACCACGGGTCGCTCCATTGCGATCGACACGCACATGCCATTTCTCGCCTCCCTGGCAAAAAAGGGTGTGACGCTTACCAATATGTGGGGTAACTACCATCCAAGCGATCAAAACTATGTTGCCATGGTCGCCGGTGATACGTACAAATATGGCCCGGTCTATTTCCCGGACTACGATTTGCCTGTGACACATCTCGGTGATCTTCTCGATGCAAAAGGCAAGAGCTGGCGCGCGTATGTGCAAAACATGAAGACGCCATGCAACCTGAACAGCGATGGCAACTATGCACCAGACGATCAGCCTTTTGTGCATTTCAGGAACGTGATCGACAACCCCGAACGTTGCGCGGCAACGGCACGCGACCTTACGGATTTCGCGTCTGCCATCGCCACGAAAACCCTGCCAAATTTCGCCTGGATTGCTGCAGATGGTTGGTGGGATGGTGAAGGTGCCTGGTGGGACAATTTCAGTATGGTTGATTCCCTCGCGGCACAGGATCAATTTCTCAAGTCGACGTTCTCCGCTCTGGTCAACTCCGCGGAGTGGCGCAAATCGCGCTCGCTGCTGATCGTCACCTGGGATGAGAGTCTCGGATGGGGCTGGCCGGACAATCGCGTTCCCACCGTGCTCATCGGATCACCGGGACTCTTGCGCGAAGGAGCCGTTGTCGACCAGCATTACGACGGGTACAGCGTGTTGCGCAGCATCGAAAGTGCCTTCAGTCTGGATAGCCTCCACCGGCATGATCATTTTGCCGAACCGCTCAGTGCTGCGTTTGCGAGCCACGAGCCCGAGGAATCCAATGCGGCCGCCGACCTTTGGCCCGCAGAAGAGGTGGCGACGCGCGGCACACTCGATGACACCTTTGGTCGTGTCACCACACCAGCCGCTGTTGTGCGTGGCAAATTGCTCAAGCTGTTCATTGCCGAAAAGGTCGATGCAGACGTATTCGTCAACGTTGAACCATTGGGGCAAGTACCATCGCCCAACGCAAAGAGTTACAGCTTCGACGGTGAAAAGGGCGTGGTATCCATCCCGACCGAACGGATGGAGCCGGGTGTGTATGGGGCCTGGCTGCGGCGTGGCACCGGGTTTCCGCATCGCGCACCGCTGTTGATCAGCATCCTGCCACGCTCCCTGGTCAGCCCCGAATTGCCCGGCGTCGAGATTGTCGGAGCTTCCGGACATGGTCAAGAAGATGGCGTCATTAATTTGCGAGGTGTATCCAACCCGATCGTTCGCTATTGCCGACCCACGGGGGTAGCGGCAGCAGAGACCTGGATCGGTGTATTTCCAGTGGATACCCCGAGCGATCAGATGACCAAAGACAATGCCAATGTGCTTGGCTTCTGGCTTAAAACTCCGGGCACCGCACCAGGTAAAGCCTGTGGCGAAACCATGGCGTTCACTGCCGAGTTGCCGGCTGGACAGAACTACCGTGTGAATTTATTTCGGGACGACGCAAATGGCGCAAGCGTCACGGTAGGCCGCAACGCCACGTTTACCATGACGCCTGCGCTGCCTTAGGCTTTGCAAAGCCTTTGCCATGGAGTCCTGAAAAACAGGGCCCGATGGCAGTAACATCCGCAGTAAAGCGATTTGCTCATGAAAAAAATTCTGCTCACCTGTGCATTGCTATTTGTCAGCAACCTATTTGTCAACTACGTATTTGCGGCTGACCTCGTCGTAGGCAAGCCTGCGCCGGACATCGAAGCAAAGTTGATTGATACAGGCGACACCTTCCAGACTGCGCATATGCGTGGCAAGGTGGTGATTGTCAATTTTTGGGCAACCTGGTGCGCACCGTGTCGCGCAGAAATGCCCGCCATTCATGCCTATTTGGAAAAGCACAAGGCAGAAGGCCTTGAGGTTCTTGCCATCAGCATGGACGAAGCGCGTGACCTACCCGCAGTCAAAAAAGTTGCGCAGCAATACGCCTTCAAGGTGGCGCTCAAGGCCGATAGCAACATCAAGGGCTTGGGGCGCATCTGGAGAATGCCGACGACCTTTGTGATCGATCGAGACGGCATTCTCCGCAAGAATGGCCATGTGGGTGACGCTGAAATCACCATGGCCGAGTTGGACGCGCTCGTCACGCCTTTGCTTGTGAAGTGACTAAAACTTGAAGCTCGCCCCGACCGAGAAGATCGAGGTCGGCGCCAGCTGAATACCATTGAGGTTTTGGTAAATCGGGATTTGCAAATGGGTGTGAACCGATAAGCGATCCGTCACCGGAATGCTCACCCCGGGCGTCAGGTAAACCAGCGTTCCGCCTGTGGCATAGGTGTCGGCCACGGTTCCCGAATCAACGTTCGCATTGCGTGCATTGATTTGGATTTCAGGTGTGAAGGCTTCAAACCCATGGTAGCGCAGACCACCCGTCAGATTGACGCTATCGCCCGGACGGTATGAGCCACCATTACCGCCATTGCTCATATAGCCATCTGCCAGGGTGGACTGAAATTGCGCTTGGACAAAGTAATCCCAGTCCTGATTCAGATTGTCAAAGTAGTAGGCACCCAAAATAAGATCGGTGGTGCCCGTTCCGAGTTGCAGGCCGGGGTCGACGGCAATGGCGCCATCATTCGACATCTGCGAGGTGGCGCCTGTGGGCAATTTGAGGCCAAACTGAATGCCGAAGTTTTTGGCCTCGGAAAATCCGTAGTAGCGACCGACCACACGCACGTCGCCAAGCCCGGCACCTTGCGAGTCGTAGCTATCGCCATTGGGGCCGGGGTTGGCTCCATCGGAGCCAGTGCCCAAGGTGCTGTGGTTGCGGTCAATGTACGGGAGGGTGACCGTGACACCCCATGCATCACCCTGGTTGTAATCCAGGGTTGTTGTGAGGTAGCGGTTGTTGGTGAACTTTTCCACTTCGGCAGGATTCCCCGTGCTGGGATTGATCACCTGCCCGGCGTTTGCCCCCGAAATGGTGCCCGTTCCGGAGCGCAACTGGTCTTGGTTGAGGGCGTCCAAACGGACATCAACGCTCCAGCCCGCCTGGCTGGACAAGCCTTGAGCGCCCCAGTCGGAACTGAGCGTGCATCCGCAGCTTGCGCAGGCGAATACGGCAGAGGTAAATGATGTGGTCGCTAGGGCCAACATGAGTTTGCTTGTGTGTTTCATGACGTTGCTTTCGACGATGGATCAGGCCATCGCCATACATAATATTTGGGGAAAAAAATGGCTGCGTGGCTTGCGCGGCAGCTTGCATGTGCAGGTCAAATTCAGCGTTGGCTATGCGCACACTGAACGGTTGACCCTTACCCCCGACATCTCTCAGGCGGGGCTAGACAGTGAATGTGTCGGGCAATGCAGCGGGCGGGCCACGCGCTAGAGTCTGTGTCGATTGGCGACCCGGAATGTGCGATACGCCCGCACTCAAAGGCAAGCAAGCGCGTAACGGAACACCCGCAATTGCGATAGACCCCGAGGGAGGTGGTGCCGTGATACCCGTGCACAGCGGGCAATCCAATTTGGGAATGGATTTATGCTCATCGCCGTTATGGTGCGCGGCGACCTTTTCCATGGCCTCCATCGCGGCGCAATGCGGAGCAGTCAACGAGGGGTTAACGAACGGGGATGCAATCGCAACGCTAAGGTACAAAGCAAACCACACCAGCATGAAGCGGGTGATGTGGTGAGCGTTGCGCAAATGTTGCATTTGTAGCGATTATCGACTTTTGCATCGATTTGAAAATACCGATTTCACGGTATTTTAGAGATATTCGGGAGCCTGGTATTCGTACCTATGGTGCCCTGAATCCGGCGTCATATTTGCTTTAAGGCGCCTCACCCGCAGCTATGCGCGCCTCAATGGCCGCAAAGGCGCTGCGCAGATCGGCCACGCTATTAATCACCTCGTGGGCACCGGCATCTTTCAGCGTGCGACGGGCATTCACCAGCGCGTGCTCGCGTTCGTCTTCACTGGCTTCCACCCATTGTTCCCAGGACCAGCCCAGGGCGTTGCCACTGGCGGCTACGCCCACCGTCCAGCAACCAGCGTTGCGGCCCTCTTCCAAACCGGGTGCCGTGTCGTCGACCTTGACGACACGATCGTTCTGCCCGACCAGACCCAAGGTGGCCATGCATTCCTGCATACCCAATGGACTAGGGCGGCTTAGCGCCACATCGTCGCAGCAGATGACGCGCGCAGGCACGAAGCCCGCCTGTGCAGCCTTGGCAATCAAGGGCGTCATGATGAAGCGGGTGTAACCCGTGGTGGTGGCGACGCCGATGGCCTGCTCTTGCAGCCATGCGTAGGTATCCAGAAAGCCGGGGATGAAATCGCTGCACTCCAGGGCGCTAGCCGCGCTCATGGGCACAAATTCTTCGAGCAAAGCAGCGGCATCCTTCGACGTGAAGTTACCGCCTTTCACCGATTGCCACTGTGCGGCAATCTCAGGCATGGCGCCTAGCGCCTCGATGTGCGCCAACTTGGGCAGGCCCATGGGCACGCGCGCCTGGGCAATGCTGATGTGTATGCCATGGTTGGCAAACAGCCGCACAAAGGCACCCATAGGAGCCAGGCTGCCGAAGTCCACTATGGTTCCGGCCCAATCAAACACCACGCCTCGAATACTCGTCATACCGCAATCCTTTCGCCCTTAAGGCATTCTTCTGCCAACGCAAACGCCGTGCTCATGCCGCTGCCACTGGTCACGCTTAGCACTTGCACATCCGGCAACACCGCCTCGATAAACGCATCCTGGGTGCCGCTCGGGTAGATGCCGGTCCAGCGCTCTTTCACCTCGTAATGTCCCAGGCACAGCACGCGTTGCATCTCTGTCAGGATGAGTTCTTCCGCCTCCGCTGGCACAAAGGGCGGCATGGTTTCGCCGTACTGATGCGAGTCGCCCACCACCAGGCTGCCATCCGAGCTCTGCACCACGATCAGATGGATGCCGTGCTGCAAAGCGCGTGGCACTTCCAGACGCAGGCGGTCTTCCAGCCGTGCCGCGCCCGGCAGTTCAGTAAAGCCCCGGTAGCGCACCAGGCTCAGGTCGCTCATGACCGCGGCATTCAATTGGTAATCACGCGGCGGGCGAATGCGCAGCATCTGCAACTGGCACAACTGTGTTTGGTATTTTGCAAAGACTTGGGGAAACAGGCTGCGCAGGTCGGTGCCGGGGCACACCACAATGCGCTCGGCCTGCAAGGTCTGCGTGGGCAGATGCACGCGTCCGGCTTCCACCTGCGTGACTGCCTGGCCCATGTGAAAGCGCACGCCGCGTGAGGCTAGCCACAGACGCAGCTTCTCGATGGCCAGCCGTGCTTCCACGCGCAGTTCATGCGGGCTATAGAGCGCGCCCTGCACATAGGCATGCGCCAGGTGCGGCGCCTGCTTGCGTAGTTTGCCCGGGTCCAGCCAGGACAAGTCCGCGCCCTCCTCCGTCAGCAGCAACTCACGCAACACCGCTTCGGCTTCTGCGCGCTGGGCCACCACATAGAGGCCGCTGTGCTCTACGGGAATGCCAACCTGCGGCGCAATATGGGCCCATATGTCACGCGAACGGCGCGCACGCCGCCAACTGGCTCCGCTGCCCTGACCCGTAACGGTGACAAAGCCAAAATTGCGAATCGACGCACCGGTGCAAAAGTTTTCACGCTCCACCACCTGCACGCTCAGGCCCTGCTCCACGGCCACCAACGCACAGGCCAGGCCGACGATGCCCGAACCAACGATGATCACATCGGTCTTGTTAGCGGTTTGCAATGAAATTCCTTCCGCGGGCAGACCGCATTTCTTGCGCCAGCGCGCTGCGCCCGGCCGGTGTGTCGCGCAAATCGCGCGGGCTGATACCCAGTGTGCTCAACCAGCCGCGCAGATATTGCACCCCTTCATGCGCCGGCACATCAAAGACGCGCGCCAGGGCCGCATCGCAGCCAGGTGCTGAGCCAAGCGCCAATTCCCACACCATCGGCAGCCAGACGGCACAGGCTTCGCCATGCGGCACTTGTTCGTCCAGCGTGAGTTGGTAAGACAGCGCGTGGGCCAGCGCCGTTTGTGTTTGTGACATGGCCATGCCCGCCAGCAGACTGGCACGTGCCAACGCGGTGCGCGCTTCGTGGTTGCCGGGATGCTCTAGCACCAGGGGCAACTTTTCAATAACCAGATGCGCCGCCTCCACCGCGAAGGATTCAGCAATCGGGTTGGCATTGCGATTCCACAATGCCTCCAGCGCGTGTGAAAGGCTATCCAGCGCGCAGTCGCGGCTTTGGCGCAGCGGGCAACTAAAGCTCAGCTCCGGGTCCACAAACGCGCATTCGGCATAGCCGTTGGCTGGTGACCACGACAGCTTTTGTGCTGGCTCTGCTTCGGTATCCCAGAGCGTGGCCCAACGCGTGACTTCACTTCCGGTGCCGGCCGTGGTGGGCAGCAACCACAAAGGATGGCGCAAAACGGCGGGAGGCACGGTGTTGCTGCGCCAGCAATCTGCGGCCATAGGGATGTCGCTAAACCGGTAGCGCAGCACCTTGGCCAAATCGAGCGTGCTGCCACCGCCAATGGCGATTACGCAGGCCTCGGGAAATTCATGGAGCACCGGCCAGAGTTCATCGCACAGAGATCGCGCCAGTGCGACCGAAGCCAGGCCACCCTGAAACCAGTTCCAGGCCTTGCAGTGGTCGCCCAGACGCTCCAGCAGCAGGGTTTCGTTTTCGTAGCTGAGCGCAGCGCGGTCAGCCAGCACTACCACCGGAGCATCGGCCGTAAGTTGCTGAAAGCAACCCGCACCCCAATGGATGCGCACCGGGTTTGACCAGGCTAAATGAATCGATTGCGCAGCCATGCGGAGAACACATCAATCATGGTCACCGTGACCACCAGCATTAGCAGCACAGCGCAAGTCTGCGCATATTGAAAACTGCGAATCACCTCGTAGAGAACGACACCAATGCCCCCCGCACCGACCATGCCCACCACCGAAGCAGAGCGCACATTGGACTCGAAGCGGTAGAGCGAATAGGAAAGCCACAGCGGCATCACCTGCGGTATCACGCCATAGGCAATTTCGGCCAGCTTGTGGGCACCGGTGGCGCGTATGCCTTCCACCGGGCGCGGATCAATGGCTTCTACCGCTTCCGCAAACAGCTTGGCCAGCGTGCCCGTGGTGTGGATGAACAGCGCCAGCACACCCGCAAACGGGCCCAGCCCAACGGCTACGATAAACAGCATCGCAAATACCATTTCATTGATGGCGCGGCAGGCATCCATCAGGCGGCGCACGGGCTGATAAACCCACACCGGCGCCACGTTATGCGCGCTCAACAGGCCCAGCGGCACCGCGGCCACAATGGCCAGCACGGTGCCCCATACGGCAATGTGCAGGGTGACCAGCATCTCTTTGAGATAGATGCGCCAGTCATGAAAATCGGGGGGGAAAAAGTCGCGGGCAAAGGTGCCCATGTTGCCCGCGTCCTTGATCAAATCCAGCGGGCGCATTTCGGCGCCCTGCCAGGCCCATGCCAGCAGCGCCAGCAAAACTAACCAACCCACTTGCGTGCGCCAGCCGTTTCGACTGCCAGCGGCCTGGTTCAGCAAGCTTTGTAGTTGGGGAGAAACTGCCGTTGCAGACATGGACGTGGGACCTGTGTGACAGCAGATTATTTATTTATTCAGAGCGGCCAGCTTCTTGTCGATCTCGGCAATCAGCTTGGCTTTTTCGTCGGCACTGTATTGCTCGTCGTTCTCGACCTTGCGGCGATCCTTGAACAATTCCAGCTGGCGAATCGGCACCAGCTGCTCATTGGTCGATTCCTTGAAACCGCTGTAGTTATATATATTTTTCAGCACAGCCTTGTCAGCATCCGTCTGGCCATAGCTCAGCAGGAAGCCCTTGAGTTTGGCTTTAACGCCAGCGTCCAGGTCCTTACGCCACACCAGCGGATCGTTCGGGATCAGCGGGCTCTTCCAGATGGTTTTTAGTTCCTTGGCCACTTCAGGCTTGGTGGCTTCGAGCTTGTCAATTTCTTCGGTGTTGTTGGTGGCCACATCGAGTTGCTTGGCCAGCACGGCCTGGATGTTGGCGCCGTGGCTGGCGTTGCGGATGGTCTTGAAAGCGGTGCGCGAGTCGACCTTGTTCTGGGCAAAGACGTAGTAGCTGGGCACCAGGAAGCCGCTGGTAGAGCCAGGGTCGCCAATACCGAAATTGATGGACTTGCTGTTCTTCAGCACGTCGGTCAGGTTGTTGTAGGGGCTGTCTTTTTGCGTGATCAGCAAGGAGTAGTAGCCGAGCGAACCGTCAGCCTTTTTCACCTGGGCAAACACTTCGCCGCTGGAGCGGTCTACCGCGTCAATGGCGGCCTTGTTGCCGTACCAGGCGACCTGCACTTTGTTGAAGCGCATGGCTTCCACCACACCGGCGTAGTCAGGGGCGTAGAAAGCCTTGATGGTTAGACCTGTCTTCTTTTCCATGTCGCGGAACAGGGGTTCCCAACGGTCGCGCTCGACGCTGGCGGTGTCAGTGGCGATGATGCCGAAACTGATTTCCTGCGCGCTGGCAGCAAGGCATGTCAGCGCAAGCACGCTGGCGGTAAGTAGGTGAACTGTCTTCATGTAGTTTCTCCGTTAAAAAAGTGAATAGTGATCAGGCAACTAATGGCACGGCTTGGATGTAAGTTGTCTGCGGGGGTGTTTCCAACGGGTTGTGGTCCATCAGCAACTCTTCGGTGCTGGCGCCATAGAGATGGCGCAACTTGCTGTCGTCCAGTTCCATGGGCGAGCCATCAAATACCAGTTCACCAGCGCGCAGCGCGATGATGCGGTCGCAATAGCGGCGTGCCATGGCCACGTTGTGCAGGCTGACCACCAGGGTCATGCCTTGTGTGCGATTGAGGTGATGCATCAGGTCCATCACACGGCGGGCCGTTTCCGGGTCCAGCGAGGACACCGGTTCATCAGCCAGCAATATGCGTGCGCCTTGCAGCAGGGCCCGTGCCACCGCAGCGCGTTGCTGCTGCCCACCCGAAAGTGTGGAGGCACGCTGAAAAGCGTAATCAGCCAGGCCCACCGAATCAAGCGCCTGCAGCGCTTGCATCTGCTCATCGCGATTGAAGCGACCGCTGAGCGCACGCCACAAAGGCATGCGGGGCAAAAGGCCGGTCAGCACATTACTCAGCACGTTCATGCGCCCCACCAGATTGAACTGCTGAAAGATGATGCCAGTCTGGCGCCGTAGTTCACGAATGTCCGAACTCAGGACGCCACCGGTCTGCAAGTTCTGGCCAAACAACTCCACACTGCTGGTCTTGCCGTCCAATCGCTCCAGACCGCAAATGCTGCGCAGAAGCGTGGACTTGCCCGAGCCTGACGCACCCAGCAGCCCGATGCATTCACCCGCCTGGATGGTCGCGCTAACGTTGTCCAACGCCTTACCACGCCGATTAAACGACTTGTTGGCGCTGACAACGCGAATAGCAGGAACGGGCAACGTACTCATGGCGCGCATCTTCGCCGTCGACTATGAAAATTTGATGACAGAGCTGTGATGACCGATCGAGTTGCTGCGCTTTGCGCTGTCATAGGCTCGTCACACCCCGGGCGCAACATGGTTCGATGAACAGCCCTCAAGCCATATTGGAATTGTTTGCCCGCAAAGGCGATATTGCCTACGCGGGCGAAGGCATTTCGCAAATCGAGCATGCCTGGCAATGCGGGCAACTGGCGCGTGCGGCAGGGGCCTCGCAAACTTTGCAACTAGCCAGTTGGTTGCATGACCTGGGTCACCTGTTGACCGACCTCGACGGCTCACCCACCGTGGATGGTATTGACGACCGGCATGAGCACACAGCGGCTGTCATGCTGGATGCCATATGGGGGCCGAGTGTGGCGGAGCCGGTGCGCCTGCATGTTGCGGCCAAGCGCTATCTGGTAGCCACCTATCCGGAATACCGCGAGCGACTGTCACCTGACTCGGTGCGCAGTCTGGCGTTGCAGGGCGGCGCCATGAGCCTCGAAGAATGCGTTGCGTTTCAAGCCAGTCGCTACGCGCTGGACGCACAGCAGTTGCGCAGTTGGGACGAAGCCGGCAAGCGCCCCAGCTGGTTTGCCAGCGACACGCAGCATGCGCTGGATGAATTGCGTGCTTTGATGGACCGGGTGCATTTTCTGCCGGCCTGAGGCAAGCGCCGGCTTAACTATTCTTTGTAAGCTCCGCCACGTGTACTGCGGTGTCGAACAGACGCGCCTTGCCACCGTAGTAACGGTCCAGGCGCCACTCTTTCAAGATTCTCAAGGCCAGATCAAAGTGATCCCTACTGAGGGTGTAGAGATCTGAAATAGCGAAGTCGACTTCTTTTTCCAGAGCCAACACCAAACTCGCCAGAATCTTTGCTGATTCATCAAGGGGAGCCTTTTCAATGAGGTGCCGTGCTTCTTTGAGTGCGTGCATGGTGACATCTTTCCTAGTGTTAAGTTGCGATGCAACAATGCATGATAGTCACAAAATTCTGCATCTCTCACAATACTAGGCTGTTGTTTCATAAACGTATTAATGTGTGTTCACGTCGTTCACCAGATAGTCATACGTTTGCAATATATCCACATTAGAACCGCGCCATGACCCTTAAAACCCGCACCCGAAAGTCCACCCCTCGCGACGCAGCCAAGCTTTGGGACAAAGAAGTCTGCCTGGAACTATTGGAGCAATTGTGGGCACTGCGCCAGTCGATGTTGGACAGTGAAATACGCCACGCCACTGCAATTGACCGGGTCGATGCCCGCCAGCGCGACAGTGCGCGCAATCTGATTCACTACCTGGCCTTGCGCGCTACCGATCTGCGCGCGCTGCAGGAAAAGCTCAGCTGGTTGGGGGTGTCTTCGTTGGGGCGAGCCGAGTCGCATGTGCTGGCCAACCTCGACAAGGTGATCGGCATCCTGCACCGCCTTACCGACCAACCCTGGCAGGACCACTCGGAAGAAGAACCGGCCGGCAGCGTGACGGGCCGCCAGTTGCTGCAAAGTCATACCAAGACACTGCTGGGCCCTGCGCTGCGCGAGCGAAGGGTGCGCATCATGGTGACCCTGCCCAGCGAAGCAGCAAGCGATTACGGTCTGGTGCGCCGATTGATCCAAGCAGGCATGGATGTGGCCCGTATAAATTGTGCCCACGATGACGCACAGGCTTGGCAGGCCATGGCCCAACGGGTGCGACGTGCAGCCAAGGCGGCACAGCGCGACATACAAATATTGATGGACCTGGGTGGGCCAAAAATCCGTACCGGAACCATTGCGCCCGGACCCGCAGTCATCAAACTCAAGCCCGAACGCGATGCGATGGGCAATGCCGTTGCACCCTCTCGCCTGCGCATAGAAACTGCAGGGAGCACGACTTCAACCAAGGCGCAGGCACGCATACTGGCCGACGCGGACTGGCTGGCGCCGCTGCGCGTGGGCAAGCAAATCGAGATCACCGATGCACGCACCAAGAAGAGACGCCTGCTGGTGGTGGAGAGCGATGCCGACGGGGTTATGGCCGAGTGCCTGGAAACCTATTACCTCACGCCCGACACCGCGCTGTCCTACAAGAGCGAGCGCGGACACAAGGTGCTTTCCATATACCCGGACGGAATTGAGCCGCTCCCTGGCGTCCTGCGATTGCACCGGGGCGACAGGCTGCACCTCACGCGTGATGGCAATGGCCAGGAGAACCATATTGCCTGCACGTTGCCGCAGGTGTTTAGCCAGGTGCACGCCGGCGAGAGGGTCTGGTTTGACGACGGCCGCATTGGCGGCGTGGTGCGCAAGGCCACAGCCAAAGGCCTGGAGGTGGAGATTGTGCAGGCCCGTGAAGGCGGCGAGTCGCTGTTGGCCGACAAGGGCATCAACTTCCCTGACAGCCACCTGGAGTTGCCCGCATTGACCGACAAAGACCTGCAGGATCTGCAGACCGTGGCGCAGATTGCTGACCTGGTGGGGCTGTCCTTTTCACAAGAGGCAGCTGATGTGCACCAGTTGCTTCAAACCCTGCAGGAGCAGGGTGGAAAGAAGGTCGGTGTGATTCTGAAAATTGAAACCATGCGGGGCTTTGAAAATCTGCCGGACCTGATGCTGGCAGCTATGGCCGCACCCTCGGCGGGCGTCATGATTGCGCGCGGCGACCTGGCAGTTGAATGCGGCTACGAGCGCCTGGCCGAAGTGCAGGAAGAAATTCTCTGGTGCTCGGAGGCCGCGCACATGCCGGTCATCTGGGCCACTCAGGTGCTGGAGACGCTGGCCAAGAGCGGCGTGCCTTCGCGCGCTGAAATATCCGATGCTGGCATGGGGGTGCGTGCCGAGTGCGTGATGCTGAACAAGGGCCCCTACATCACGGAGGCCATCCGCATGCTGGATGACATCTTGCGCAGAATGGCCGGGCACCAGGCCAAGAAGACCTCTCTGCTGCGTGCGCTGCGAGCCTGGGACAGCGAAGATGCGCAGTGAAGGCGCTGTATCAGTGCTGGCTCGTCACCCTACCGGCGCGCGGGGGTGAAAACCAAACGTCATAAAACTGAAATCTTTCTGAAGCATGATGTTTGCTTAATTTTTCATCTAGAAGGTGGGCCATTCCATGAGCATCGACAACACACAGCAAGAAGAAATGATGCGTCGCTTGCGCGAAGACCTGCTCGACAGCTATGACGAAGAGCTGGAGATGGAACTCGAAGAACGCAATATGGAAGAGCTGGAAGCCACCGGCAAGCCGCGCAATGAGGCCGAGCGTCTGGCCCGGCGCACTTACTTCCAGGAACTGTTTCGCCTGCAGGGCGAGTTGGTCAAGTTGCAGGACTGGGTGGTAGCCAGTCGCCACAAGGTGGTTATTTTGTTTGAAGGCCGCGACGCCGCTGGCAAAGGGGGCGTGATCAAGCGCATCACCCAACGCCTGAACCCCCGCGTGGCACGTGTGGCTGCCCTGCCTGCACCCAATGACCGCGAGCGAACGCAGTGGTACTTCCAGCGCTACGTGTCGCACCTGCCCGCTGCCGGCGAGATGGTGCTGTTTGACCGCAGCTGGTACAACCGCGCGGGCGTCGAACGCGTGATGGGCTTTTGTAGCGATGACGAATACGAAGAGTTTTTCCGCACCGTGCCTGAGTTTGAAAAGATGCTGGCGCGTAGCGGCATTCAGCTCATCAAATACTGGTTCTCGATTACCGACGAAGAGCAGCACTCGCGCTTTCTCGGCCGCATCCACGACCCGCTCAAGCAATGGAAGCTCAGCCCCATGGACCTGGAGAGCCGCGTGCGTTGGGAGGAATACACCAAGGCCAAGGAAATCATGCTGGAGCGCACCCACATCCCCGAGGCCCCTTGGTGGATCGTGCAGGCGGTGGACAAGAAGACCGCGCGTCTGAATTGCATCGACCACTTGCTGAGCCAGATCCCCTACACCGAGGTGGAGCAGAAAGCCGTGCTGCTGCCAGCCCGCGTGCGCAACGAAGACTACATCCGTCAGCCGGTGCCGGATGAGATGTACGTGCCCGAGCGCTACTAAGCCGGGGTGGCGCCCGGCAAAGTGAACATTGGCAAATGTTAAGCCCAACTTCCAACGAAGTTGCGCGCTACTTTGATCAACACCGGGTCATTGCACCTCATTCGGCGCACGCAGAGACAGGCGCTACGTTCGCAATGGATCGCGCGGGCAGGGGATATGCCGGGTGACGATTTGTGGTACTCCACCATGAGGAGCCCGACGTATCCCCTGCCCGCGCAGCGAGAGAGAAAACCTCAGACCAGACGGCTCAATGTCTTCGTTTTGTAACGGGACTCTATGACCGTAAAAGGGAGGCTCATATCGACTGCCGCAATTCCGCTTTCGCGGCAGTCCTTCTATCAAGACGAAAATTTTGACACTAACTTTGTTAATGCCCACGTAGGCCAATTTCATGCAACTGTCACGATTCATGCCTAGCATCGGTTTGCATGAATATTCTGATCGTGAAGATGTCCTCGCTTGGCGATGTCATACAAACCATGCCGGTGGTGCAGGATCTGCGACAACAGTTTCCTGATGCCCACATTGACTGGATGGTGGAGGAAGCCTTTGCACCCCTGGTCGATCGGGTGCAAGGTGTGCGCCGTGTGCTACCACTGGCGCAGCGGCGCTGGCGCAAGTCGCGCTGGAGCGAAGCTACCCGGCGCGAACGCAAGCACTTTGACCAGCATTTAAAACAGCAGTCCTATGATGCGGTCATCGATTTTCAGGGGCTTATCAAATCGGCCCTGGAGGCGCGTTGCGCCCACCTCAACCCCGACGGATTCAGTGCGACCTATGGCAACCGTAGCGATGCCTGCGGTTATGAATGGCCGGTGCAACTCTTGCTGCAACGCAAGTTGCCCATGCCCGAACGGATCCACGCAGTGGCGCGTTACCGCTTGCTGGCAGGCCTTGCCATGGGCTACGAACCGCAGGGGCAGGCGGTGTATCCCTTGCACCGATCGCTCCCGACTGAGCACTCCACCGTGGTCTTTGCGCACGGCACCACCCGCGCTGATAACGAGTGGAATGAAGCGAATTGGGTGGCACTAGGTCGGCGCCTGATCGACTCCGGCAAGCGCATTGCGCTGCCCCACGCCAATGCAACGGAACTGGCTCTGGTGCATCGCATGGCGCAGGCGCTGGGTGACCAGGTCGACATCTGGCCACGGGCCAATCTGTCTGAGGTGATGAATCGTATGGCGGCAACAGGCGGGGTGATTGGTGTGGATTCAGGCCTCAGCCATATGGCGGTGTCGTTGGACCTTCCCCATGTGCAGATCTTTAGCCAGCCCCGCGCATGGCGGGCCGGGCCCGTAGGCTGCAGCCACCAGATCGCAGTGGGGGGTGAGGCCGCACCGGAAGTGCATACCGTCTGGAACGCCTGGCAATCCGTGCGCCATCAGGCAAGCGGGACACACCTCGCCTGACCCGAAGCGCTTTAGCGCAAGCTCACAATGTAATTTGCCAGGTTGTCCATATCGGCTTCGCTCAATGTCTGGGCGACGCTGGTCATGTTGCCGGCATCGTTGGTGCGGGTGCGGCTCTTGAAGTTACGCAACTGCTCCATCACGTAGTCGTATTGCTGCCCGGCCACACGGGGAATTTCATTCTGCCCTTTGAACTCGCCGAGGTGGCACATGGAACACAAGGTCTCATCAGCCTTGGCTTTTCCAAGTTTCATCTTGCCTTCATCCGGCACGTAAGGGTTTGCCTTCACGGGTTGCGCTGCAAAGTAGTTGGCGATGTTGATCATGTCTTCGCGGCTCAACGAGGCGGCCAGAGGTGACATGGTGTTGTTGTGCCTGCGCCCTTCCTTGAAGTCTTTAAGCTGGATATAGAGGTAGCGCCAGCTCTGGCCAGCCAGATTGGGGTAAATGGGCAGCACGGCGTTGCCATCTGCTCCGTGACAGGAGGCGCAAACAGCGGCCTTTTCCTTGCCCGCCACAATATCCTGGGCCACGCCGAAAGAAGGTGTCAGCAGCGACCAGAAAACAGCCAACGACAGCGTGAATAAATAGGTCTTCATGGATAGGAAATAGATATAAAAAAGGCGGTCCCGAAGGGGGACCGCCATTATTTTGCAATTAGGAAAATTGCGTCAGTACCGGCAAAGTGACCTTACTTGTCCAATGCGTAAACCACCATGGAGTTACCGCGCCTGAAGTCCAGTTGGTTATTGCCGCCGCAGCCCATGGCCACGTATTGCTTGCCCAACACGGTGTACGACACGGGCATGGCATTGGCGCCAGCACCGCAGTTGTATTCCCACAGCAGTTCGCCGCTCTTGGCGTCCAGCGCACGGAACAGGCCATTGCCTTCGCCGTAGAACACGAGACCACCGGCCGTTGCCAGTGCGCCACCAATCAGAGGCTGCTCGGTGTCAAACTTCCAGGCAACTTTGCCGGTGTCATAGTTCACAGCTGACAGACGGCCCCATTGCTTCTCACCCTCGATAATCTTGAAGGCGCCGCCCAACCAGAGCTTGCCGCCCGGGTACTTGGCGGTTTCCACGTGGTAGGTCATGGGCTGGTGCAGGTTCAGTGCGTAGCTCAGGTGCAAATCAGGGTTCACCGCCATGGGCGACCATTCGACACCGCCATTGGCACCGGGCAACATGCGTGCGCCGTCTGAGGTCGGCAACACCCACATGTTTTCCTGCGGAATCATGGCATCGGAGAAACGGATCAGTGCGCCCGTTTCGCGGTTATGCACGTACACATGGCCGGTCTTGCCGCCATGGATCACACCGGGAACCATATTGCCGGACTTGTCTTTGACGTCCACCAGGATAGGGGGGCTCACAGCGTCCAGATCCCATACATCGTGGGCGATGTACTGGAAGTGCCATTTATAGGCACCGGTGTTCAGGTCCACCGCCACCAGGGAGTCGGTGTACAGGTTGTCGCCCGGACGCTCAGCACCGTACAAGTCAGGCGAGGGATTGCCAACCACAAAGAAGATGGTGTTGGACTTCAGGTCCACGGCCGGGTTCATCCAGACACCGCCACCCAGGGTTTGGAAGAACGAACCATCACGTGCCAGTTGGGCCTTTTCGGCAGCAATGTCACGGTGCATGTCGCGCCCGGTGGCGTCGTTGACGGCCCAGACGCCCTCGCTACCTTTTTCGGGGATGGTGTTGAAGGTCCAAAGCAAGTTGCCGTTGGCCGCATCAAACGCTTTGACGAAACCGCGTATGCCGTACTCGCCACCGTTGGTTCCGATCAACACCTTGCCGCCCACGACGGTGGGGGCCATGGTTTCGCTGTAGCCTTTTTCAGGGTCGGCGATTTCAATGTTCCACAGCACCTTGCCGGTCTTTGCATCCAGCGACACCAGACGCGAATCCAGTGTGCCCATGAACAACTTTCCGCCCTCGACCGCGACGCCCCGGTTGTTGGGTCCGCAGCAGAAGGTGGTGATGGGACCCATCTTGTGTTTGTAGTGCCAGAACTCTTTGCCCGTCACTGCGTCCAGCGCATAGGCATGGTTGAACGAGGTCGTCATGTACATCACGCCATCAACCACGATTGGGGCGGTTTCCATGGACTCCAGCACTTCGGTCTGGAAGGTGAACTTCGGCTTCAGATTCTTGACGTTGCCGGTGTTGATCTGCTTGCCGGGGTAGAAGCGCGTTTGCGCGTAATTGCCGTTGGTGTGCAGCCAGTCTTTGTCCTGCGCGCCGGCCTGGTCAAGCTGGGACTGCGACACATTGATACCTTTTGCCAAGGTGCTGGCGCCGCTGCCCACATCCTTCTGGCCTTGAATTTCTTGCGCTGAGGCCAGTCCGGCCATGGTGCTGAGTGCCACGGCCGCGAGGGCAATGGTTTTTCGATAAGGGATATTCATATTCAGTCTCTCTCTTTGGTATTGGGCAGACATTGATCGCCCCGGCAGTACGTTTCTTTTCGGAAAAGTACAAGCTGAGGCACCAGCATTCTTCAAGCGTTTGTAGGTGACACATGCGGGACATACCCTTTATCCGACAAACCAAATGGTTAATCTCCAGGGGCTTGCCTTGGCGCAAAAAAGGCGCGTATACCGTCGCTTCTTTCGCATCAACTTTTGGAGTCTTCCGTGCATTTTTCGCGAACTTTTCATCAAGCTTTTGTGCTGTGTGTCCTGCTTGGTATCAGCAGTATGGCGAGTGCGCAATTGGGCGCTGACCAGATCAATCGCAACGGGCAATATGTGCTTGCGGCCAAGGCCGGCAAAGTTGAGCGTGTGGCCCAACTGCTGCGTGAAGGTGCGGCCGTCAATTCGCGTGACCGTCTGGGTAACACGCCTTTGAACATGGCGGCAGGCAAGGGTAACGCGGCGCTGGTCGACGTGTTGCTGGGTGCTGGTGCGGACGCCAACCAGGCCAACATCTCGGAAGTCACGCCGCTGATGGGTGCCAGCTTTGCGGCCCAGGCGGACATCATGAAAAAACTACTGGCTGCGGGTGCACGCACCGATGCCGTGGACCGTGTGAAAAAGACGGCCGCTACTTATGTCGCGGGCAACGGTTGCATCCCCTGTATGGAAACCTTGCTGGCCGCCGGCGTCAAGGTCAATGCAGTGCTGGACAACGAACTCACGCTGCTGATGTGGGCCGCAGGCTCGGGGCAGGACAAGATGGTGCAATTCCTGCTGGCGCAGGGTGCCGAAAAGGGGCAGAAGGACAACCGCGGATTGACTGCGCTGGCGATTGCTCGCGATGCCAAGCAAGACGCGGCCATCGCGTTGCTGGAGTAACACCGTTGGCAAAAAAATGACATGAAATAGTCATCAAGGTTTCACAGCGCTGTCAGAGCATGACGGCTTTTGAACGCTGTTAAACCTTTATGAAAATTACGGTCATTGGTACAGGCTATGTCGGCCTGGTCACAGGCACCTGCCTGTCTGAAGTGGGCAACGATGTCATTTGCTTTGACACCGATTCAGCCAAAATTGCATCCCTCAAAGAAGGCGTGCTGCCCATTTGGGAGCCCGGCCTGGACGAGATGGTGGCGCGCAATGTGAAGGCCGGGCGCCTGCACTTTACCGACGACATCGAAGCCGCCACGCGCTTTGGCACAATCCAGTTCATTGCGGTGGGCACGCCCCCGGGCGAAGACGGTGGCGCCGACTTGCAATACGTGCTCAAGGCGGCCAGCAACATCGGCAAACACATGACGGACTACAAAGTGGTGGTCGACAAGAGCACGGTACCCGTGGGTACCGCCGACCAGGTGCGTGCCACCATTGAGGCCGAGTTGAAAGCGCGCGGTGTCGATACGCCTTTTGCCGTGGTCTCGAACCCCGAGTTCCTGAAAGAAGGCGCGGCGATTGAAGACTTCATGCGTCCGGGCCGCATCGTGCTGGGCTGTGACGACGAGCAAGCTGCACTCAATATGCGCGCGCTCTACGCGCCGTTCCAGCGCCACCATGAACGGCTGGTGCTGATGGACATCCGCAGTGCCGAACTCACCAAATACGCAGCCAATGCGATGTTGGCCACGCGCATCAGCTTCATGAACGAGCTGGCCAATCTGGCCGAGAAGCTGGGCGCCGACATTGAGCATGTGCGCAAGGGCATCGGTAGCGATCCGCGCATTGGCTACGACTTTTTGTACGCCGGTGCCGGCTATGGCGGCTCCTGTTTCCCCAAAGACGTGAAGGCCCTGATCAAGACGGCGGCGGTGGATGGCGGCATGGACCTCAAAGTGCTGGGTGCGGTGGAAGCCGCCAACCAACAACAAAAGCATGTGCTGGGAAATAAGGTGAAGGCACGCTTCGGCACAGACCTGAGCGGCAAACACTTTGCCGTCTGGGGTCTGGCCTTCAAGGCCAACACCGACGACATGCGCGAGGCCAGCAGCCTGACCGTGATTGCTGATCTGGTGAATGCCGGCGCCACGGTTTCGGCCTACGACCCGGTAGCCACCGAACATGCCCGCCCCATGTTGCAGGACTACCGCGGCGTGGGCTTTGCCGACTCACCCATGGCAGCCCTGCAAGGTGCGGACGCGCTGCTGATCGTGACCGAGTGGAAAGAATTCCGCAGCCCCGATTTCGACACCATCAAAGCCAGCCTGAAGAGCCCGGTGATATTTGATGGCCGCAATCTGTACGACCCGAAGTGGGTGCGCGGCATGGGCTTTGAGTATCTGGCGATTGGCCGCTGAGCCCGTCGCATATTTTGTCGCAATTCACCAAAACGTCACATGCACTGTCACGTGATTGCAATCAAATGCTTTTAGCATCCCTCCACCTCAACATAAAGCGTTAACGCCATGAACGAATTTTTTAAGCAGCTCAAGATCCAGCGTTGGGACGATCATCGCTATTACCACCACAGCCGCATCAACCAGACCTTGCATCTGATCAGCGCCATCAGCTTTTTGGTGGCCTACGCCCTGCTATTTATCGACCCCGCCGCGGCCGCTCTGGTGGCCTGGCTGGTGTCGATGACGACACGTCAGTCGGGTCACTTTTTCTTTGAGCCTCTGGGCTATGACGAAGTGAATCAGGCTTCGCAGGAAACCAAGGAAGAGATCAAGGTGGGCTACAACCTGCGCCGCAAAATTGTGCTGCTGAGCATCTGGGCTGCGGCACCGTTGCTGTTGCTGATTCAGCCAGCAGCCTTCGGTCTGTTTGAGCCCGCCATCGGTGTAGAAGCCTTTGCCCGTCACGTTGGCCTGCTGTGGTTAGGCATTGGCGTCGGTGGTCTGCTGTTCCGCACCGTGCACCTGTTCTTTATCAAGGGTGTGTTGGACGGTCTGGTGTGGATGACGAAGATTCTGACCGACCCGTTCCATGACATTTACCTGTACCACAAAGCACCGATGGCGTTGTTGCGTGGTGAGTTGATCGAGCAACGCGGCGTGCTTGGCCCTGTTGCCTGATTTTCGCCTTCGGGCTTAAGTGTCGCTCGGGAATTGAGTCACGCGGACGCAAGCCGATGTGGCACTCAGCTCCGCGGCTGTCCCCCGCCCGCTTAAGCGGGCTCCTCCTTTATGCCGCTGCGCTGAGCGCCACACCGTCTTGCGTCAACCAACATCGTGTGCGTACAGTGACTGAATCCCCAAGTACCACCATCACGCAGGCTGCCGAGGGCAGCGGGGTGGATGGTGCAGTGAGGTAAAGGAGGAGACCGCTTAAGCGGGCGGGGGACACGAACGGAATCATCTACCCCGTTGCCCTCGGCGTGCGCAACCAGATTCGGAACCATCTACCCCGCTGCCCTCGGCGTACAAAAAATATTCGCATGAACAGCAATCGACACAAACAAAAAGGGGCGCAAAGTTAGCGCCCCTTTCCTTATGGTCTATACCGAACTACTGCCCCACTCCCTTGAACTTGGCTGCCAGCATCTCGTGCAGCAAGCGGCGCTTGATGGTCTTGTTGGTTCTGACCCCGTCGGTCCACCACCAGCCATCGGCCTGCATCGCCCGGGCCGCACGCTCAAAGCACTGCACCACCTGCTCAAACTCGGCATCGCTGAAATTCAGACTCCAGATGATGCGGGCACTACCTACCCAACTCAGGGCCACGCCTTCGAAACGCAAGTAATGCTGAAACAGCCAGTTGAAGCTGGCGGGCTGCGTGTACAGCACGGTCCAGACCGAGGACATGCCAGCCACCTGCACCGGCACACCGGCAGCCTGCAAACGCGCGTTCATCAAGTCAGCGCGGCTTATCCAGGTTTGGTCCACGTTAGCGTAGAGCGCGGCAATGTCAGCATCTTCCAAGCGATTCAAAAACACATTCATGGCACCCATGACATAGGGATGCGAATTGAAAGTGCCACGGGCAAAGCAGATGTCGGCCGGCGAACCCTCGCGGAAACGGCGCATCCAGGCGCGCTTGCCACACACCACGCCGATGGGAAAGCCGCCACCCAGGGTCTTGCCGTAGGTGACCAGATCGGCACGCACACCAAAGTATTCCTGCGCGCCGCCCTTGGCCAGCCTGAAGCCCAAAAACACTTCGTCAAAAATCAATGCGATGCCACGGTCGGTGCAAATCTTGCGCAACTCCTGCAGCCAGGCGGTGTAGGCCGTGCGGTCGAAGTGGGCCTTGCGCGAGCTGTCCAGCAGGGCGCCGTCGCTGGGTGCGGCGGCATTCGGATGCAACGCCTGCAGCGGGTTAATCAGCACGCAGGCAATGTCCTTGCGGGTGCGCAGGACGTTGAGTGTGGCGGCCCCCATCTCCGTCAGATTCAACGTGTCACGCGCATGGATCGGGTTGCCGATGCCGGGCTGCACATCGCCCCACCAGCCGTGGTACGAGCCGCAGAAGCGCACCAGCTTGTTGCGCCCGCTGTGGTAGCGCGCCAGGCGCACGGCCTGCATGACGGCCTCGGTGCCGGACATGTGGAAGGACACTTCCTCCATGCCGCTGATGGCCTTGATGCGTTGCAGGTTATCCAGCATGACGGGGTGGTAGGCACCCAGCACCGGGCCGAGGTCCTTCACCAACTCAGCGCCCTCGGCCATGCATTGTTTGTAGAAGTCGTTACCAAACAGGTTGACGCCGTACGAGCCGGTCAGGTCATAAAAGACGTTGCCATCCAGATCGGTCACGGTGACACCGGCGGTGCTCTGCACAAACGAGCCCACCTTCAGGCCTTGTGCTGCCAGCTTGCGGAACTGAAACGGCACGCGGTAGGCGCTGACGAATTGCAAGTCCGAAAGGCTCTCTGCCGCCAACGCGCTGGCTTGCAGCGTCTTGGGGTAACGCGCTTGGGCACGCGCAATCAAACTGCCAAACGCAGCCCGGCGCTTGGCCACCACCTCGGGCGGTGCACCGTCCACGGCAAAGGCCTGGTCTTCGTCATAGTTATAGCTGGGCAACAAAGCCGATATGCGACGGGCCATGCGCGGGTGTCCGGCCAGCGAGCGATGCTTGGCAAAAGACAGGTTGATACGGGCCTGTGCCTTGCGAAACGCTACAAACAGCGCTGCGCTGCCCACTGCGACCAGTGCCGCAGTATTGAAACCAAACGATTCATTCACGAGATATTGCCTTCCATGCAAAATAAACTAGAGAAACTAAGAACATGACTTTGAAAAAACAACTTCACAGCCTGCTGGCCAATGAAGACTTGAACTTTTTGCTGACCAACCGGCTGCCGCGCCGTTGGCTGACCCAGTTGGTTGGGCGCATCAGCAGAATAGAAAATCCGCTGGTGGCGCGGGCCTCGATTGGTATCTGGAAATTTTTTAGTGATCTGGATTTGAGCGAGGCCAAAAAGCAGCACTTCACCAGCATGCACGACTGCTTTACCCGCCAGCTGAAAGAAGGCGCACGCAGCATTGACCAGGACCCGAACGTGTTGAGCAGCCCGGTGGATGCCATCATCGGCGCGCATGGTCCGATTGAAGGCACGCAGGTGTTTCAGGCCAAGGGCTTTCCGTACTCCCTGGAAGACCTGCTGGGCCAGGAGGAAGATCTGGAGGCCTGGCGCAACGGCACTTTTGTCACCCTGCGCCTGACGTCCTATATGTACCACCGCTTCCACGCACCGTACGCATGCACGGTGGACAAGGTGCGCTACTTTTCGGGCGACACCTGGAACGTCAACCCGATTGCCTTGAAGCGTGTGGAAAAACTGTTTTGCAAAAACGAACGCGCCTTCATCAGCACCCGGCTGAGCGGCAGTGGCCCCATGGCCGGGCAACGCATTGCTCTGGTTCCGGTGGCAGCCATTCTGGTGGCGAGCATCCGGCTGCACTTTCTGGATGTGCTTTTTCACATGGGCTACAAGGGCGCCAAGACGATTGCCTGCGAAGCGGCGTTTACCAAGGGGCAGGAGATGGGTTGGTTCCAGCATGGGTCTACGGTCATCCTTCTGGCACCTGCCGGATTCACACTTTGCCCGGGACTAGAGCAAGGGACTCACGTGCGGATGGGCCAGGCGCTCTTGCGCTTGTAACTGTGCAATGCGTTCAGTGCCGTAAAGGGCACTGAACGGTTGGGAGTGGCGCGACAACACGTCACGCAAAACGCCCTCAAAACTTTCGGCCACCGAACTCCAGGCCAGATAGGCCACGCCGCCGGGGGCCTGTGTGCGAAGCCGCTGTTGACCGACGGGGTCCATGGCCAAGGCCACCGCAGCGTTGACAAAGGCCAACTCATCACCGTTGGGCACCAGCACGCCATTCTGTTGGCTCACGATCAATTCTTGTGCTGCCGCATTGGCATACGACAAAACCGCCAGACCGCTGGCCATGGCTTCGGGAACCACATTGCCAAAAGTTTCGGTCATGCTGGGGAACAAAAACAAGTCCCCCGACGCGTAGTGCGTGGCCAGTTCTTCGTGCTTGCGAATACCGGCAAAGTGGGCATCCGGCACCGCCACTTCGAGATCCTTACGCAAGGGTCCGTCACCCACAAAGACCAGCTTGGCACGGGGCAGCTTCGCCTGGATGGCGCGAAATGCAGAGACCACCAAGCCGACATTTTTCTCTTTGGCCAGACGGCCCACCAAAAGCACCACCGTGTCATCCGGCGTCACACCCCAGCTGGCGCGCAACGCTTCTGAGCGGCGTGACGGCTTGAAGAGTTCTATGGCCACCCCGCGCGATACCAGAGTGACGTTGTCATAGCCACGGCCTTTGAGCTCTTGCAGCATGGCGCGTGTGGGCACCATGGTGGCCTGGGTGCGGTTATGCAGCTTGCGCAAATAGCTCTCGATGGGCGACTTCAACAAACCCATGCCGTAGTGCTGCGAGTAGCTATGAAAGTTGGTGTGAAACGAACTGGTGATGGGCAAATGCAGCTTGCGCGCAGCCGCCACGGCGGACCAACCCAATGGCCCTTCCGTCACCACATGCACGATGTCAGGCCGATGCTCGCTCCAGAGCTTGGTAAGGCGGCCTTTGGCCGGCAGACCAAAACGCAACTCGCCATAAGTGGGAACCGGGATGCCTTTGGACAGCACCTGATCCAACCCCGCACGCGGCTCATAGTCCTCACGCGTTTGCCGGGGTCGCACAATTTGCACGGCATGACCGCGCTGCAACAAGCCCTCCACAATGCGCCCCAGCGTCATGGCGACACCGTTGACTTCGGGTGGAAAAGTTTCCGTAACGACCGCAATGCGCAGGCTCGCTGGCTTGGCGGCGTAGGATTCGATGAGGAGGTCGTCTGAATTTTTCACAGCCCAAGGCTAAAGAACCAAAGCTGCAATTTCATGATGCTTTTTTGACAATTTGAAGTCAAACCGAGCCATCAACTAACTGTCAGCATTCCTGCACATTCAGTACTTATGATGTTGGGCTCGGACTACTACACGTTGTAGTCCTAAGGAGTTGGAATATGAGTAAAGGTCTTCAAAATCTCGAACGCCTGTGCCACAAGATGCAGGCTCGTTATGGAGAGCACGACAACATGGTGATGCAGCTGATGAACGAGCTAGCCACGCTTAAGTTGCAAAGCAAGCAAAGTGAAAAAGCCGCACCTAGCTTTCTTCACAGCCGTACGGTCCGCCCGAAGGCGAACCTGGAACTGCACTAAACCAGAAGCCTAAGCGGTTAGCGCGGAAGCGCTACGTGCTGGACCAATCTGGTTGGGCCATAGGCGTCGCTGAACCCGTAGGCGTCAACGTCCACTTTTCCACTTTGGTGAATGGATACCGTCGCCCAGGCGTAGGCGCGATCAGTCTCAGGATTCTTGGTCACTTCGCCCGGTTGCGCATCCCAAGGGGAACCACCGCTGCCCACCAGCACCTGCCACGCGGCTCCGCGCGGTTGCACCATGTTGAACTCGTGTTCATGGCCACAAAAGTAGGTTGCGCCAAAGCGCTCAATCACATCCCACAGCGCATCCCGCTCTTTGTCTGATTTGTCCAGACCGTTAATGCCTGGCGCGGGCTTTTCACCCATGCCGTAGTAATACGTGAAGGCGGGTTTGTGACCAAACGCAAACAGGTGCTTGGCACCCCGCGCCTGTGCTTCCGCCATGTCCTTGGCCAACCAGACCACCGGCGCGGAATTGTCTTTGCCTACCGGGTCTGTGTTGATGATGCTGAAGTGCGAATCCTTCACATCAAAGCTGTAGGACAGTTGACTCTGGTCGGTGCTCAAGCCATCCAATGCGCCGTTGTTCTGCACGTTGATATGGGTGGCTTCAGTGCCCACAATTCTCTGGAAGCGGTCAGTATCAATAATCAGGTCGCCCATGTTGGCGCGCCAGGCGTTCTCGTTTTCGGGCTGCGCTTTCTTTCCCAAGGGCTTGGACTGCACCTCATGGTTGCCGGGCACCGGTACCACATAGGTCCCTGTCTCCATCAATGGTGCCACCATGCCGCGCCAAAAACCGTATTGACGGTAGAAAGCCATCAGGTCCGAGCCCACCACATCGGCCACGCTATTGCTTGGCGTCGGGCCAGCCAGGCCATAGCCCATGATCATGTCGCCGTTGAAGAACAGCAGCTTGGATTTTTGCCCCTCGATGTCACGCATGATGCGCGACCAGGCCTTGGTGTTTTGCAACCAGATCTTGTCTTGCGCAGACAGCGGTTTCATGGTGGCATCGGCCTCTTTCGGGTCCTGTCGCGAATCGCCTACCGTGGAGAAACGCAGTAACACGGGGTCAGATGGATCGCTGTTGGTTTGGGCGTGCGAGGCAAACGGAGTAGTAAGAGACGCAATGAGCGCGACCAACGGAAGTATTCTTTTAGGCATGAAGGGCTGGCAAAACAAGAGCTTAGGAGTCATTCAGTTGACCAGCGTTCTATTACGCCTTCAAGACAATCGATACATGTCACTGTTTCTTCATGTGCGCATGGCAAAGTGAAAGTCTTTACTTGGTCTCGATATGAAT
>CAIQYP010000240.1 GCA_903876045.1 uncultured beta proteobacterium | reverse complement strand
TGCGCGGTCTCCTCCTTTACCTACCGGCATTGAGCGCCACGCCGTCCTGAGTCTTGAAGCGATGTTGGTTCAGGTGGTTACTAAGTCAACGCACACCCACATCGCTGGCTGCAATAGTCGCAGCGCTAAGTGCCACACCGTATTGAGTCAGCCGACGTGGTTTGTAGATGTGTAACGGTATTCCGCATTCGCGCACAAACATCGCAGCCCGCCGAGGGCGCCGGGGTGGATGGTGCAGTGAGGTAAAGGAGGAGCCCGCTTAAGCGGGCGGGGGACACGAACGGAATCATCTACCCCGGTGACAGCGGCCGCCACAAATCTTCGTGAGACATGGACCCCGGTGCCCCTCGGTCGCACACAAACCAACACGAACTATCCCCGCATCAACGCTTCAATTTCATCCGGGTCCACCGGCACGCCACGGCTTATTAATTCACAGCCTGATTCCGTAACGATGGCATCGTCCTCGATGCGGATACCGATGTTGTGAAACCGCTCTGGCACACCCTCCGCCGGCCGCACATAAATACCGGGCTCAATCGTCAGCACCATGCCGGGCTGCAGAATGCGCGCCGGGCGGTTGATCAGGGTCTCGCCGGTCAGCGCATCCTTGCGTTCAGTCTTGTTGCCGATCTCGGAAGGCTCGGTGTAGGCGCCGCAGTCGTGCACATCCATACCCAGCCAGTGCCCCGTGCGGTGCATGTAAAACTGAAAGTAAGCGCGCTTCTCGATCACATCTTCCAGACTGCCAACCTTGTTGCTGTCCAGTAACCCGAGGTCCAGCATGCCTTGCGCCAGCACCTTGACCGTGGCTTCATGCGGGTCGGTAAAACGGGCGCCCGCTTTGGTCGCCGCCACCGCAGCGACCTGCGATGCCAGCACCAACTGGTACAGCGCGCGCTGCGGGCCGGAGAACTTTCCATTCGCGGGGAAGGTGCGGGTGATGTCGCTGGCATAGCCGTCCAACTCGCAACCGGCGTCAATCAACACCAGATCGCCGTTACGCACCAAGCCCTCATCGGCGCGGTAATGCAGCACGCAGGCATTTGCGCCGCCCGCCACGATCGAGCCATAGGCCGGGTACTGCGAGCCGTGGCGACGAAACTCGTGCAGCAGTTCGGCATCCAGGTGGTATTCGCGCACCTCTTTGCCTTCGCGCAGCATCTGCGCGCTTAAGCGCATGGCGCGGATATGGGCGCCAGCGCTGATCTGCGCGGCACGGCGCATGGTGGCCTGCTCACTGGCGTCTTTGATGAGGCGCATCTCGTCCAGCGGGCCGCACAGGTCGCGCTGCGTTTCGGGTGTCAAGGTGCCATAGCGCACGCGTGCGCGCAGCGTGCCTAACCAACCGTCCACCCGCGACTCCAGCGCTTTGTGGGTGGCGAACGGGAACCAGACCGCATCGCGCCCATCCAGCAGACCCGGCATATGCGCGTCGATATCGTTGATCGAAAAGGCCGCATCCACGCCCAATGCTGCGGGTGCGGCGTCCGGGCCTAGGCGAATGCCATCCCAGATCTCACGCTCCAGATCCTTGGGGTTGCAAAACAGGGTGGTGTGGCCATCGCCTTTCACCACCAGCCAGGCTTTGGCTTCGGTAAAGCCGCTCAGGTAGAAGAAGTAGCTGTCGTGGCGGAACAGAAAATCGGCATCACGGTTGCGCTGCTGTTCGGGCGCGGTGGGCAGGATGGCGATGCCGTTGGGTCCGATGCGGCGGGCCAACTCGGTGCGGCGGGCCTGGTAGAGAGCGGTGTTCATGCGTGAAGTCCTGGGCGGGTGAGTTGCGATGCGACCTGGCGCGGGGGGCTCAGGCTTGCCCTTCTGCGTTGAGAAAAGCCAGCCGTTCGGGCGTGCCCACATCGGTCCAGGCGCCAGTGTAAAGCGCGGCCGATACCCTTTGCTGGTCCATGGCTGCGCGCAGCAGGGGTGCCAGCGCGGCGCACGCGCCCTGCGGATTGCCCGCAGGCGTGTCACACCAGGGCGGTAGAAACAGCGCGCGCCGATACAGGCCGACGGTAGAAAAGGTGAAGCGTGTTTGCCCTGAACCTTTGGGCGTATTGAGCGCCAAACCACTGCTTTCCTCCAGACCAAAGTCACCAGCGGGGTTGTGCTCGGGGTTTGGCACCAGCCAGATGTGGGCCAGCATGTCGCTATTCAAAAAGTGCTGCACATCCTGCGGATCAAATACAAAGTCTGGCGCATAGATGTCGCTTGCCATGACCCAGAAAACCTCGCCCAACAGCGGTAAGGCCCGACTAATGCCCCCTGCGGTCTCCAGCGCCTGGCCAAAGTCCTGACCTTCGCGTGAGTAAGCCAACTGCATGGGGGCGGTAGAACAATCAGCTGCGCTAAAGGAAGCACCAATTTGCGCCTCGATCAACTCGCCCAGCCAGGCCGTGTTGATCACCGAGCGCTGAAAGCCCCCGCGCAGCAAAGCCTCCATGCGCCATTGCAGCAGCGATTTGCCGTGCACCGTGAGCAGGGGCTTGGGCGTGTGGTCTGTGAGCGGACGCATGCGCTCGCCGCGCCCGGCGGCCAGCAGCAGCGCGGCAATGTTCTGGTCGGAATCAGCAAGCATCGGTAGGTTCAAGGGTAAGCAGTTGTAATCAAACTGTTGTTTGTAACGCATAAGCGGCGCTTGAAATGCCTGGCTGGCCCCACGTTCCCCATTGCCCCAGCTATATTTGAGAAAAATTAAATTTTGAATCCGGGGGAAGCCTTGAAGATTGATCCAAAGCTAAAGAGTCGCATCCGCTTCAATCAGCTGGATGACGTTGCAAGGGACCGCTTGCGGCGTTTCTACCACCTGACTTCAGCCTCCGCTGCGCTTCAAATCATCCAGTCCGGGGCGATTTGGAGCAATAGCCCGGATATCAGCCCAAACTTCACACCCAACCGGGACAGCAAAATAAAGTCCGTTATGGCGCCTGAGATTTGGCTGAGCTTTCAGTTTTCCGGAGTCGCCCATCTCGTGCCAGAGGAAGAGGTGGCATCGAGCTACCAACCCAATTCGTTGTATCTGCACCTTTACGAGTGGCCCGACATGTATGGCCTCGAAGGGATGCGCGTGGCACTGGTGCGCGTCGCCGCGCCGACGGCATCAGGACTTGAGTGCACCGGCTTTCGCGCCAGCGAGGCATTCCTGAAGAAGTGCAAGACCGATGTTCCATCCATGCTGATCCTTGCGCGACTCAAGCGACTAACCGCGATCTCCCGCTCGGTGCGGGTGCCGGCAACTGAGGCTGAACGCGCCGCCATCCAGACCGAGTTTTCAGCGTCGCACTTTGGTGCGCTGGAGATATTGCGGACGCGCTTTGAACTTTGGCGCAAGCGTCTGCAAAAGCGATTTGCCAGATAAGCCCGGCAGCAAGGCGCTCTCTGGCCACGGTTAATTCTCTTTACAGCGGCGCGGCCCTTGGGGTCCAATCCCGGATATGAGTTTGCCGCATTTGCCCAATATCTCCAGACGTAGTTTGCTGGGCGGCGGTTGCGCGGCACTGCTACCCATGCTGAGTGGATGCTCGGCGCCGGTTCCTGCGATGCGCATTGGCAGCATTGTTTTCCCGGGCTATGAGACCCTGTTTCTGGCACGTGAGTTGGGTTTGCTGGATGCGCGGCGGGTGCGCATGATCGAATTGCTGGCCAATACCGACACCCTGCGCGCGCTGGCCGCCGGCCAACTTGAAGCCGCCGCATTGACACTCGACGAACTCATGACCGCGCGCGCTGATGGCGTGGACTTGCGGGCTGTGCTGGTGTTCGACGTGTCGGCAGGTGCAGACGTGGTGCTGGCAAAGGCGCCAGTCACGCTGCAGACATTGCATGGCAAACGTGTCGCAGTGGAAGATGGTGCCATGGGTGCAGTGATGCTCAGCGCCTTGCTCAAAGCTGCGAGTTTGACTCCGGACCAGATTCACAAAGTTCCCATGACGCTTGACCGCAGCGAAGCCTTATTTCACTCCCCCGAAGTGGACCTGGTGGTCACTGCCGAGCCCTGGGCTGCCAGGCTGGAAAAAGGGGGAGCTCGGCGCATCTTCGATAGCAATGCCATTCCCGGTCGCATTGTGGATGTGCTGGCGGTGCGCGCGAATGCGCTACAAACGTTTGGGCCTGCCCTGCGACACTTACTGGCCGGCCATTTTGTGGCGCAAAAAATACTGCGCGAATCAGTATCGCGTGCCACCCCGTTGATGGCCGCGCGCTTGCAGACACCTGCCGCCGAAGTTGCTTCCCTTTATCGCGGCTTGCAGCTTCCGGAACTGGAGCAAAACCGTACCATGCTCGCCCACGGTGGTGCCATTGACCGGACCGCCCAGGAACTGCAACAAGTCATGCTCGAAGCGGGCTTGTTGCCAGCATCGACGTTGGCTGAAGCGGTGGCGGACACCCGCTATCTGCCCATATGAGCACGGATATCGAGGCTCGTTACACCCTGCGCAATGCCTTGCCGGCCGGTGTCTTGCTGGCGGTGCTGGTGGTGCTGGGCTTCTCTTACCTGGATTCCGTTCTCAGTGGGCGTAGCGCAGTGAGAGAACGTGCCCGTGAGGATGCCGTGCTGGATGCGGAGCACATGGCCCGTGAAACTCAACGTGATCTACAGGACAATCCAGCCAATGTGGCGTCCGACTTGTCGGTAGCGGCGACCGGTCGGCGCGTTGTCGCAATGGCCTTGATAGACCCTGCAGGCACAGTTGCGATGGCGCATCGTTTGGCTTGGCGCGACCAGGCTGCTGCCGGACTGATCGCGCACTTTTCACAGCAGCGCTTTCAACGTGTGGTGCAGGGTCGCTTGCCCGATGTGGAGGAGTTCATCGATCCGCCACGCGTGTCGGTAATGGTGCCATTTTTTACGGCAGGCCCGGCGGACGTGATTCGCAACGAAAGCCGTGGCGTGGTGTACCTTGAATACGACCTCAGCCACGAATACGCCATGGTGCAATGGGAAACACAGCAGCGCATGTGGCCCATGTTGGCGGCAGCCCTGCTCACCGCCCTGGGTTTATCGCATTTGATCCGCCAGCGGGTGACAAGGCCTTTGGCCCGCGTTGAGCAAGCCAGCTTGCAACTGGCACAGCAGAGTGCGTTTGCGGAGCCGTTGGAGATTGACGGGCCGCGCGAGATCATGCGCCTGGCCCAAGGCTTTAACACCATGATGGAGCGCATACAGCACGCACAGCGCGACAGCGAAAGCAGTCGCGCCCGCCTGGAGGCAATTTTTGAGGCGGCCATGGACGCCATCATCACCGTGGACCAAGCGCAGAACATCCGGGTCATCAACGCCGCTGCGCTGGTGATGTTTTCCTGTACTGAGAAACAGGTGCTGGGCCAGCCCATCAATTTCCTGATCCCGGAGCGCTTTCATAAGGCCCATGTCGGCTACATGGGGCAGTATGCGCAAAACGGCATGTCCAGCCGCAACACGGGTGGGCATGCCGTGGTGATCGGACGACGCATGACGGGTGAGGAGTTCCCTGCAGAGGCTTCGATTTCTCACATCGAGGTCGATGGCGCAAAGCTACTTACAGTGATTCTGCGGGACGTGACCGAGCGCCAGAAGGCCCAGAATGCCATTGTTGCGCTCAACAACTCGTTAGAGGAACAAGTCGAGCAGCGTACCGCCAAACTGCGCGAGGCTGGTGAGGTCCTTGAGGAGCAACAACGCATTTTGCAGATCGCGCATGAGGAACAGCGCACTATTTTCAACACAGTGACCGTGGGCATCGCGCTGGTGCGCTCACACCAGATCCTGCGCTGCAATCGCCAACTCGAAGGGTTATTTGGCTTTGGGCCTGGTGAACTGGATGGACAACGCACGCGTTTGTGGTACCCCGACGAAGCGAGCTTTCAGCTGGAAGGTGCGCCGCTGTTTGCCAATCTGGTGCCAGGTGAGGTGCAACGCCATGAGCAGGAACTGGTGCGTAAGGACGGCAGTCGCTTCTGGGCCCGCATGACCGGCAGCCTATACGTCGATGCCAACCTGGGGCATGCCGTGCTGGCCGTGTTTGAGGATATGAGTCTGCAGCGTGAAGCAGCGCAGGCCATTGCGCTGGCCACAGAGCAGGCCGTGGCGGCCAGCAACGCGAAGAGTTTCTTCTTGGCCAATATGAGCCACGAAATTCGCACGCCCATGAACGCCATCATGGGCCTGTCCTACTTGCTGCTCAAGGGTGATCTCCAAAACGCCCAGCGTGAGCAATTGCGCAAAATTCAGTCATCCAGCCAGCATCTGCTGTCCATCCTCAACGACATTCTGGACTACTCCAAAATCGAGTCCGGCAAGATGCAGGTAGAGCACATTGAATTTGAACTGGGCCAAGTGCTCGACAACGTTGCCAGCATGACCCTGGAAAGGGCCGCGGTCAAGGAATTGGCGTTGCTGTTCCACGTCGATAGCGCGGTGCCGCCCCGCCTGGTGGGGGACCCTTTGCGATTGGGGCAAATTGTCGTCAACCTGGTCAACAACGCGCTCAAGTTCACCGAACGTGGGGAGGTCCGTATCGACCTCAGTCTGCGCGAAAAAGGTGAGCACGAGGTCTTGTTGATGTGCACGGTCAAGGATACGGGTATTGGTCTGAGCGCCGAGCAAATACCCATGCTGTTCCAAAGCTTTCAGCAGGCCGATAGTTCGACCACGCGCCAGTACGGCGGAACCGGTTTAGGCTTGGCTATCTGTAAACAACTGGCCACCCTGATGCAGGGCGAAGTGGGGGTGCAAAGTGTGCTGGGCCAGGGCAGCACTTTCTGGTTCAGTGCCCGACTGGGCATCAGTCATTCGCATGTGCTGACTACGGTGCATGCGCAACAACGTGAAGTTCCGAATGCCGGTGCACTTCATATGCTGCAAGGCGTGCGCATCCTGCTGGTGGAAGACAACGAACTCAATCGCGAGGTTGCGGGCGAGTTGCTCAGCGATGTCGGTGTGCTGGTGGATACGGCCGACAATGGCCAGATTGCCCTGCAAAGGTTGCAAGAGCAGGCCTACGATCTGGTCTTGATGGATATGCAGATGCCGGTTATGGATGGCCTCGTCGCCACCCGTCTATTGCGCGCGCAAACCGGGTTTGCCGCATTGCCAGTGATTGCCATGACAGCCAACGCCATGGAAAGCGACCGACAGGCCTGCCTGCAAGCGGGCATGAACGACCACATCTCCAAACCGATTGAACCCGATCAGTTGTTTGCCATGCTTCTGCAGTGGCTACGTCCAACAGGGGTGCCAGCGTTCAGCGCGTCCCCGGTAGCGCAGGTGCCGGACACGGGCCTGCCAGCCATTGCGGGGCTGGATGTGGTCACCGGATTGCGAATGGTTCGAGGCAAGAAGGATTTTTACCTGTCCATGTTGCGCAAATTTGCCGCGGGCCAAGAGGGTACTGTGGTGGCTATCCGGGAGGATCTTCAAAAGGGTTTGCCTGCTGATGCGCAACGGCGCGCCCACAATCTGAAGAGTTTGTCGGCCAGCATTGGCATGGCGTCGGTATCTCGCCTGGCGGCTGATGTGGAGGCGCAACTGCGCAGCGGTGCGGGCGCAGATGCGCTACAACCTGCGCTGGAGGAACTGGATTTGCAGCATGGGTCTTTTGTCCGGCAACTGGTGCAGCAGTTGGAGTCGGTTGCAACAGCCCGAACTGCGGTCGTCGCGTACTCACCAGAACTTGTTCGCAGCGTGTGCAACACTCTGGCGGCGCTGTTGGCGGATGACAACTTGCAGGCAGTCGCGTGCCTGGCCGAGCACGCTGCTCTGCTGGAGCATGCGCTGGGAGCGCACTATGCCCCCCTGGCAGACGCGGTGCGACTCTTTAACTGCGAACAAGCGCTTTTGCGCCTGAGAAATGCGGCACAATCGATTGGAGTAGCCATGTCCAACGACCCAGGAACCCCTTGATGCGACCAGGCCTGCCTGAAAAGCCAACGATTCTGGTGATCGACGATACGCCCGAAAACCTGTCGTTGATGCAGTTTTTGCTGCATGACCTATACCTGCTCAAAGGCGCCAACAATGGCGAGCGCGGACTCGAAATTGCGCAGGCAGACCCCGCTCCCGATTTGATCTTGCTGGATGTCATGATGCCGGGCATGGACGGCCATGAGGTTTGCAAGCAGCTTAAAGGCAATCCCAAAACCGCCGATATTCCGGTCATCTTTCTAACCGCCCGGAGTGAACGCGAAGATGAGGAGTTGGGCTTTGAGCTTGGCGCGGTGGACTACATCACCAAACCGATCAGCCCAAGCATCTGCAAGGCACGCCTGCGCACGCATCTGGCACTCAAGGCCACCAGCGACCAGCTTCGGGACAAAAATGCTTTTCTGGAAACCGAAGTAGCCAATCGCACGCGCGAGGTCAATGCCATCCAGGACGTCACTATTCTGGCGATGGCGTCTCTTGCCGAAACGCGCGACTCCGATACCGGCAACCACATCCGGCGTACCCAGCACTATGTGCGCGCGCTGGCCTGGAAACTGTCCTCGCATCCGCGTTTTCGTGATTACCTGAGCGTGGCCACCATCACCATGTTGTACAAGTCGGCGCCGCTGCATGACATTGGCAAGGTGGGCATACCGGACCGCATCCTGCTCAAAAGGGGACGCCTTACGCCCGAAGAGTTCACGGTCATGAAGACCCACACCACGCTGGGGCGCGATGCCATTGCGCATGCGGAGGCGGCCCTCGGCCTGGAAGTGGCTTTTCTCACCATGGCCAAGGAAATCGCTTACTCGCACCAGGAGAAGTGGGATGGCTCGGGCTACCCCGAAGGCCTGACCGGGGACCGCATTCCCATCCCGGCGCGCCTGATGGCAGTGGCTGACGTATATGACGCGCTGATCAGCCGTCGCGTATACAAAGAACCCATGCCACATGAAGCAGCGGTGGAGATCATCAGATTGGCCAGCGGCCAGCATTTTGATCCTGACGTGGTGGAAGCCTTCCTGCAAATTCACCAACAGTTTTATGCCATTGCGTTGACCTATGTGGACAGCGACACCGACTTGCAACGCAAGGAGCAATACATGCACATTAGCCTGGAGACCCCGAATGAGTAACGACAAAAGCAACCTTTCACCCGCTGAATTCGCCCTGCGCGAAGCCGCCCGCGAATACCATCGCAGCCCCACGCGTGGCAAGATTTCGGTCAACGCCACCAAGCCACTGTCCAACCAGCGCGAGTTGTCGCTGGCTTATTCTCCGGGTGTGGCTTATCCCTGCCTGGACATTCAAGCCGACCCCAGCCTGGCCTATGAGTACACCTCGCGTGGCAATCTGGTTGGCGTCATTACCAACGGCACCGCAGTGTTGGGCCTGGGCGATATCGGACCGCTGGCGGGCAAGCCGGTGATGGAGGGCAAGGGCTGCCTGTTCAAAAAGTTTGCCGGCATCGACGTTTTTGATATCGAACTGGCCGAGCGCGACCCCGACAAACTGGTGGAGATCATCGCCGCCATGGAGCCCACGCTGGGTGGCATCAACCTGGAAGACATCAAGGCGCCCGAGTGTTTCTACATCGAAGAAAAGCTGCGCGAGCGGCTGAACATTCCGGTATTCCACGACGACCAGCATGGCACCGCCATCATCTCCAGCGCCGCCTTGTTGAACGGTCTGGAACTGGTGGGCAAGGATATTTCCAAGGTCAAGGTGGCCGTGTCCGGTGCCGGTGCTGCGGCCCTGGCCTGTCTGGATGTGATGGTCGGGCTGGGCATCAAGCGCGAGAACGTCTACGTGTGCGATTCCAAGGGCGTGATCTATGAAGGCCGCCCCGGCGGCTATGACGTGTCCAAGCAGCGCGTGGCGCAAAAGACCGAGTTGCGTACGTTGGCCGATGTGGTGAACGGCGCTGACGTGTTCCTGGGTTGCTCCACCGCGGGTGTGCTCACGCAAGCCATGGTCAAAACCATGGCCGACAAGCCCATCATCCTGGCGCTGGCAAATCCCGAGCCCGAGATCCGGCCCGAGCTTGCCAAGGCCGTGCGGCCCGACTGCATCATCGCCACTGGCCGCTCGGATTACCCCAACCAGGTCAACAACGTCCTGTGCTTCCCCTACATCTTCCGTGGCGCCTTGGACTGCGGTGCCACCAAGATCACCGAGTCCATGAAACTGGCCTGCGTGCGCCAGATTGCCGACTTGGCTAAAGCTGATATCAGTGAAGAGGTGGCTACCGCCTATGCTGGCAAAGAGTTGGTGTTCGGCTCGGACTATTTGATCCCGACGCCCTTTGACTCACGCCTGATTTTGCGCATTGCCCCGGCTGTAGCTGCAGCGGCAGCCGAGTCTGGCGTGGCCGCCCGCCCGATTACCGATATGGAGGCTTACCGCCAGCATTTGTCGCGCTTTGTTTATCAGACCGGCATGTTTATGCAGCCCGTGTTTAACGCCGCCAAGGGTGTGCCTATGGCCGCCAAGCGCGTGGCTTATGCCGAGGGCGAAGACGAGCGTGTGCTGCGTGCCGTGCAGGTGGTGGTGGACGAAGGCCTGGCTCAACCGGTTCTGGTGGGTCGACCCTCGATCATTGAGGCCCGCATTAAGAAAGCGGGTTTGCGCTTGCGTCCGGGTGTCGACTACACCGTGGTGGACCCCGAGGACGATCCGCGCTTCAAGCAATATTGGGAAACCTACCACCGCATCATGGGGCGTGATGGTGTCTCGATTGGTGCGGCAAAGGCTGCCGTGCGCCGCTCCAGCACCACAATTGCCGCGCTCATGGTCAAGCTCGGTGATGCCGATGCCATGCTGTGTGGACTGGTCGGTCGTTTTGATGTGCACCTGGATCATGTGCGCGATGTCGTCGGCATGCGCTCTGACGCCACCTGCCTGGCCACGCTGAATGCACTGATGATGGAGCACCGCACCCTGTTCATTGCCGATACCTTTGTTAACGAAGACCCGGACGCGCAGCAACTGGCAGAAATCGCGCTGATGGCGGCCGAAGAAGTTCAGCGCTTTGGCTTGCCGCCCAAGGTCGCGTTTTTGTCGCACTCGATGTATGGAAGCTCCAAGCGCAAGTCGGCGGTGAAGATGCGCCAGGCTTATGAACTGTTTCGCAGACTAGCACCGCACATCGAGTGCGATGGCGAATTGCATGGGGACGCGGCGCTTTCAGAAGACATGCGCGACTCCATTCTGATTGGTGGTCAGCTCAAGGGTGAAGCCAATATCCTGATCTGTCCGAATCTGGATGCTGCCAATATTCTGTTCAACGTGCTCAAGATGGTCAGTGGCCATGGCGTCACCGTGGGGCCCATATTGCTGGGCGCTGCGGGCTCAGCGCATGTGCTTACGCCATCATCTACGGTGCGCCGCGTGGTGAATATGACGGCGCTTGCAGCGGCACATAGCTCGTTAAGGAGCTAGCGCGGATTGCTGGCAGCCGACATTTGTTGGCGGGCGTGCCCCTGAAATTCTCAAGGTCAAGCAGGGGCGCACTAATATTATTGCTTTACTAGCCACCTCAGGAGCGCGCCATGGGAATAATGGACTTCATCAAGAAACAGTTTATTGATGTCATTCAGTGGACCGAAGAGTCCGACGGAACCCTGGCGTGGCGCTACCCCATGCAGGACATGGAAATTCAAAATGGTGCGGTGCTGGTGGTGCGTGAATCGCAAATGGCGCTGTTTGTGAATGAAGGCAAGGTGGCTGATGTGTTCGGCCCCGGCACCTATAAGCTCACCACGCAAACCCTGCCACTGCTGACCAACTTGAAGAACTGGGACAAGTTGTTTGAGTCCCCCTTCAAAAGTGATGTGTACTTTTTCAGCACCCGCCAGCAGATCGACCAGAAGTGGGGCACACCCCAGCCCATCACCATCCGCGATGCCGACTTTGGTGCCGTGCGCTTGCGGGCCTTTGGCAACTACAGCTTCCGTGTTGCAACGCCTGCCCTGTTCCACACCGAGATTTCGGGCACGCGCGAAAGCTATACCGTGGAAGATGTGGACGGGCAATTGCGCGGCCTGGTGCTGCAAAACATCAGCAATGCGATTGCCGCCAGTGGTGTCGCCTTTCTGGACCTGGCAGCCAACCAACTCAGCTTTGCGCAGGCGCTGACCAAGCAACTGGCGCCCGAGTTTGACAAGATCGGCCTCAAGCTCGAAGGCATGACGGTGCAAAGCGTGTCCTTGCCCGAAGAATTGCAAAAGGTTTTGGACCAGAAGATCGGCATGGGCATGGTCGGTGGCGATATGGGCAAGTTCATGCAGTACCAGACCGCGCAGGCGATTCCGAAGTTTGCCGAAGGCGCAGGCCAGGGCGGCGGTGGTATTGCCGGGGACGCCATGGGGCTGGGGGCCGGTGTGGCCCTGGGTCAGGTGCTGGCGCAAAACCTGCAAGCCGGCTTGCACGCTGCACCCGCTGCCGCGCAGGCAGCCGTGGGCGTAAAGCCCGAGGATGTGATGGCCACGCTGGAAAAGCTGGCTGACCTGAAGGGTAAAGGCATCCTGACGCAGGAAGAGTTTGACGCCAAGA
>CAIQYP010000239.1 GCA_903876045.1 uncultured beta proteobacterium | reverse complement strand
GGTGTGATGGGCGCAAGGTTTGGTGAGTGTGGCATTTAAAACCATGATGCTACCGCGCTCAGGTTGGCACCCCAGGCCACTAGTGTCTGACCCACGGCATTGACTGCCACCACGGGAAATGTGCGCGTTATGGCGCCGTCATTTTCCACGGGGGATAGCACCTTGGGGTCGCCCCAGCCGAGATCTGGCGTAAAGCGGTTGGTCATCAGGTCGATTGCATTGGCACCTGCCCAGCGGTACCAGACCACCGTGGCATTGCCAGCGCCGTCCATCGCCAGGCTGGGTGAGAAAGTGTCGCCGAGCTTTGAGTCCACAAAATGTCCTGCAGTGCCCCAACCGACACCGGCCACATAGCGATTGCTGGCGCCGTATGCGCCGTAGTCGGTCTGCTGCTGCCAGACCGCGAGTGCGTTGCCGGCGTCGTCCAGCGCAACTTCGGGTTCATGGCAGTCCTCGGTGGAGTTGAGGGCAATGCTGGCGGCGTCTTTCCATCCCGTCGTCGGGCTGTACATGGCGGCATCCACGACCATAGGCAATGACGGCAAGAGTCTTTGCGACCAAAGCACCGCGGCGTCTCCCTTGGCATTTACCCCCAAGCCGATCTCACCGTACACATAGACGGTATTGGCCTTGCCAGCGCTGGCGTTGACCACGATGGCGGCACCCCAAGCCGCTCCCGTGCTGACGGTTCTCACCCAAATGTCGGTGGGCTGGCTGACTATTTCACTGCCATCACCTCGCTCCTGCTCCCAGGCAATCAGCCCCTGGCCGCTGACGTTGGTCGCCACCCTCAAGCCGTAAGCACTGTTTACGCCATCGCTCACCAGGGCAGGTTGTGACCAACTGGCAGTGATCGGGTTGTATTGCGCTGCCCAGCCATCAAAGTGGTTGCTGCGGCCATCACCTTGCTGCCACACCACCGTCGCATTACCCGCCTGATCCACGGCCAAGTCTGGCTTCAGCGTGCTGGCCACAGCCGAGGCTGATGAAATCATGCGTGGTGAATCCCATAGTTTTTGAGCTGCTGTGTAGTGACTGGCCCATAGGGTATGGCGTGCGTTGCTGTATTGCGTCCAAGCCGCCAGAGCATTGCCGGCAGCATCCACGGTTAAATGCGGGGCTGCGGCGTCGCCAGCGGTGCTCAATTTCGTGCCCGTATCGGCGCCAATCATGCGACGCACCTTGAGCTGGTAGCTGCCATTCAGCAGTTCAGTCCAGGCCACCAGGCCCACGCCGCTGCGGTCAATCGCGACATCGACATCGGCGGCATGGGCCGCGTCTGCAGTCCCCCAAATGGCTGCCGGAATCGCGCTGACCACATTGGGAAGGGCCGCTACGCCGCTTGTAGCGCTATTCCCCGAGCTGCCGCCTCCCCCACCGCAGGCGGCTATGGCAACAGAAGCCAGAATTGATAGAAACCTCCGCATGAGATTTCTCCCGGATGTATATAGTTAAACAACTATCTTCTAAAAATTCGGAAACCACAAGTGAAACACTAGATTTTTCGAGAAGAATAGTTACAACATTGTTGCACGGCTTATGACTTCAACTGTCCATTCTTGAACTTTGTTTCGCGGACCAAATGCCCACGACGATGCAGCGAAATTGCGCAATCAGCAATAATCAAGTCCACGGAGAGAGTTGTGGATCGATTACTGTCAATGCGGGTTTTTCAAAAGGTCATCGACGAAGGGGGCTTCGCGGCAGCGGCGCGCGCCCTGGACATGTCGCCGGCCGTGGTGACCCGGCTGGTAGCAGACCTGGAAACGCACTTGGGCACGCGGCTTTTGCACCGCACAACGCGGCGCTTATCACTGAGCCTGGCAGGAGAGAACTACCTTAGCCGGGTGCGGGTGATATTGCAGGACATTGACGAGGCCGACCAGGCTGTTAGTTCACAAACGCATGAGTTGGCCGGTGTGCTGCGTGTGCTGGCGCCCCCGGTGCTGGCCACCCATGTGCTGGCCCCGCTGATTGCGGGCTTTAGAAAGCTGCACCCCAAGATCGTGCTCAACATCGACGTGGCCTCCTACAAGGAACCGCCGATTGAGGAATATGACATCACCCTACTGCCCACCAACGACGGATTTGATGGCGATGTGATCGCGCGCAAGGTGTCCAGCACCGAGGCCATTCTGGTGTGCTCGCCCGGCTACCTCAAAAGTCGCGGCACACCGCTCCAACCTGAGGACCTCAAGCAGCACGACGTTCTGCGCCTGAAGACCGCTGACGCGAACACACCGGTGTGGCGCCTGCTGAACTCCGACAAGGAAGATGAACCAGTGGAGGTGACGGTCGAGCCCGTTCTGTGGGTGAACCACAGCGACACGCTGATGCGCGCCACGCTGGACGGTGCCGGCATTACCTCGGTGGCACTGGACCTGGTCGCGCCTTATCTGATGCGTGGCGAACTAGTGCGTGTGCTGCGCCCCTGGATTGCCGGGCGGCTTACCTTGTACGCAGCGCTTCCGAGTCGACAGTTTCTACCCGAGCGCAGCAGGGTGTTTCTGGAGTACCTGATAGAACAGACGCGCATACAGGTCAACGGCGCGGTAGCCGCCTGCAACGCCTGCTGATTGCCGCTCAGCAGGGGACCAAACCGGGCGCTGGCGTTGGTGCTGTTATTCCATTTCTAATTCATTGATGTAATAATTACTCCATCAACGTTGATGGAGTACATGATGTCGCGTCCAGCAAGCGGAGACGATCAGATATTGATAAATGCGCGTGAGGCGATTGCTTCAGCACAAACCGTGGAACAGTTACGCCAGGCTCAAGCGGTCGTGTTGCCGCTGGACTACGCAATGAGCTTGGCTGATACAGCTCAAGTCATTGGTGTATCTCCTGGATGGG
>CAIQYP010000238.1 GCA_903876045.1 uncultured beta proteobacterium | reverse complement strand
TCACTGGATTCAGAACGTCCGGCACCTCGTATCCCTTAAGGGCGTACAACTTGCGGTGCTTGATGTCCGCCAGACGGGGACACAGATCAAAGCCAAGCAACTTGGCCACAGCCATCGCGAAGTCCGTGTAGCCATGGGTGTCAACGGCGAGTTGGCCGACGTCTTCAACGGCACTTTGGCGAACCACCCCTTCGATGGCGACTCCTGCTTGGCGTTCATTGAGCACAATGGGCTGGTCGTACACGATGCCCCAACCATCCCGGACATGGGTATAGACGCCGATTGATGCGGTTTTGCGCCTCGGATCGGCACGCGATTGCCAAATGGCACGCTCTGTTTCCAGGCTCATCATGTCGGCGGACGCGAGATCGGAGCGGCCCCAGTGCTTGGCAATTTCAAAGCGGTGCAGATACTGGACCACGGCATCGCTGGCCTGGCGCAGACGACGCTCGTCGCTTAAGCGCTTCATAGTTTGGCGTATCGCCTCCACCGGTAATTCGGGAACCATGCGCGACACGTCAGATGCCGACATCGATGTGCCGTGGGCGAAGACTGCCGCGTAGACCATCAACAGTTCACGCCGGCTGTTGGGTTCGCGGCCCAGCAGCATCCAGCTAAATCGCACGGCACTGTCTATCTCCAACACAATTTCTGGTAACTGGCCCGGTGGCCTGCCCTCCATAAGGGCCCGGCGCAATGCAATCACCCGCACCTCCTCAGGGTTGGCCGCCTTGCGCTCTTGGTGAATGCCTTCTGCGTCAACCTGAATTTGTCCAGCAGATGCGGCTGCTGCAAAGTCATGCAGTCGCTTTTTGAGGTGTTCTGCCAATGGCTCCAGCGTCTCCTTCGGGTCCCGCGACAGGCCGAGCTGGGAGTAGTGCATGTCGCGACTCTTTTGCCAGTCTTCCTTAGCGATGAAAAGTGTGGCCTGGCTTCGAAACGCAAAGCTATGCCCCAAATAAACCGAGCCATTTCGCAATGCCAAACGCAGGGCAAATAGCGTCGCCCATTCCAGCGCGCTCAATGCTTTCTGGCGGTCGGTGCCGGCAATCACCTTCTGCCACCGGTTGCCCAATTTGATTGCCGGAGTAGTTTTGAGCGACGTGGCACGGTTGGCGTAGGTTTTTCGCAATACTTCCAGCGCCTGTATGACCGGGTGATCCCCTTGGGCGGAGAGGGGTAGCGTCAGCAGCCTGGCCAACAAGGCACGCGATTGTGCCGGGTGCTCAATCAGGTGGGCACGCGCCAATGCCGAGCGACTGATTTTGGTATCGGTCAGCGTCGCTGTCACGAGTTCGACCAGCTTGGATTTCAGATCGGCGTGGGAAAGTTCGTCCTCTCTAGCCAGATTCCGTACGGTCAAAGCAAATTCCTGCAGCTTGGCCTGGGCATCCGCATAGCTTGGGGTTGTTTCCCGCGCGGCGTCATTGGCCATCTTGCGTATCCAGCGTCGCAGCATCAAAAGCAACTGGTCTGAGGACGTGCAAAGGGCATAGCGCAGAAAACAGGCGACCTCCAGACTGCGCCGTGTTGAGGTTATGCGTTTGCTCACCGATGGCGCCCGGTGCGCGCACCGCCTGGCGTAGTGACGAATGGCGGCGTCATTTACGGTGGAGGGCCAATTGTCTGCAACACCCATGGTGCGCAAGTGGTCCACTTTGTCAAAAAACTGGGTGATTTGTACGGTGGACTGCTTCTGCGGTGCCGCCCACAGCCAGGACTGCAATGAGATACCGTCTTCTGTTTTGGAATTTAGAGACAACTCCCAGTCTTGGAGCTTTTGCTGACCGTAGGCAAGTTCAAGTGCCTTAAGCAACAGTGTTTCGTGGTCCTTCTGCGCGGTGGCAATCAGGCTTTTGAGTTCACGGGGTGCAATTTGCAGGATGCGATGGTCATAAAACCAACGCTTGATTTCTGGAAGAAGCGAAGTGCGATCCGAGCGACCGTTGAGGGTTTCTCGCAACCAGCGCACCACGT
>CAIQYP010000237.1 GCA_903876045.1 uncultured beta proteobacterium | reverse complement strand
GCCAAAGAGGCCTACGAGATGCTGTCAGACGCGCAAAAGCGCGCTGCCTACGACCAGTACGGCCACGCCGGTGTGGACCCGAATCGTGGCGGCGGTGCTGGTGGTGAGGGCTATGGCGGCTTTGCAGAAGCCTTTGGTGATATTTTTGGCGATATGTTCGGCCAGCAGCGCGGTCGTGCTGGTGGTGGTGGTGGCCGCCAGGTTTACCGTGGCAGCGACCTGAGCTACGCCATGGAAGTCACGCTCGAAGAAGCAGCCCGCGGCAAGGATGCACAAATCCGCATCCCCAGTTGGGACAACTGCGATACCTGCAAGGGCACAGGCGCCAAGCCCGGCACCCAGGTCAAGACCTGTGGCACCTGCAATGGCGCTGGTACGGTGCAGATGCGCCAAGGCTTCTTCAGCGTGCAGCAAACCTGTCCGACGTGCCGTGGTAACGGCAAGGTGATTCCTGAGCCATGCACCGCCTGCCATGGCCAAGGAAAAATCAAGCGCCAGAAGACACTTGAAGTCAAAATTCCGGCAGGTATCGACGGTGGCATGCGCATCCGCAGTGCCGGCAATGGCGAACCTGGAACCAATGGCGGCCCTCCCGGCGACCTGTACATCGAAATCCGCCTCAAGAAGCACGACATCTTTGAGCGCGATGGCGATGACATCCATTGCTCGGTGCCCATCAGCATGGCCACGGCCGCGCTGGGTGGCGAGATTGATGTGCCCACACTGGCCGGCAAGGCAGCCATTGACATCCCCGAAGGCACACAAACCGGCAAGCAGTTTCGCCTGCGCGGCAAGGGCATCAAGGGTGTGCGTGCAAGCTATCCAGGCGACCTGTATTGCCACATCGTGGTGGAGACCCCGGTCAAGTTGAGCGAGCACCAGCGCCGCTTGCTGCGTGAGTTGGATGAGTCCTTCAAAAAGGGCGGCAGCAAGCATTCACCATCCGGCGACAGCTGGACCGATAGGCTAAAGAGTTTCTTCAGCTAAGTCTCTCGCACTAATCGCTGGGCAATAGATGCCGCTGGGTCTATAAAGGACTTGGCGGCATTTTTCTTTTGGGGATCTGATATGGGCGTGAGCATTACATTTTTAGGTGGGGCCGATACGGTCACCGGATCCAAATATCTGGTGCAACACCAAGGCGAAAGCTTGCTGGTGGACTGCGGACTGTTTCAGGGCTTCAAACAACTTCGCCTGCGCAACTGGAATCCGTTGCCCGTGTTGCCGGAGTCTGTCCATGCGGTGTTGCTGACCCACGCGCATCTGGACCATAGTGGCTACCTGCCTTTGCTGGCGAAGGAAGGCTTTACGGGCCATGTCTTTGCGTCCACCGGCACGCGCGATCTGTGCAAAATCCTGCTGCCCGACAGCGGCCATATCCAGGAAGAGGACGCTACTTTTGCCAATCGAAAAGGGTTCTCCAAACATGCGCCGGCCCTGCCGCTGTATACCCGGCAAGACGCGCTGGACTGCCAAGCCCTGTTCAAGACTGTGGACATGGGCACCACCTTTCAACCCATCCCCGGATGGCGAGCCACCTTCAGTTCGGCGGGCCATATTCTGGGAGCATGCAGCATCCTGCTGGAAGTGGCGGGCAGGCGCATTCTGTTCTCAGGTGACCTGGGCCGCCCGGACGACAGCCTCATGAATCCGCCGGACCGCCCACCCGCGGCCGACACCGTGTTGATCGAGTCCACCTATGGCGACCGCTCACATCCGAAGGACAACCTGCTGGCGGAACTGGGGCCAGCCCTGCAAAGACTTGCCGCGCGCGGTGGTGTGGCGGTGGTGCCGGTGTTTGCCGTAGGGCGCGCCCAAGCCCTGCTACATGCCATTAACCAACTCAAGGCCAGCGGTGACATTCCCCACGCGCTACCGGTGTTTCTGGACAGCCCGATGGCGGTGAACACCACCAACCTGTTTGAACACCACGCCGGTGAGCACCGGCTGAATAAAGTGGAAGTTCGTGCCTTGACACACGGAGCCACCATGGTCAGCAGCACCGATGAATCCAAGGCGCTGGCTTCCCGCCATGGTCCGATGGTGATTCTGTCGGCCAGTGGCATGGCCACCGGCGGGCGCGTGCTGCACCACCTGGAGCAACATGCCGGTATGCACCGCAACATGATTATTCTGACCGGCTTTCAGGCCCCTGGCACCCGCGGGGCAACGCTGGCCAGCGGTGCCCGCAGCGTGCGCATCCATGGGCACGATGTGGCGGTGAAGGCGGAAGTCGTCTGCCTGCAATCGGCTTCAGCCCATGCCGATGGCAACCAGCTAATTGACTGGTTGCGCAGCATGCCCTCCGCGCCAGCGCAGGTGTATGTCGTGCACGGGGAGGGACAAGCGTCCGACACGTTGCGTTCACGCATTCAGCGCGAGTTAGGCTGGCGCGCCATGGTGCCTGAGCATGGATCTACCTGGCCGACTTAGGGCCAGCACGCGCATCGCGCCAAGCCGAAAGGTCCGCGGCCAATGCACGGCAAAATGTCCCTATGCCATCCCCCTTTCTCACCGCCGCCTTTTACCAGTTTGTCGCCCTGCCCGACTTCAAAGCGCGCAAAGCACCACTGCTGGACTTGTGTGAGCAACGCAACGTCAAAGGCCTGATCCTGCTGGCCAGCGAAGGCATTAACAGCACCATCGCAGGTGCGGCAGACGACGTGCGTGTCGTGCTGGCGTATCTGCGTGCCGACCCGCTGCTGGCCAATCTGCAGCACAAGGAATCCTGGTCCGACAAGCCACCGTTTCACCGCATGAAAGTGCGACTGAAAAAGGAAATCGTCACCATGAACGTGCCGGGCATTAGCCCCACGCTGATGGCAGGCACCTACGTCAAACCCGCGGATTGGAACGCGCTGATTTCTGACCCCGATGTGGTGGTAGTGGACACACGCAATGATTACGAAGTGGAGATAGGCAGCTTCGCGCATGCCATCAATCCGCAACTCCGGACATTTGCAGAACTGCCAGGCTGGTTGGACCAATCCGACCGCCTCGCTGGCCTCGACAAGGCTGGCAAGAAGCCCAAGGTGGCCATGTTTTGTACCGGGGGCATCCGCTGCGAAAAGTCCACCGCCTATTTGCGCGCACAAGGCTTTGACGAGGTGTTTCACCTGGAAGGTGGCATCCTGAAATACCTGGAAACGGTGCCGCCAGAGCAAAGCTTATGGCAGGGTGAGTGCTTTGTCTTTGACGAGCGCGTATCCGTCGGTCATGGTCTGGTGCCGGGACCGCACAAACTTTGCCGGGCCTGTCGCCAACCGCTGGATGCTGGCGCTACCGAATCAGCGTTGTTTGAAGCCGGCGTCAGTTGCCCGCGCTGCCACGGCACGACTTCGGATGCGCAGAAGAATGGTGCGCGCGAGAGACAGCGCCAATGGGAACGGGCCAAGGCAAAGCAAAACCCGCAACTCGGCGACGACTGAACGGGGCGGCGCAGCATGTCTTTGCCGGTCTTGTATTCCTTTCGCCGCTGCCCCTATGCCATGCGGGCTCGGTTAGCGGTGCAAGCCGCAGAGGTAGAAGTGGAACTGCGTGAAATTGCCTTGAAGGCCAAACCGGCCGAGATGCTACAAGCCTCACCCAAAGGAACAGTCCCGGTGCTGGTGCTTCCCAATGGAACGGTCATCGAACAGAGCGTGGACATCATGCTCTGGGCCTTGCGACAGCGCGACCCGATGGGCTGGTTGCCCCGGGACGCAGCAACCATGACCGATGCAATGGCTTGCATTGCCATCAACGACGGGGCGTTCAAGCAAGCCTTGGATCGCTACAAATACCCAGCCCGCTTTGCGCTGACGGATGGTTTGGTCTACCGCGAACAAGGCGCAGCCCTGTTGCAGAACTGGGAGGACCGATTGACTCTAACGCCCTGTTTGCAAGGTGCGCGCTGGGGCTTTCTGGACGCAGCCATTGCACCGTTTGTGCGGCAGTTTGCCCACACCGACAAGACCTGGTTTGCGCAACAGAACTGGCCGAATTTGCAGCACTGGCTGGCAGCATTTGAAGCATCAGCCACCTTTGCTGGCATCATGCAAAAGGTACCACCGTGGCACGCCGGGGACGCATCCCGCATCACCTGTTTTGCTGAGGCAGCAATAGCAGCAGCGGGCACTGGGGTGGATGGTGCAGCGGCATAAAGGCGGAGCCCGCAGGGCGGGGGACAGCCGCGGAAGCATCTACCCCGGTGCCCTCGGCCGGCACGATACCGCGTACCTCAAACCGCCAGCAGCCGCGCCTTGGCAGCCGCGTATTCACGTTTGAGCTGTGCTATGTAGGCGGAGGCAGGCTGCACCTGCGTCACCGCGCCAATGCCCTGGCCGCAGCCCCAGATTTCTTTCCAGGCTTTGGCTTTGTCACCGGCAAAGTCCATGGCAGTGGGGTCACTCTCCGGCAGATGATCCGGGTCCATTCCAGCAGCGCGGATGCTGGGTGCCAGGTAGTTGCCGTGCACACCGGTAAACAGGTTGCTGTAGACGATGTCGTCCGAGTTGCTGGCGACGATGCACTGCTTGTAGGCCTCTGCAGCGCGAGCCTCTTCTGTCGCAATAAAGGCCGAGCCGATGTAGGCAAAGTCGGCGCCCATGGCCTGCGCTGCAAGCACTGCGTCACCCGTGGAGATAGAGCCACTGAGTGCAATAGGACCGTCAAACCATTGGCGGATTTCCTGAATCAGGGCGAACGGACTCTTCACTCCCGCGTGGCCACCAGCGCCTGCTGCCACGGCGATCAGCCCATCGGCACCCTTTTCAATCGCTTTGTGCGCGTGCTTGTTGTTAATGATGTCGTGCAGCACCACACCGCCGTAGGAATGCGCGGCCGCATTGACGTCTTCACGCGCGCCCAGCGAAGTGATGATGATCGGCACCTTGTACTTCACGCACATCGCCATGTCATGTTCCAGCCGCGCATTGCTCTTGTGCACGATCTGGTTGATGGCAAACGGCGCCGCCGGGCTTTCCGGATGCGCGGCATTGTGGGCTGCCAGCGCCTCGGTGATCTCGATCAGCCACTCTTCCAACTGCTCAGCCGGACGGGCATTGAGCGCCGGCATGGCGCCCACCACGCCAGCAATGCACTGGGCAATCACCAACTTCGGATTGCTGATGATGAACAGTGGCGAACCAATCACCGGAAAGGGCAAACGGTCCAGGGGTGGTGGGAGTTTCGACATGAATATTTCTCTGGTTTATTCCATTGCTACATCAAGCGTGAACGCGAAGGCCCGCCGCAAACAGTGCTGAGGCACGGCAAGGCGGGCCGACAAAGGGCACGGTTGATTTAGCAAGGGAATTAGAACGCGTCCAGCGCCATGCCAATCACACTGTCAGCACCGTCCACAATGCTATCGCGCACGCCGGGTGCCTGGCTCAGAATGTGGTCGGCATAGAAACGTGCAGTGGTGACTTTGGCCTGCATGAAGGGCACATCCGTGCCTGCAGCTACCGCCTTTTCAGCCACCAGCAGCGCACGCGCCATTTGCCAGCCGGACATCAGGTTGCCTGCCAGCATCAGGTAGGGCACGCTGCCGGCAAACACGGCATTCGGGCTGGCCTTGGTGTTGCCGGCCACAAAGTCCACCACATCCAGGAAAGCCAGACGGGCAGCCTTCAGGCGCTTGGCCACGGCCAATGCATTTGCGCTGCCACTTGCGGTCAATTCGGCTTCCGTGGTTTCGATTTGTCCGGCAATTCCCTTGGCAGTTTGACCACCATCGCGAGCAGTCTTGCGGCCGACCAGGTCGTTGGACTGAATGGCGGTCGTGCCTTCGTAAATCGTCAGGATCTTGGCATCGCGGTAGTACTGGGCGGCACCGGTTTCTTCGATATAGCCCATGCCGCCATGCACCTGCACGCCGAGTGAGGTGACGGTCAGGCTCATCTCGGTGCTGTAGCCCTTGATCAGCGGCACCATGAATTCGTAGAAGGCCTGATTGGCTTTGCGCGTGTCAGCATCGGGGTGGTGGTGGGCCGCATCGTAGGCGCTGGCGGCGGTCGTGGCCATGGCACGGCAGCCTTCGGTGTAGGCACGCATGGTCATCAGCATGCGGCGCACATCGGGGTGGTTGATGATGGGGCCAGCACCTGGCAAAGAGCCATCCACCGGGCGGCTCTGGATGCGGTCACGCGAGAAGGTCACGGCCTTTTGGTAGGCGCGCTCGGCAATCGCAATGCCTTGCACGCCCACGGCGTAACGCGCGGCGTTCATCATGATGAACATGTATTCCAGACCGCGATTTTCCTGGCCGACCAAGTAGCCAATCGCACCACCGTTATCGCCATATTGCAGCACGGCAGTCGGGCTGGCCTTGATGCCCATTTTGTGTTCGATGCTGACGCAATGCACGTCGTTGCGCGCACCCAGCGAGCCATCGCCATTGACCATAAATTTGGGCACCACAAACAGGCTGATGCCCTTCACGCCTTCGGGTGCGCCCTGCACGCGGGCCAGCACCAAATGGACGATGTTGTCGGCCATGTCGTGCTCACCCCAGGTGATGTAAATCTTGGTGCCAAACACCTTGTAGGTGCCGTCTGGCAACGGCTCGGCGCGGGTGCGCACAGCGGCCAGATCGGAACCGGCTTGCGGCTCGGTCAGGTTCATGGTGCCGGTCCACTCGCCACTGATCAGCTTTTCCAGATACACCGCGTTGAGTTCGTCGGAGCCTGCTGTCAGCAGCGCTTCGATGGCACCGTCGCTCAACAACGGGCACAAGGCAAAGCTCAGGTTGGCGCTGTTGCACATCTCAATGCAGGCCGCGCCAATGGTCTTGGGCAAGCCCTGACCACCAAAGTCTGCGGGGTGCTGCAGGCCTTGCCAGCCGGCTTCAGCAAATTGCTTGAAAGCCTCTTTGAAGCCCGGAGTGGCAGTCACCACACCATCCTTGAAACCGGTGGGGTTCTGGTCACCGGCCCAGTTCAACGGAGCCAACACACCCTCGTTGAACTTGGCGGCTTCTTCCAGCACGGCTTGCGCGGTATCCAAACCGGCATCGGCGAAAGCCGGTATCTGAGCGATCTGTTCGATATTGGCCAGATGCTCGATGTTGAACAGCATGTCTTTGACGGGGGCGATGTAACTCATGATGAACTCCACTGATAAGAAACGAAAAAAAAGGGCACCCTATGGATGCCCTGTTGAACCAGCTAGCCTATAACGCAGCAACCAGTTCAGGTACGACGACAAACAGATCAGCGACCAGACCATAGTCGGCCACCGAGAAGATCGGTGCTTCGGCATCCTTGTTGATGGCCACGATCACCTTGCTGTCCTTCATGCCGGCCAAATGCTGAATGGCGCCTGAGATGCCACAAGCGATGTACAACTGCGGCGCCACGATCTTGCCGGTCTGGCCCACTTGCCAGTCGTTGGGGGCGTAACCTGCGTCCACCGCAGCACGCGAGGCGCCCATGGCCGCATTGAGCTTGTCGGCCAGCGGCGTAATGATCTCAGAAAACTTCTCAGCACTACCCAAGGCGCGGCCACCGCTGACGATGACCTTGGCGGAGGTCAATTCGGGGCGGTCGTTTCTGGCGATCTCGGAACCCAGAAAGCTCACACTTGTCGATGCAGCAACAGCGGCCAGCGTTTCCACAGTGGCACTGCCACCGGTAGCAGACACCGGATCAAAACCGGTGGTGCGCACGGTCATCACCTTGGTGGCGTCCGTCGCTTGCACTGTAGCCATGGCATTGCCCGCATAAATCGGGCGCTCGAAGGTGTCGGGGCTGATGACCTTGGTGATGTCGCTCACCTGACCGACATCCAACTTGGCTGCCACGCGCGGGGCAACGTTCTTGCCTGACGCGGTCGCAGCAAAAACGAGGTGGCTGTAGTTGGCTGCAATAGCCAGCACCTGGGCCGTGACGTTTTCCGCCAGACCATGTTCCAACCCGGCGTCATCCGCATGAATGACTTTAGCAACACCCGCAATTTGCGCAGCCGCGGCAGCGGCAGCAGAGGCGTTGAACCCAGCCACCAGCACATGCACATCGCCACCGCACTGGGCAGCCGCCGCAATGGTATTCAGCGTGGCAGCCTTAATAGAGACGTTGTCATGTTCAGCAATAACAAGAGAGGTCATAGATAGGACTTTCAAAAAGAGTGTTTACAAACTGTCCAACGCAGGGCGGCGTGGCGCTCAGCGCAGCGGCATAAAGGAGGAGCCCGCTCGAGCGGGCGGGGGACAGCCGCGGAGTTGAGTGCCACGCCGTCCTGCGTTCCCACGCAAACGGAATCCAAAGCAGCCCAACCACACAGCCCTCACCGAAGAAAGGACCACTAGATCACCTTAGCTTCGTTCTT
>CAIQYP010000236.1 GCA_903876045.1 uncultured beta proteobacterium | reverse complement strand
CACGTAGTTTGGCTATAGACTTTGCCATGGTGGTTGGGCTTTCTTGGCTTTGCGGTTGTTGAAGTCAGAACCCATATTCTGTAGGGCCTGACGGCTTCAACCACCAACCTCAACCTTCAACTACGAGCGGGACATCGCCCTGGGAGGGCTTGTATGAACTTAAATAGACGTTTCGCTGTTGGCCTAGCTGCTTTCTTTGTTCTGATTTTTTCCATTGGCATCCCCTTCACTGCCTTTGCGCAGGAAAAGGTCGTGCGGATGGGGCATCAAAAGGTCGGGGCTTTCACGCTTCTGAAAGCGAGCGGCATGCTCGAAGAAAAGTTGAAGCCGCTCGGCTACACAGTCACGTGGACAGAATCGGGAGGACCGCAGCTTCTTGAAGGGCTCAGCACTGGCGTAGTCGATTTCGGCCACAGCGGCGATACCCCACCAATTTTTGCCCAAGCCGCTGGCGGGCTGTTTCTCTATTTTGGCTATGCGCCTGACAGTCCAAAGTCCGAGGCCATCTTGGTTCAGAAAGACAGCGCGATTAATACGGTCGCCGATCTAAAAGGCAAAAAAATCGGACTGAACAAGGGCTCAAATGTGCAATATTTTCTCGTGCGTGCGCTCGAAAAGGCAGGACTCAAATACACCGACGTTGAACTCGTGTTTTTACCTCCTGCTGCCGGTCGCACTGCTTTCGAGAAGGGCGCCGTCGACGCTTGGGCCATTTGGGAGCCCTACCGCACCGCCGCTGAAACTGCACTAGGTGCTCGAACGCTCACCGATGGCGTGGGTCTTGTTGCGAACAACGATCTATTCTTCGTGTCAAAGTCGTTTGCTGAGGCGAATCCGCAGTTGATCGATGTTGTGCTCGAATCCACCCGCGATATCTTTGCCCAAGCTTCTAAAGATATTCCGGGCACTGCAAAGACGTTCAGTGCGATTTCGGGATTTTCGCAATCGGTAATGGAAACTGTGCTTTCCCACAGAGGTTTCGACGTACATCCAATGAGCCAAGAGGCTATTGCTGAACAACAAAGGGCAGCAGACGCTTTCAAGGCGCTTGGACTTATCCCAGTAGCGATCAATGTTTCCAATGCAGTCCTCAAGCCGCAATGACCTGAATTTGTCAAGGAACTCGGAACGAGATATCGTCACCTTCGGTGAATTTGCCCTCCTATTTATTTAATTTGTGTGGGAACTATAGGTACGTTAGAGTGGGCTGCGGTCGACAATAGAAGGCGTGAAATTGAATGGTCCTGAGGCTGCCCTTACTGTGCGCCCGCAATCGCTGCACTGCAGTCTTGTTGGGAATGCCGTTCGAAGCGCCACAACCCGACTACACGCAGTCGCTCAACGCGGCCAACACGCAGCGGGTCACCAGCTAAGCCAGCACCAGTAGATTCTCAAACGCAAAGCTCAGCGAAACGGTGTCACCCCGCACCGGTAGTTTCTGATTGGGGTCGTTGAACACATCCATAGACAAGGACTCAGAGCCCAGGTGCGTGCGGATACGCACGATGGAGCCCAGAAAGCTCACGTCGTCCACCACGGTCTGCACGGTGTTTTTGCCAGTGCCCACATCATCCAGGGTGATGGCTTCCGGACGTATTGCCAGTGTGCATGCCTGACCGTTTCGGAGGTCGTCCAGCGGGTTGCTGGTGACGAGCGTTTGCGTGCCCACGCGGATCTCGCCCTTGGCGGTATCAACGACCTCGCCCGAAAGCTGGTTGAGTGTGCCGATGAACGAGGCTACAAAGCGGGTGCGCGGGAAGTTGTAGATGGAGGAGGGCGTGCCGGTCTGCTCCACGCGGCCTTCGTTGAGCACCACGATGCGGTCGGAGATTGACAGTGCCTCTTCCTGGTCGTGCGTCACAAACACGGTGGTGATGCCCAGGGCGCGCTGCAGTTCGCGAATTTCTTCGCGCAACGAAATGCGGATCTTGGCGTCCAGTGCCGAAAGCGGTTCGTCCAGCAGCAAGACCTTGGGCTTGTTGGCCAGGGCGCGCGCCAGTGCCACGCGCTGTTGCTGGCCGCCGGACATCTGCCAGGGGTAGCGGTCGGCCAGGGCGTCGAGCTTGATGAGCTTCAGCATTTCACGCACCCGGCTCTCAATCTCGGCTTTACCGGCATTGGCTACCTTCAAGCCAAAGCCAATGTTCTCGGCTACCGTCATGTTGGGGAACAGCGCGTAGGACTGGAACACCATACCCACATTGCGCTGGTTGGTGGGCACATGCGTCACGTCTTTGCCGTCAAACACAATGCTACCGATCGACGGTGTCTCGAACCCGGCCAGCATGCGCAGGATAGTGGTCTTGCCGCAACCCGATGGGCCCAGGAAGGTGATGAACTCGCCCTTCTCGATCGAGATCGAAAAGTCATGCACAGCCGTTTGGCTGCCGAAGCGTTTTTGAATGTTGGATATTTCCAGGAATGCCATGGCGTGAATCTCTTGCGGTTTGTCGGTTAGCGGGTGGGCTTGGTGTGGGCGTTGCGGCCAAACACATTGATCAGGCCCATCGAGGCCCAGGTCACGATGAATGCAATGATGGCCAGTGCCGAAGGCTCATAAGCCCGGTTGGCACCCATCAACTGCAGATAGGGCCCGAAGGCCGGACGATCCAGCAGGCTGGCCATGGTGAATTCGCCAACGACTACCGCAAAGGTCAGGAAGGCACCCGACAGAATGGCCGAACTGATGTTGGGAAAAATCACCCGCAGCAAAATGGTGGCGCGTCTGGCGCCCAGGACCTCGGCAGCTTCGGTCAGCGTGCGCACATCGATCGTGCGCAGGCCGGTATCCACGGATCGGTACATATACGGCAGCGATAGCGTCACATAGCTGCACACCAGCAAAAAGTCGGTAGCGCGTTCACTGCCCGTGAGCGGGATGATGGAACTGCTGTTGTACATGCGCAAGTAGCCAAACACGATAACGATGGCCGGGATGACGAGTGGCAGCAGCGTGATGAACTCCACCAGCGGGCGCAGCTTGGGCATGCGCAAATGCACCCAGTAGGCGGTGGGTACCACCAACAGAACGCCGACGAATATGGTGGCTATGGCCATGACGATGGAGTAGCCAAAGGTGGCCTGGAATAGCGGATCGCCGAACACCACTTTGTAGGCCTCAAAGGTGTACTCGCCACGCTTCATGCGCAGGCTGAATTCAAAGGTGGCAATCAGCGGCAGCAGAAAGTACGTGGTGCCGATGGCCATGGCAATCCATGCGCCCAGGCGGGATTCTTTGTTCTCGACGCTCATGCGCTCCTCCGATCGGTCTTGCTGCGCAGAACCATATAGCCGGCGTTGGCCAGGCCGGTGATAACGATCATGCCTAGCGCCATCGCGTAGCCCAGGTTCGGGTTATGCAATACATCGCCGCGTATCTGTGCATAGAGCAGGATGGGCACGATATTGAGTGAACTGCCCGTAAGCGAATAGGCCGTGGCCACCGCGCCAAAGGCGTTGGCAAACAGCAGCAACATGGCGCCCAGAATACTGGGCCAGAGCACAGGCATGGCGATATAGCGCCAGTACTGCACGGTGCTGCCACCCAGGCAGTCGCAGGCTTCGCGCCATTCCTTTTTCAGGCCTTCAAGTGCCGGTGTGACGATCAGCACCATCAGCGGAATCTGGAAATACAAATAGGTCAGCGTCAGGCCCACAAAGCTCAGAATGCTGAAGCCCGTCGAATAAATATTGAAGTCGAGGTACTTCTTTAACAGGATGGTGACCAGGCCCATGCGGCCCAGCGTGGCCAGAAACGCAAAAGCCAAAGGCACACCGGCAAAGTTGGATGCCACACCCGAGAAGGTCATCAGCGTGGGGCGTATCCAGCCAGGCAGTTTGCCCAGCACCGCAGCCCAGGCCAGCAAAAAGCCTAGCAGTCCACCGGCCAGTGAAGACGCGATGCTGATCTTGAAGCTGATCCAGTAGGCATCGAGCACATTGGCCTCCAGCAGGCCCGCTAAATTCTTCAGGGTGAAGTGCCCCTCTGCATCCTGAAAGGCACCCACCATCAAATAGGCGGTGGGCAACAGCAAGAACAGCAAGGCGAAGATGAAAAATGGGGCGACCCCCAGCAGATTCAAGTTCAGCGGCTTGCGGCCTGGTGGCGCTATTGCGTTTATCGTTGGCGGTTGGGTAGCAGCAGACACAGCGTGACTCTCTGGTGAAAGTTAAAAATCAGCAGTCCAAACAAAATCGGGCATGACCGAAACGGTCACGCCCGATGGTGGACTTAAGAGTTCAAGTTACTTGACTGTTGCACCCACCACGGCATCCCATTGCTTGGTGATGATTTCCTTGGCAACACCTTGTTGCTCAAGCGTCGGGAAGTTTGCCTTTGAATAGGCGGCAGCTGGTGGCAGCTTGTCGAGTGATGCCTTGGTGAACTTGTTCTTGGCGATCATGTCGTTAAAGCGCACGGGATGGCAATAGCCATTCAGCAGACCCTGCTGGCCTTCGTCGGAATACAGGTATTCCATCCACAGCTTGGCGGCATTGGGGTGGGGTGCATAGGCACTGATGGCTTGCACATAGATGCCAGCCAGCACGCCGGTCTTAGGCACTACCACTTCCACCTTGGGGTTGCCCTTGAGCTTGTCGCGATCGGCCAGGGCCAGGTAGTCCCAGGTAATCAGGATCGGTGTGGTGCCTTGTGCCAGTGCGGCAGTCTTGCCGATGACCGGCACAAAGTTGCCGGCCTTGTTCAGGTCAGCAAAAAACTTCAGACCTGCATTAGCAGTCTTGGCGGCATCGCCACCACCGGCGCTCAGGCCAGAGGCATATACGCCCTGGATGGCTTGGTTGGAAGCGCGTGGGTCACCAGCCAGTGCCACGGTGTTTTTGTAATCAGACTTGAGCAGGTCAGCCCAGTCGGCGGGTGCCTTGGAAACGATGTCGGAGTTGACCAGGAAGGACAACACGCCGTAGTAGTCACCGACCCAAAATCCTTCAGGGTCTTTGCTGCCTTCAGGAATGCTGGCCCAGGTCGAGACCTTGTAGGGCATGAGCAGGCCAGCGGCCTTGGCGGTAGGGCCAAAGGACAGGCCGACGTCAATGGTGTCGGGAGCCTGTGGGCCCTTGTTGTCTTTGTTGGCCTTGATGGCTTCGATCTCGTCGCCGGAACCTGCATCAGGATTGAGTTCGTTGATCTTGAGGCCGTACTTGGCCTTGAATGCGTCCAGGATGGGGCCATAGCCGCACCAGTTGCGATCGAGCGCGATGACAGTCAGCTGGCCTTCGGCCTTGGCTGCAGCGACCAACTCGCTGGATTGGGCCAGTGCGCTTTGGGCACCGCAAACGGCCAAGGCGGCCAGAGCAAGGGAAGTCAATTTATTTAGATGCATAACAGTTCCTGTAAAAGTTGCCTGTAAATTGTGGCGTTAAAAAATGTCAGTTCCGTGACATTCAGTTTACACACTTCAGGTCTTTTAGATACAAAATGCCAGCACTTTTTGAGCAACTTTTGCCCTGTGTCTGTGTTTGATTTCGGGTTTACCCCAGGCAAAATTTCAATCCCTACACGAGTGCAGCGTTGATGGCTATCCCATTTCGGAAAAAATAAATATGGATCAAGATCTGCTAACCATGACCTTGCACTTGGTAGGTGCCATGGCAGTGGGTGGTGCCATCGGTTTGGAGCGCAGTTACCATGGCAGACCAGCCGGTTTTCGCACCCATACGCTGGTGTGTCTTGCGTCCAGTTTGACGGTCGGTACGCTCTCGCTGTTTCGTTTGATCGAGGCACGAATTCCGTCCCATCACTATGCGCAACACTTCATCAGCTTTGACCGCTCCGATGCCATGGAAGACGAAGATATTCGCAGTATGTTGGAACAACATGGTTTCACCATCGCCAATATCAGCTATCGCGTGTCGGAGAGTGGCGCCGACTTTGAATACCGCATGGTTATACGCACATCGACACCGGATAGGTTCAGTTCCCTGGCCAACTACCTGCGCTCGCACCAGCGCGTCAAAACCTTTCGGATTTCACCCACGGGCGATTGATGGTGCGTGTGTTGCAGCGGCTTGTTTAGCGTCGCTTTCTGAACCGCATGCAAGCTGCGAACCGAATAAATTTCTGTGGAACGCAATGAAGGAGTAGCTGTGCCCAGTGACGATAAATACCTTGCCCGCATAACCCGGATGATTGACCGCGGCGTTGGCAAGCGCCTGACATTTACGCGCAAGAACACCAACGAAGGTGAGGTGCTGCAACACACGCCACCCGCCGCAGGCGAGATGGATGCAGAGCAGGGTGTCTACATCGAGCCGCCCAAAGCCTTGCCGATTTTGGCTAGTTGTGAAGTGCTGGTGGTGGGAGCCGGACCGGCGGGATTATCGGCCGCGTTAGCGGCGCGCCGGGCAGGCGCGGATGTGGTGTTGCTGGAGCGCTATGGTTGCTTTGGCGGTGCCATCACCACGGTAGGCATGGAGACCCTGGCCTGGTACCGTTACGAAGGCACTATCGAATCCGAAGGAATAGGCGTGGAAATGGAGCGCCGCGCCGCTGCTATGGGCGGCACGGTGAAGTGGCCGTATAACGATAGCGAATGCCTGGACGCCGACTTCTTCAAAGTGGTGGCTGATCATTTGGTGCGCGAGTCCGGCATACGCCCCATCCTGCATTGCTATGCGGTGGATGTGATTTTTGAAGAAGGCAGCAATCGCCTCAAGGGCATCGTCACCGAGAGCAAATCCGGTCGTCAGGTGGTGCTGGCGCAGCGCATCATCGACTGCACGGGAGATGCTGACATTGCGCACCTGGCGGGCGCCAGCTATCGCAAGACGCCCAAGGACAAGATGCTCGGCATGACCACGGTGTTCAACGCTTCTGGAGTCGACAAAGAGCGCTTTCTGGAATACACCGAGGCCAAGCCCGCCACCTATGCCGACTGGAGCCGCACCTGGCAGCAGCAGACCACCGGTAAAGAAGAGGTACTGCGCAGCCCCTATCTGGACAAAGAGTTTGACGAAGCGCGTGCGCTGGGTGTGATTGCTCAGGACAGCACCAATCTGGGTGGCTCCTGGTCGTCGTTGACTGAAGCGGGTGAGGCCAACAACCTGAACCTGGCGCATATGTATGGCTATGACCCCACCGATGTGATGGACCTGACCAAGGCCGAAATGCAAGGGCGCGCCGAGGCTTTGCAGGCGCTGATGGCGTTGAAGACCGTGGTGCCCGGGTTTGAAAAAGCCAAGCTACGCAACTTCGGTATGACCGTCGGCGTGCGCGATTCGCGCAAGATCATTGGGCGCTACAACCTCACTGGCGACGACGTGAAAAGCCAGGCTAAGTTCGACGACTCGATTGGCATCTTCCCTGAATTCATCGACGGCTACGCGGTGCTTATTCTGCCTAGCACGGGTCGTTACTTCGAGGTGCCTTACGGCTGCATGGTGCCGCTGGAAGTGGACAATCTTTTGGTGGCGGGGCGTTGCGTGGCGGGCGACATGGTCTCTCACGCGGCCATGCGCAACATGATGGCCTGCACCGTAACCGGGCAGGGCGCTGGGGCTGCGGCTGCGGTGTCATTGCAGCGGAACGTGACGACGGCCAATGTCGATATGGCAGACGTGCAGCAGGAACTGCAAAGGCAAGGTGTGCGATTGCATTGAGAGCACCCGACCATTTACGCCTACTTACATTCGAAACAGCTTTCATACTTTTTGGGCGGGATTGGCGCGGTTGCCCTGGCGATACTCGTAGGAATTTGTTTTATTGCCTTTATCACCTATGACCATTGCCGAAAATCTCAAGCGCATTCATCCCCTGGTAGCTGTTGCTGCTGTGTCAGTCACGCTATTCAGCTTGGTTGGCATTGCCGCCATTACCGGATATTTGCCGAATTCGCAGGGTGCAAACAGGGATGCGTCAGTCAACGAAATGCAGACCAGCACACAGTCTTCACGTGCTGAGGAGGGAACTCCCTCCGACGAACTTTCCGGAAAAAAACATGCGACCAAGAGCGCGCACCAGAATCAAGTTGTACACGCCCAGCAGCCTGGTGTGCAAGGCGATGGTGCCGTGACCGCTCAACACAACTCAGCGGGTGCCGCGGGAACACAACCCCAGACCACTCAAGCCCCTGCAGCCCAAAACAGCCCCATCGGTATTGGCGTTGGTGCGGTGATTGGTGGTGTGCTGGGCAACCAGATCGGCAGTGGTGATGGCAAAACCCTGGCGACCATTGCGGGCGCGATTGGCGGTGGTTACATCGGCAACGAAGTAGCCAAGAGGAAGCCCTGATCGCGGTGTGGCGGGGATCGCGGCTGGCACAGTTGGCCAGCACCTTGATGCTTGCCGCACTGTTTGGCCTTGGCGGCTGCACGACCATTTTGATGGAGGGCGCCAAGAAGACCGTAGAGAAGCGCCAGACCAGTGATTTTGTAACCGACACCCAGATCGGAACGTCTCTATTTTCGGCACTGGCGCAGAAGGACAGCAACCTCGCCATGGACATCAATGTCGATGTGTGGGAGCAGCGCGTCATGCTGACCGGCACCGTGGCTGATTCCCGCACACGGGCCGAGGTCGTGCAACTGGTGCGTACTGATAAGCGTGTTCAAAAGGTCCATGACGAAATCCAGGTGGTGTCACTTGAAGAGCAGGCACGCAGGCGTGCGGCTGCAACTAAACGGGATGCCAGCAAGAAGGAAGGCTTTGAGCGCTTCGTAAACGACTACTGGATTGAAACCAAAATCACCGGTCAGCTGGTTAGCACCAAAGACCTGGCCTCGACCAATATGCGCTGGCGCTCGGTTCGCAACATCGTTTATGTCATAGGCCGCGTGAGCAGCGCGGCCGAATACCGTCTGGCCATGGATGGCATGCGCGCCGTGGACGGCGTTAAGCAGGTCAAGTCATTCGTCGAGATCAAGAAGTACCCTTAAGTGGCCCCGCCTTACACGCGGTTCACACGCATGCGCTAAGGTAGCGCCATGAAGCAAACTTTCTGGAGCCTGGGCTGGCGCAGCCTCTGGCGTGATCTGCGCAGTGGCGACTTGCGCCTATTGATAGTGGCCGTGACCCTGGCCGTGGCGGCCTTAAGCGCCGTGGGCTTTTTTGCCGACCGGCTCAAAGGCGGGCTGCAGCGCGATGCGCGACAACTCCTGGGCGGTGACGTGGTGGTTGCCAGCGACAACCCGACCCCCGGGATTTTTGTAGCCAAAGCGCGTGCGCTGGGCCTCTCCATGGTCAGCACGCTGAGCTTTCCCACCATGGCGCGGGCCGAAGATGCCAAGGGTGGCGCCTCCAAGTTGGTGTCACTCAAGGTGGTGGAGCCTGGCTACCCCTTGCGCGGCAGCCTGCTCATGGCGACTGACACAGCGGGAGTAGACCAACCCACCCGCGAAATTCCCAAGGCTGGCGAGGTGTGGGTTGATGCCGCGCTGCTGGAGTCGCTCGCCATTGCCAAGGGCGACAGCGTGCTGCTGGGCGACAGCCGCTTCACCGTCGCCGGGGTGATTGCGCTGGAGCCGGACCGGGGTGCCGGTTTTATGAACTTTGCGCCGCGCGTGATGATGCACCGCCAGGACGTGGCCGCCACCGGCTTGATTCAGCCCGCCAGCCGGTTGAACTACCGCATGGCCATGGCCGGCGAGGAACCACAAGTTAAAACCTTTGTGGACTGGGCCGACAAAGAGGTGAAGGATGGCGCCAACCGCGCAGAGCGTGGGGTGCGTGGTGTGCGCGTGGAGTCACTGCAAACCGGCAGGCCGGAGATGAGCCAGACCCTGGACCGTGCTGAAAAATTTCTGAGCCTGGTGGCCTTGCTGGCCGCGCTGCTCAGCGCCGTGGCCGTGGCACTGGCCGCACGTGCCTTTGCCGCAAAGCACCTTGACGATTGCGCCATGCTGCGCGTGCTAGGTTTGAGCCAGCGCGCCATTGCCTCCGCCTATTCTTTTGAGTTTGCGCTGGTCGGTATTTTTTCTAGCGCCTTGGGCGTGTCGCTGGGTTTCGCTATCCACTATCTCTTCGTCGCCTTGATGGCGGGCTTGCTGGATACCTCATTGCCTGCCGCAAGTTTGTGGCCGGTAGCACTCGGCATGGGCATGGGTTTGACCCTCTTGCTGGCCTTTGGCTTACCACCCGTTTTGCAACTGGCGCAAGTGCCACCGTTGCGCGTGATGCGCCGTGATGTCGGCAATCTGCGCCCCGCATCGTTGGGCGTGCTGGGCGTGGGCGTGGCTGGTTTTGCGGCCTTGCTCCTGGTCGCCAGCAGTGACCTGAAACTGGGTCTGATCGCGGTGGGAGGCTTTGCCGTTGCGGTGCTGCTGTTTGCCGGGTTGAGTTGGCTGGCAGTCAAACTTTTGCGCCGCAGCGTCAACGAGCAAACCGCGCCCCGCTGGATGGTGCTGGCCACGCGTCAACTTGCCGCACGCCCGGCCTTTGCCGTGGTGCAGGTGAGTGCGTTGTCGGTGGGCATGTTGGCGCTCTTGCTGCTGGTGCTGTTGCGCACCGATTTGATTGGCAGCTGGCGCAAGGCTACGCCACCTGATGCGCCCAACCGTTTTGTGATCAACGTGATGCCCGAGCAAAGCGACAACTTCCGCGCGGCACTTAATCAGGCCGGGGTGCGTAAGTTTGACTGGTACCCGATGATCCGCGGCCGCCTGATTGCCATCAACGACAAGGTCGTGTCACCTGAAGACTATGTGGACGAGCGCGCCAAACGCCTGGTGGACCGCGAGTTCAACCTCTCGCACAGCGCCACGCAGCCGCCACATAACGAGATCGTCGCTGGAGCCTGGCAGCCTGAAGAGCAGGGTGCCATTAGCGTGGAAGAAGGCATTGCCAAAACCCTGAATTTGAAGATGGGCGACAACTTGAAATTTGACATCGGCGGTGTGCAGACCGAAGCGCGCATCAGCTCGCTGCGCAAGGTGGACTGGAGTTCCATGCGTGCCAACTTCTTTGTCATGTTTCCGGTGAGCGTGCTGGCCGATGTGCCCAGCACTTACATGAGTGCCTTCAAGGCGCCAGCAACCAAGGGCTTTGATAACGCGCTGGTGCGCCAGTTTCCCAACGTTACGGCGGTGGACATGACCAGCACCCTCAATCAGGTGCAGCGCGTGCTCGATCAGGTGATACGCGCCGTGGAATTTTTGTTTGGCTTCACGTTGGCTGCCGGACTGGTGGTGCTGTTTGCTGCGGTGAGTGCCACGCGCGAGGAGCGCGCCCAGGAGTTTGCGGTGATGCGTGCGGTCGGTGCGCAGGCAAGCTTGCTACGCCAGGTGCAGCGCGCCGAGTTGGCGGGGGTTGGACTACTGGCCGGGTTTCTGGCCTCCTTTGTCGCCAACGCAGTGGGTTGGGCGCTAGCCCATTACGTGTTTGAATTTGAATGGACAGTCAGCCTGTGGTTGCCGGTGTGGGGCTCGCTCTGCGGCGCGGCTCTGGCATTGGCTGCAGGTTGGTGGGGGTTGCGCGATGTGTTGCGCCGCCCGGTGGTGGAAACTTTGCGACGGGCAGCAGCATGACAGATGACGTCGACGAAGTGGATCCACAGACCACGGCATTTGCGCTGATCGGCGGCGAGTCCGCCATCCACGCATTGGTGGAGCGGTTCTACGATTTGATGGACCTGGAACCGGGCTACGCCGCATTACGCGCTGCCCACGGGCCGGACCTGGCCTCGGCCCGCGAAAAGCTGAACTGGTTTTTATGTGGCTGGATGGGTGGGCCTCAGCATTACGTGGAGCGTTTCGGCCATCCCCGCCTGCGCATGCGCCACATGCCTTTCAAGATTGGCATTCTGGAGCGCGACCAGTGGCTGGCCTGCATGAACCAAGCCATGGGCGAGGTGGCTGTTCACGAGGGCTTGCGCGCGCGGCTGCAGGAATCGTTTTTTCAAACGGCCGACTGGATGCGCAACGTGTGAATTGACCCGGGTATGTTCGGCTTGTCGCCCTGATGCCGCAGTTGCCACCGATGCCATCGCCGTGAGATAGTGCCGGAGATGCTCAGGAGATTCAAATGCACTCCGTTCGCCAACCCGCCGTAGCTGGAACTTTCTATCCCGGCCAAGGGGACAGCTTGCTGCGTCTGCTGCAGGCCCTGATGGGCGCAGTACCGGGCGATACAGATGGCACGCGCGCGGCTCCCAAGGCGCTCATCGTGCCCCACGCGGGCTACATCTATTCCGGCAGTACGGCAGCGCTGGCCTATGCGCGCCTGGCAACCAGCCACAGCGCCATCCGGCGCGTGGTGTTGCTGGGGCCGGCGCATCGGGTGGCGGTGCGCGGGCTGGCATTGCCTGGTGTGGATGCCTTTGCCACACCCTTGGGTGAGGTCGCGCTGGACCTGACGGCGATGCAGTCCATTGCCCATCTGCCACAGGTGGTGGTAAGTGCTGAGGTACACGCCCAGGAGCACGCGCTGGAAGTGCAATTGCCCTTTTTACAGGCCGTGCTGGATGACTTTGTGCTGGTCCCGTTGGTGGTGGGCGATGCCAGTCCGGCCGAAGTGGCGCAGGTGTTGGACATTCTGTGGGGCGGGCCGGAAACGTTGCTGGTGATCAGCTCGGACCTCTCCCATTTCCTGCCCTATGGTGCGGCCAAGGCCGTGGATCAGGACTCGGTGCAACACATTCTGCAACTGGACGGCTCGCTCACACACAGCCAGGCTTGCGGCGCCACGCCGGTGAATGGACTGCTGCTGGCCGCCACCCGGCATGGCCTGCACCCGCAGCTGTTGGGGCTGTGCAATTCAGGGGACACGGCTGGCGACAAGGAGCGGGTGGTGGGCTACGCATCCTTCGCATTTACCGAGGCGCGCCCCATTGCGGATGAGCCCGAGCGTGGACGCGTGTTGCTGCCCATCGCGCGTGCCGCTATCGCGCAGGGGCTGGGGCGTAGTCTGCAGCCCGCGCAAGACGCGCCCTGGCTACGGGAGTTGGGCGCGACCTTTGTGACACTAATGCAGCGGGGTCAGTTGCGTGGCTGCATTGGCAGCCTGCAGGCGCGTCGCCCGCTGCTGGAGGATGTCAAAGCCAATGCCTTGGCCGCCGCGCTGCGCGATCCACGCTTTGCGCCCCTGACACTGCAGGAACTGGACGAGACGCAGATCGAAGTCTCCCTGCTGTCGGCCACGCAGCCCCTGGAGTTTGCCAGCGAGCCCGATGCACTGGCGCAGTTGCGCCCGGGCGTGGACGGCGTGGTGCTGGAATATGGCCCGCACCGCAGCACTTTTTTGCCGCAGGTGTGGGAGCAGTTGCCCGATGCGGTGCAGTTCATGGCGCGTCTCAAACAAAAGGCCGGATTGCCGGCCGACTTCTGGGCCAGCGACATCCGTCTGCAGCGCTACACCGTGCGCAAGTTCAAAGAGTTGGAGCAGGAACCCAAGGCATCGCCATGACGCAGGAATCCAACTACCCGGCTCGCTACTGGCACCTGCTTGCTGACGGACGCATGCAGTGCGACCTGTGCCCGCGCGATTGCCGTTTGCACGAGGGTCAGCGCGGCGCCTGCTTCGTGCGCATGCGCCGGGGCGAGCAGATGGTGCTCACCACCTACGGGCGTTCGTCGGGCTTTTGCATAGACCCGATCGAGAAGAAACCGCTGAACCAGTTTTACCCCGGCAGCAGCGTGCTCTCGTTTGGCACGGCGGGCTGCAATCTGGCCTGCAAGTTCTGCCAGAACTGGGACATCAGCAAGTCGCGCGACATGGACCGTTTGATGGACCAGGCCTCGCCCGAGACGATTGCCGCTGCCGCCCTGCAGCACGGCTGCAAAAGCGTGGCCTTCACCTACAACGACCCGGTCATCTTTGCCGAATACGCCATGGACGTGGCCGATGCCTGCCACGCACTGGGCATACAGACCGTGGCCGTCACCGCCGGCTATCTGCATGCGCCAGCCCGGCACGACTTCTTCGCCAAGATGGACGCGGCGAATGTGGACCTCAAGGCCTTCACCGAAGACTTCTATTTCAAGCTCACCGGCTCGCACTTGCAACCGGTGCTCGATACCCTGGTCTACCTGAAACGTGAAACTAAGGTCTGGTTCGAGATCACCACGCTGCTGATACCGGGGCACAACGATTCGGATGCGGAACTCACCGCCTTGTGCCGCTGGATCATGCAAGAGTTGGGGCCCGAGGTGCCGCTGCACTTCTCGGCCTTCCACCCTGACTACAAAATGCCCGATGTTCCGGCTACGCCCCCTGCCACTCTGGTGCGGGCCCGCGACATCGCCTTGCAGCAGGGGCTTCACTCTGTCTACACCGGCAACGTGCACAACCGCGCTGGTGACACCACCTTCTGCCCGCATTGCCATTCCACGTTGATCGTGCGCGATTGGTATGAGATCTTGCAGTACCGATTGAGCGCCACTGGCCATTGCCCGGATTGCGGTGCAGCAGTGGCAGGGCGCTTCGGCCCCGGCGCTGGAGGTTTTGGCCGCCGCCGCATCCCGATTGCTTTGAGCCAGCGCTGAGGCGCTGGGGTGCAATTGCCGCGGATGTTTGAGAAAACGCAATGTTTGCTTGTGGCATCGGATTAGGCTGACGCACAGGCTCTTGCAGCGAGGTGCACAAAATGGCGAAACTTTCGATTTCTTCTAAACAACAAAACGCCAGCCGGCGTGTGGCGTCGGGTCCTGCTTTGTTGTGTGGCGCCCTCTGTGCGTCGGCCCTGCTGCTGTGTGCTTGTGCCGGGGATACGGTGGTGCAAATTGAAAATACCCAGGCGGCCCAAGAGCTTGCGCGGATCTCCAGACCGCCGGGCTCGGTCTATACCGGGTGGCGTGTGTTTCAGGACCGGTGCGCGAGCTGTCATGGGCCGGATGCGACCGGAACCGAGAAGGCACCCGACCTTCTGCCGCGCGTTCAGCAGATGGGCCCGCGCCGGTTTGTGGGCCTGGTGCTCCAGCGCTACGACTGGAACCTTGCGCCAACGCAAACCGGTAAAGGCCGTGCGCCTTCTGACGCCATGATCTCGGATGTCTTGCAACGCAGGGAGTCAGCCATGGAGATGCCCGCGTGGCAAGGCAACCCCAGCGTCAGTGCGCATATCGCCGATCTGTACGCCTATCTCTCGGCCCGGGCCGAAGGCGCCCAGGGCAAGGGCAGGCCGTTGCCCTAGTTCGTTGGCTTGCGATTTCGCAAGCCGGCAGGCCCGGTTATCCAGCCTGCTTTACACCCTGGCGCGCGGCGCGCAGGCTTTGCAGGATTTCGCGCTGCTGCTGGGCGTGGCCGCACTCAATGTCATCACGTGCACGGGCGTTTCGCTGCAGCGCTGCAACGCGGCAAAGTGACTCGGGTGCTGGCGGGCCGAGCAACCTATTTTTGGGAACTCGCAAGCGGCTCTATAAAGAACTTTCACCTAATTCCGATATGGTCTGGCAAGATGCAGTTTCACCACGCAAATTGGGTATCTAATTTTTAGGTTTGCAGGACCGTCGGCGACCAGGAGAGCAGTCAAATTATGCGATTGAGAAATAGTTTTTGGGCGATGCTGGGGCGCGACGAAACGCCAGTGGCCAGCGACGCTCTGAAAAAAATTCGGACGGCTATGCTCACTACGCTCGAGAATCACAGTGGGCCGGGCCACATCCGCATTGAAACGCAAATAGCTTTTGCAACTGAATTGGCTGAACTTTGGGATCTTCGCTCAGGATTGCTGCAAGTGCTTACCTCTATCTCCGGTGAAAAGATCGCTGAACTGGAGCTACAAAACATCACCGCTCTATTTGCTGGGCACTACCCGGTTTTAGAGTGAAAGCCTCTCGACATCACCAAAGAGTTGCAGTTTTGGACCGGTCGGCCATTCGAAGCTTTGCGACCTAAGGGCGAAATTTATTGCCCAACTTCCGGTATACCGTGGCACGGCTGATGCCCAGGGCCTGTGCGGCTTGCGCCACGTTGCCACGGGCTTGTTCCACTGCCTTGTGAATCATGGCAGTTTCCATGTCTTTCAGGCCCACATTGCCATTCGTTGCGGTGCCCGCATCAAAGCGTGTTGGCAGGTTTTCACGCGCGGCTTCCACCACCATGGCGTTCAGGCGTAGCCCGGTCCACAAGGGAATTTCCAACGTGTTGAGACTGCGCCGCGCAGCGTCAAACAGCATTTGTATCGGCAGACCAAAAACCTCGGTGGCATGCACCCGGCCTACTACCTGCAGGCCCGACACCATTTGCCGCGCCACAACGTTGGCGCCGGTAATCCAGCCATCCGCGTCCAGGCACAGCATGCCGTCGGCGTCGCTGCCCAGCGCATTGCCTGGCCAGTTCAAACGAAGCAGCAGGCTATGCGCTTGCGCCAGCACCAGAGCATTGCCAATCTTGCCCGCCACCTGTGTCACCAGGTGGCTTAGCTCGGGGCGCTCAAGAGTGTCGATTCCGGTGAGGTCAAGCATGCCCACGCATCCGCCGTCGGGTCCAAACACCGGCGCGCCCGCGCAACTGTAAACAGCCGTGTTGGCAAAGAAATGTTCGCCGCGATGCAACCAGACCGACTGCTGCTCATTGAGTGCTGTACTGATGGCGGTAGTGCCCACGCGTTGCTCGGACAAATCGGTGCCGATGCGCGTGATGAGTTCGGCGCGGCGGTCGCTGCGGTCAATCGGGCCATTTACGTCTACCACCACGCCGTTCTGGTTGGTCAAGATGACAAAGTAGCCGGTGTTGACGATGGCGCGGCCCAAATTTTCGAGCAGCGGCTTGGCGGTCTGCACCAGATGGGCATTGCCGTCAGCGGTGTGGCGCGCCTGGTTGGCAGTGATCAGGTCGAACTCGGCCAATTTTTCTGGCACCAAGCCATATTCCAGGCAGCGTTGCCACGAGCGCTCGACCCACGGCGAAACCAGGCTGCGCGCACTTTGCCCACCGGCAAGCAGCGCGCGACGAGCTTGCGCAATCGCGTCCAGGCGTGCGCTGGAATTCTCAGGCGCAGGTGAGGTCAGTGGCGGGGACATGAATGAAT
>CAIQYP010000235.1 GCA_903876045.1 uncultured beta proteobacterium | reverse complement strand
GCAGCATCCGCATTCGACAAGTCATCGAGCGTCAACGCGCGTGCTTGTTGCATGGAAATCGCTAACAAGCCCGCCAATGTCAACAGGGGAACCGAATTGAACTGCCGTCTTTTCATGGGTTATCCTTTTTTTGATCAACTCCCATTGTGCCGTCGAGTTCCATCCGTTAGTTCATGCGCCAATGGTTTTATCATGGGTCAATAGCATTGGAATTTGAACTGACACTAATTGGTAAAAATGGCAACTGCGGAAAACATTCAACTCACATTGGCGCTAGATTCAATGTGCATTAGCAGAGTAGACATGCTTTTCCGGGAATACGCCGCCAGTGTGACTGCTGTGCAGTGCTTTAAGGATTTCGAGGATGAATTAGGCGGGCTGCCTGGCGAATACGCACAGCCACGCGGTGCCTTATTGCTCGCCACTGTATCTGGCGCGCTTGCGGGCTGCTGCGCCTTGCGCCCAATGGATCAAGTGGACTATGCCCATGCCGGCGAAATGAAAAGGCTCTATGTGAGACCGCAGTTTCGAGGGCTGGGACTGGGACGAATGCTGGCTGAGGAAATACTGAACCAGGCGCGCCGTTGCGGATATACGTGTGTGCTGCTAGACACGCTCGATGATATGGAGGCAGCTCGTGCGCTATATACCGACTTGGGTTTTGAAGACATTCTGCCCTACTACTTCAACCCGATTGCTGGTGCCCATTACCTGAAGGTTGCGCTCTAATCTTAGGTAGAACGCAAGCTTCAAACTGCGCGCCATGGGTGTCAATCACCCTGGCGCGCGGGAGGCTTATCAGGCCTTGGCTTGTGCCAACAGAGTCGCAGCGTCACTCACTTCAAACTTGCCTGGACCTTCGTTATTCAGGGTCACGACCTTGCCGTCCTTGACCAGCATAGAGTAGCGATTGCTGCGCAGTCCAAGACCCTTACCGGTCAGGTCCAATGTCAGACCAGTAGCCTTGGCAAATGTGGCATCGCCGTCAGCCAACATGCGCACTTTGGTACCGGTCTTCTGGTCGCGTGCCCAGGCACCCATGACAAAAGCGTCGTTCACGCTGAGGCACCAGATTTCGTCCACGCCGGCCGCTTTAAAAGCTTCGTAGGACTCAACATAACCAGGCACATGCTTGGCGGAACAGGTCGGCGTAAAAGCACCAGGCAACGCAAACAAAGCAATGGTTTTGCCTGCAGTGGCTTTGGCCACATCAACTGCGTTCGGGCCAATGCTGCAGCCTTCACCTTCCACTTCTGAATATTCCATCAGGGTGGTTGCGGGAAGGGAATCGCCTACTTGAATCATGGAGTGCTCCTATTTGAAAATACCAATGCTAAATTGCTAAATCATTCTCGATTTCGATTTGAATAACCACTGCGCACAGCGCTTGTTAGACAAAAAGCAAAACGGCCCACATTGTGAGCCGTTTATCAAAGTCCTGCAGGACCAAAGTCAATAGACTTAAACCGCTGCAGCCTTTTGCACCAGACGGGTCGCAACCCAGTTCTTGGTTTTGGAAATCGGACGGGATTCCGTGATTTCAATCATGTCACCCATCTTGTACTCGCCCTTTTCGTCATGGGCGTGGTACTTGCTGGATTTGCCGACAATCTTGCCGTAGAGTTCGTGTTTGACACGACGCTCAATCAGCACAGTGACTGTCTTGGCACGCTTATCGCTGACCACCTTGCCAATCAAGGTGCGCTTGAGGGATTTTTTAGCTTCCGTCATGTGGGCTCCTTATTTGGCCGCAACGCTAGGCGTTGCTTTTGCGGTTGCAGTTTCAGCGCTTTGCTTCTCGACAAGAATAGTCTTGGCGCGAGCAATATCACGGCGCGCAGAGCGCAGCGTAGCGGTGTTGTTGAGTTGTTGCGTGGCTTTTTGCATACGCAGGCCAAAGTGGGCTTTTTGCAGCTCTTTGACTTCCACGTGCAGACCTGCAACGTCTTTTTGGCGCAGTTCAGTAGCTTTCATTTCTTTCATCTCCTGATTACTGGCCAATCATGCGGGCCACAAAGGTGGTACGCAAAGGCAGCTTGGCGGCAGCCAAACGAAACGCTTCGCGGGCCAACTCTTCGGTCACGCCGACGATTTCAAACACGATTTTTCCGGGCTGAATTTCAGCCACGTAGTACTCGGGATTGCCTTTACCGTTACCCATCCGCACTTCAGCGGGCTTTTGGGAGATCGGCTTGTCGGGGAACACGCGGATCCAGATACGGCCGCCACGCTTTACGTGACGGGAAATTGCACGACGTGCAGCTTCGATCTGGCGAGCCGTCAGACGGCCGCGGTCAGTACATTTAAGTCCGAAGTCACCGAAGGCGACCGAGCTTCCGCGGGTCGCGATACCGGTGTTACGGCCTTTTTGCTCTTTGCGGTATTTCCGGCGAGCGGGTTGCAACATGGTTATTCTCCTTT
>CAIQYP010000234.1 GCA_903876045.1 uncultured beta proteobacterium | reverse complement strand
GTTCAGGATCGCACTGTTGGCCTTGAACACCTCGTCAATAAAGGCGATGGAGGCAGTGGGTAGAAAGCCGTCGGTGTGGCGTTCATAGCGGTCTTCTTCCAGTGCCTTGATCGAGAGCGGACCAAACAGTTCCTCAGGCACAGTAAAGCGGGTTAGCAGGCGTTCGAAATAACGGCCTCCACGAAATACCGAGTGCAGGCGCCGCGCCAGTTCACTTTTGGCGGTACCCGGCGGGCCGATGAGCAGGGTGTGCTCACCGGCCAACGCCGCGAGCAGAGAAAGGCGCACGCACTGGCTGCGCTCCACCAGACCCTGCTCCAGTGATTCCAGAAGCGTCTTGAGCTGTACGGCAAGGTGTTTTTGCATGCGGAAATTGTAGTCCTCAGCCTGTGTTTCCCTTGTGTCCTGTTGGCGTTATAGGTCACGGGTTTGACTTGTTTCAAATTGAGAACGATGCGGGCCGCTTTGATGTATGTCATGTCTTGATGGGCGCAAGCGCAATAGCCTTGGCACTGGAGATTGATATATCACCCACCCAATTTAGGAGATGCCATGAAGTTTCGTTTGTCCGGACTGTTCAGTCTGATTCTTGCCGCGGGCTTTGTTTTGTTGCCCCAGGTTCATGCACTGGATGCAGCCAACCCCCAGCACCTGGGCTCAATTGAGCGTGCCAAAGCCGGTCGGGCCACCGAGTTGCTGGACGCAGCCGTGGCCTATCTGAAGCGCAATGGCCCGGAGAAAGCTTTTGAGGCTTTTAACGTGCAGGAGGGAACTTTTGTCTACGGCCCTTACTACGTCTATGTGGTGGGCCCCGATGGTTTCCTGTACGCCAATGGCGGCAAGCAAATGTCTCTGGCCGGGCACAATGTGCTGGATTTGCGGGATGCGGCGGGCAAACCCGTGATCCGCGACCTGATTGCAGCAGCCGAACAAAGCCCCAACGGCGCGATTGAATACCGTTGGCTTAACCCCGAAGAAAACCACATCGATGTCAAGATCGGCATGTACGAAAAGGTCGATAAGTACATCGTCAGCGTGGGTTACTACACCTCCCGTGCGACGCAGAAAGAGGCGCAGGAATTGCTGACTCGGGCCGTTGATTTTCTCAAGAAAAACGGTGGCGACAAGGCCTTTGCCGCCTTTAACAACCAGCAAGCTGGATTCACGCACGATGACCAGTATGTGTTCGCGATTGGTATCGAAGACGGGCGCTACCGTGCCTCGGGCGCCTCGCCGCAACTCAATGGCATGGATGTGCGTGGCATGAAGGACGCGGCCGGCAATCCGCTGTTTGAAGACATGATCAACATGGCCAAGACCAAAGGCAGTGGCACCGTGGAATACGTCTGGCGCAATCCGGCTACCAATGCCGTGGAGTCCAAGCACACGCTGATTCAGCGCGTGGGCGATGTGCTGTTGGGCGTGGGCTACTACACAAAATAATGCATAGCGGGCAGGACCGGGCACCTGCCCTCCTTGTGCTCGCTGCTTGAGGGCGTATGCTGCACGGCACGGATTTTGCGTGTTCGTGTTGTATGCGTCCGGCCGGTCTGACTTGGGGCTTGGACGATTTTTTAACTATCGTCGTCCATTGCCATGAAAAAAATCAAAAGCATCCTGGTTGCCAACCGCAGTGAAATCGCTATCCGCGTGCTCCGTGCCGCCTCCGAGATGGGCATCCGCACCGTTGCCATTTACTCCAACGAAGACCGGTTTGCATTGCACCGTTTCAAGGCAGACGAGTCGTATCTGGTGGGCGCGGGCAAGAAGCCTATCTCGGCTTATCTGGATATTGCCGACATCATCCGCATCGCCAAAGAGGCCGAGGTAGACGCCATCCACCCCGGCTATGGTTTCCTGAGCGAGAACCCTGATTTTGCCGACGCCTGTGCAGCCGCCGGCGTGGCCTTCATCGGCCCCAATGGCGATGTGATGCGCACGCTGGGTAACAAGGTGGCGGCCCGTGCCGTGGCCGTGGCTGCCAATGTGCCAGTGGTGCCCGCCACCACCGCGTTGCCCGACGACATTGAGGTGGCCAAGAAGATGGCCCTGGAAGTGGGCTACCCACTGATGCTAAAAGCCAGTTGGGGTGGCGGTGGCCGCGGCATGCGCGTGATCGAGACCGAGGCCGACCTGGCCCCCATGAAAGAGCTGGCCCAGCGCGAGGCCCTGGCTGCTTTTGGCAATGACGAGGTGTATCTGGAAAAGCTGGTGCGCCGCGCCCGCCACGTCGAGGTGCAGGTGATGGGCGACAAGCACGGCAATCTGGTGCATTTGTTCGAGCGCGATTGTTCGGTGCAGCGGCGCAACCAGAAAGTGGTGGAGCGGGCACCCGCGCCCTACATGGAAGAGGCCAC
>CAIQYP010000233.1 GCA_903876045.1 uncultured beta proteobacterium | reverse complement strand
CGCCAAAATCTGTTGGCGCGTCTGGCGGAGGATCGGGTCTATGACATTGCCGTAGTTGGCGGCGGCTCCACCGGATTGGGCGTAGCGTTAGACGCTGCTGCACGTGGCTTTAGCGTAGTGCTGCTGGAGTCGCATGATTTTGCCAAGGGCACTTCATCCCGCGCTACCAAGCTGGTGCATGGTGGCGTGCGATACCTGGCGCAAGGCAATATTTCTTTGGTGCGTGAGGCTCTGCACGAGCGCACCACCCTGCTGCGTAATGCGCCCCATCTCGCGCAGCCGCTGGCTTTTGTGGTGCCTTCCTATCAATGGTGGGAGGCGCCGTTTTACGGTATCGGCCTGACTATGTACGACCTGCTGGCGGGTAAGGCCGGTTTGGGCAAAACACGATTTTTGGGGGCGGCAGAGACGGCAAAAGCTTTGCCAATGGTGCGCATGGACGGACTCAAAGGTGGCGTGCAGTACTGGGACGGCCAGTTCAACGACGCCCGACTCGCGCTAGCGTTGGCCCGGACGGCGGCCACACGCGGTGCGTTGCTGGTGAACTACTGTGCCGCCACCGGTCTCCTATATCAAGGCGGAAAAATCAGCGGACTGCAGGCGCAGGACACCATAGGCGGACAGACATACCCTGTGCGCGCCCGCTGCGTGGTTAATGCCGCTGGGGTTTGGGTGGACTCCCTGCGTGAAATGGACGGTCCGGCACACAGCGCAGGTGGAGGCCGTGCGATTCAGCCCATGGTGGCCCCGAGTCAGGGCGTTCATATCGTGGTGGACCGCAGCTTTCTGGATTCCGACACGGCCCTGATGGTGCCCAAGACTTCGGATGGCAGGGTGCTGTTTGCCGTACCCTGGCTCGGTAAGGTGATTCTGGGCACCACGGATACGCCGCGCAATGACTTGGCGCGCGAGCCAATGGCTTTCGCGGAAGAGGTTGAATTCATACTCAGTGAGTCGGCCCGCTACCTGCGGAAAGCTCCCACGCGGGACGACATCAAGAGCATATGGGTGGGCTTGCGGCCACTCGTCAAACCGCAAGACGACGACGGCGAAAGCACCAAGGCACTGAGCCGCGAACACACGGTGATCGTCAGTCGCAGCGGTCTGGTGACGGTAACCGGTGGCAAATGGACCACCTACCGGGCCATGGCCGAGGATGTGCTGGAAAAATGTGCAGACAAAGGACTATTGGAGTCGCGTCCGGCTGGCCAGACGGAAAATTTGCGCCTAGTGGGCGGGGAATCCTCTGCCGAAATGGCGCCGGTTTCGGTCAGTAAAACCGAAGGCCCGCATTCCTATGGCAGCGAAAAGCCCCTGGTAAGCAGCTTGCCTGGCGCCGATGTTTGGCTTGCACCCGGCTTGAGCGAGGCGATGGTGCGTTTTGCGGCGCGCTATGAATATGCGGTGACGGTGGAAGACATGCTTGCGCGTCGCTCTCGAATGCTATTCCTGGATGCCCGTTTGGCAGCCCAATTGGCACAACGAGTGTCCGAAATTCTCAATGATGAAACCGGTCTCGATCCCCAAAGAGATGAGTTTTCCGAGCTGGCAACTCAATATCTGCGGATTCCCTCTAAAAGCCAGGAACAACGATGAGTCTGGCCGGAGTCACACATCAGCAATCTGCCAATGGTTGTTTGCTAAATTTACCCGTACTTTATGTTTGAGGTACCAACATGATGTGCATCAACCTAGGGCAAGATGGGACGCCCCAGTGCCGGTATCAAATTTAGAATCCGGAAACAGTTACAGAGGTAGTCCACATGCAGATCGAATGGAAAGACAGTTTCAAACTGGGCGATGCTGTAATTGATGCCCAACACCAGCAGCTTTTCGCACTGGCGAATGAATTTTTGCAGGCAAGCGGCAAAGCCGAACTGACGCATTGTGCTATCAAGCTCTACAAGCACACCCGCGAGCATTTTGAAGTGGAAGAGAGTGTCATGCGCAAGCTGCATTTACCCGGCCTGGAGTCGCATGTGGATTGGCACAACACCATGATCACGCGGCTCAATGCCATCAGCCAATCGATTCAAAGTGACACATTGCGTGAACAGGACCTAGTGCAACTGATGACCGACTGGGCGCAGCAGCACATTCTGGTACAAGACGCGGAACTTATCCCTTACCTTACCGAGAAATAGCACTGCCTGCGTGGCTTATACCGAATAAGTGATGCCCCAAAAAATGAGTCGGCAGCATTAGGCGGGCATTGCGGTTTGTAGCTCGTTCTTCATCACTCGCTCAGCCTTCGGGCGACCTACCCCTGCACCACCTCACCGGTCACCAGGAACTGACCGCCAGCCACGTGGTGGATCGTGCGCAGATCGTCAGGCGCATCGTCAAAGTGCCAGTGGCCGTCACGGAACACGCGGTCATCAGCCCAGGCGCCGATCACATCACCGATGAACAGGTCATAGGTCTGCTGGTTGTGCGGCTCTGGCACCAAGCGGCACGCCAGCCACCCTACGCAGCCCTCCACCAGTGGGATGTCGGTGTCGGGTGCAGTGAACGTCTTGACTCCGTGCTTAAGGAGCTTGTCAGGCACGTCCTTGGCACTATCGCTGCCAACACGACATGTCAGGGTCGCCATGGCCTTGGTTGGCAGTTGTAGGGCGAAGAAGCCACTTGCCTCCACCAACTCACGGGTGCGCGTGGCTTTGTCCAGAACGACTGTCACCTTGGGCGTATTGCCGTAGTCCAGGACGCAGGCCCAAGCAGCGGCCATCACGTTCGTCACGCCTCCATGTTGAGCTGAAACCAGAACAGTGGGTCCGTGGTTCATCAGGCGGTAGGACTTGTCGAGAGGGACGTGTTTGAAGTGTGCGGGCAGCATGTGGCGGATTTTAATGAGTGGTTACACCGATAGCAGTTCTTCTTCGCCACAGCCGCAGCGGCCGGTGTGACCATCAAGACGACCGAGGGTGCCACGACTGCACAGGAGAGCCAGCAAATTCAGCAACAGGTGAAGGACAAGGTTAACGCTGCGATTCAGTCTGCGCCTAAGCCGGATGACTAAAGTTTGTGTCGGTCTCTACGGTCAGTGCAAGCGTAGGCCCGGAGCGTTTCGACCCCGTCTTCAGAAAGAGGTTAGTCGTACCTTTGCACTTCGGGAACGTTGTGCAACCCCAGAAGGTAATGCCTGCGTTTGGGCCGCGTTTTGACTGACGCTGGATCATGGCCGATCCACATATAGGGCATGGCGGAGCTACTTGCGTGGCGGGAGCCTTCCTGAGCCCAGCCTTTGCAGACAAAAGCATCGTAAACAGCGGGTCACCATCAATCAGCGTGACGTTCCGGCCACGGGCGAACTCTTGTGCATCTGGGGTGAACTTGCCACAGGTAACGATAAATCCGCCAGCAGCGCCCTTGGCGGCCATGACCCCATAGAGTTCACGCACCACGTCCACGCCCACCTTGAAGGCTTTCCATTGCTTGCACTGGACAAGAAACCTCTCTGTGCCTTTGATCAACGCCAGGTCAACACCGCCATCTGGGCCTGCGCCTCCAAGTTCCTGAACCTTGTACCCCTTCTGCCTGAACGCCTCGCCCACCAGGGTCTCAAACTCCTGCCAAGTCATACCGTCAAGTGAGGATGCCGAGCTACCGGCAGTGACGCCCTGGGTTAGCGATTTGCGGTGTGAAGCCTTCCATGCCGACCAGGCAGCAGCGCCAAGGCACACGGCGGGCAGGAGGTACTGAAAGACGTTAGCGAGGTAACTGAATATGGCTGTCTGACTGCTATATGCATGGAGTCCGATGTAGAAGGCGATGGCGGCAACCACGCCGACCCACCACGTAAACATGGAGACGATTTTGAACACGCCTTCCAGCGGACTGGACCTACCTTTTCTTGCCATTGACACCCTTTTGTTGTGCCATTAGACACTACTAGCCAGTGGATAGGATCTTATGCTCTGACCCAGTTGCTATTGATCTGTGAAGCCCGGCGTTGCGCCAATAAGCTGCGCTGCAACTCGACTTTTGTAATCTGATTGTTTGTGGCTTTGAGACTGCCCAACTGTGATGCTCTCGAAAATCTCGTCACCAGAAATTCGCTGGCAAAAATCATCTTTTCATTCTGGTGGTCGGCGGTGCAGCGTGACCGGACCAAGGTACCCGTGCAGCCAATGTCCGCCTCCAGGAATTCATCAGTTACCTAAGGCGAGTCTGGACAAGAAAAATTACTAACCAGTCTGCGTTTTGAATCTTGAAAAACTGGGTTTGCTGGAAGACGGCGGCCTAAGAGCCGACTATCTCCCTGCCTGGTGTGGCTGCTATAGGGTGTACAGCTGTCCTTAGATTGCGTTTGGCGAAAGTCTGCTTCTCTGCATTTTCGTTTGCACTCGGTGGTGATTCGCCCAAATCTCATGCCGTCGACTCTGACGGGCTGATTCCTGCCGTTCCCCAAAAAGCCGGGATCCACTTAAAAATTGGGATATCGGACGTACGAATTCGCGCAAAGCAGCCGATCAAACCCACCAGCGGCAAAGTTTAGGCGTGCTGCTCGACATTTGCGATGAAATTCCTTGCCTCAATAAGCGTTGCACTATGTTTCACTGTGCGCTGGTATATGCCGATGAATTTGAAGTGTTGAAATGCCGCGACCGATGCTCTAACAACTATCGTGGTTAGTTCCATTGAAACAGTGGTGAGGAATTCACTTGCTTTAGGGTCATAGACTGTACGCTGCATAGTACGAAAGCTCGTTGAGCACTGAACACTTGCTGCCTCATGCTTTTATCAAAGCGTACTGGACCACCAGGTCTCTCCCAACTGACCTTGCAGCCATTGAATGAAGCTGCTGACCTTGGCCGGCACCTGGCGCGGCGAGGGGTAGACGGCGTGGATCTCCTGCGAGGGCAGCGACCATTCGGTCAACACCGGCTGCACCGCGCCCGATTGCACCGACTCGTACGCCACATACCAGGGCAGGGCCGCCAGGCCCATGTCACTACGCACTGCAGACAGCAGGGCCGACAGGTTGTTGGAGCGCAGCGCGCCGCGCACGCTGGTGGGGTGCAGCCGCCCGTCAGCGCCGGTGAAGAGCCAGCGCGCATCTCCCTGCACCGTGCTGTAGACCAAGGCCTCGTGCTCTGCCAGATCCTCCGGGGTGTGCGGCATGCCGCGCCCTGCCAGGTAGGCGGGTGAGCCCACCACCACCCAGGGGTTAATGCCCAGAAAGCGCGCGCCATGCGTGGAGTCGGCAAGGCGGCCCATGCGGATGGCCACGTCAATACCCTGCTCCACCAGATCGACATAGCGGTCCTCAAAGGTCAGCTCGATCTGCAATTTGGGATTGAGTTTCATGAAACGCATCACCAGGGGCACCAGCACCCGTCGGCCGAACGCCACGGAGGTGCTGATGCGCAGACCCCCTTGCACCTGCGATTGCAAGAGTGCGGCAACCGACTGCGCCTCCTCAAAGTGGTGGTCAATCAGTTTGCATTTCTCGTAGTACAGGAGCCCGATTTCGGTCGGTGTCACACCATGCGTGGAACGGTGCAGCAGGCGCGAGCCGAGCTGCGCCTCCAACTGCGCCACGACCTTGGTGGCAGAGGGCTGGCCAATACCCAGCTCGGCTGCGGCCTTGCTGAAGGAGCCCAGATCCACCACCCGGATAAAGAGCCTTACGGCATACAAGTTGTCCATGAGTGAAGTAGACCACGCAGGTCGCCCGTTGCCCCATTCCAATTTGGAATAACCGTAATGCTGCAGCAGGCTCTTCCGTCAACGGCGCCCGCCTGAGAAACTTGCCCAACTGATTTAGCAACCCCAACTGGAGATTGAATATGGCAAAGATGAAGGCCGCCATGGCTGCCGTGCTGGTGATGGAAAAAGAAGGCATTACCCAGGCCTTTGGTGTGCCAGGCGCCGCCATCAATCCGCTCTACGCTGCACTGCGTGAACGTGCATCCATCGCGCACATTCTGGCCCGCCACGTGGAAGGCGCCTCGCACATGGCTGAGGGTTACACCCGCGCCAAGGCGGGCAACATAGGCGTCTGCATCGGCACCAGCGGCCCGGCCGGCACCGACATGATCACCGGCCTGTATTCGGCCATCGCCGACAGCATTCCGATTCTGTGCATCACCGGCCAGGCACCGCGCGCCCGGCTCTACAAGGAAGACTTTCAGGCCGTGGACATCGAGTCCATCAGCAAGCCCGTGACCAAGTGGAGTGTCACGGTGCGCGAACCGGCCCTGGTGCCGCGCAGCTTCCAGCAGGCCTTTCACCTGATGCGCAGCGGCCGCCCCGGCCCGGTACTGATCGATCTGCCCTTCGATGTGCAGATGGCCGAGATTGAATTCGACATCGACACCTATGAGCCGCTGCCGGTGTACAAGCCCGCGGCCAGCCGCAAGCAGGTTGAAAAGGCCATGGACATGCTGCTGGCGGCTGAGAAGCCGCTGATCGTGGCCGGTGGCGGCATCATCAACGCCGACGCCGCCGACCTGCTGGTGGAGTTTGCCGAACTGACCGGGGTGCCGGTGATTCCGACGCTGATGGGCTGGGGCACCATTCCAGACGACCACCCGCTGATGGCCGGCATGGTGGGCTTGCAGACCAGCCATCGCTATGGCAATGCCACCATGTTGGCCAGCGATTTTGTACTGGGCATTGGCAACCGCTGGGCCAATCGCCACACCGGTTCGACCGAGGTCTACTGCAAGGGCCGCACCTTTGTGCATGTGGACATTGAGCCCACCCAAATCGGCCGCGTATTTAATCCCGACCTGGGCATCGTCAGTGATGCCAAAGCAGCACTGGAATTGTTTGTGCAGGTGGCGCGCGAGCGTATGGCGGCCAAGACGCTGAAGAATTTCAGCGAGTGGGCCCGGCGCTGTGCCGAGCGCAAGCAGCTCATGCACCGCAAGACGCATTACACCGAGACGCCGATCAAGCCCATGCGCGTCTATGAAGAGATGAACAAGGTGATGCCGCGCGACACGATTTATGTCACCACCATTGGCCTTTCGCAGATTGCCGGTGCGCAGTTTCTCAACGTGTTCGGTCCGCGCCAGTGGATCAACTGTGGCCAGGCCGGCCCGTTGGGTTGGACCATGCCCGCCGCACTCGGCGTCGTGGCGGCCGACCCGACACGCAATGTGGTGGCCTTGTCGGGCGACTACGACTTCCAGTTCATGATGGAAGAGCTGGCCGTGGGCGCGCAGTTCCGCCTGCCCTATGTGCATGTGCTGGTGAACAACAGCTACCTGGGCCTGATCCGCCAGAGCCAGCGCGGCTTCGAGATGGACTTCTGCGTGCAGCTGGCCTTTGACAACCAGAACGTGGATGACAGCACGCTGCAAAGCTACGGTGTGGACCACCAGGCCGTGGTGCAGGGTCTGGGCTGCAAGAGCCTGCGCGTGATCGACCCGGAAAAAATCCAGGACGCCCTGGTGCAGGCGCGTGCCATGGCCAACGAATTCCGCGTGCCGGTGGTGGTGGAAGTGATTATGGAGAAGGTGACCAATATCGCCATGGGCACCGAGATCGACAAGATCAACGAGTTTGAAGACATCGACTGCCGCCACCCCGAAGGCCGGCAGGGGCTGGAGATGGCCGGCTTGCTGGAATAGTCCGGAGCATTGCAGCCCTTGATCACAGGACATTCACCATGCCAAAATTTTCTGCCAACCTGAGCATGCTCTTTACCGAGCTGCCCTTTCTGGACCGTTTCGTGGCCGCCGCGCGTGCCGACTTCCAGGCGGTCGAGTTTCTCTTTCCCTACGCTTTTCCCGCGCAGGAAATCCGCCGTCGCCTGGATGACAACGGCCTGCAACTGGTGCTGCACAACTTGCCCGCGGGCAACTGGGAGGCAGGCGAGCGCGGCATTGCCTGCGACCCGGCACGCACCGGTGAATTCCGCGCCGGCATTGCGCAGGCGATTGACTATGCGCAGGCCCTGGGTGTGGGGCAGCTCAACTGCCTGGCTGGCAAGGCACCTGCCGGTGTGGCTGCACAGGCGCTGCACGACACTTTTGTCGACAACCTTTTCCGTGCCGCCACGGCCTTCAAGGCAGCGGACTTGCGGCTGCTGATCGAGCCCATCAACACCTTTGACATCCCCGGTTTCTACCTCAACCGCACCGACCAGGCGCTGGCCATTCTGGACGCTGTGGGCGCTGACAACGCCTTTGTGCAATATGACATCTACCACGCACAGCGCATGGAGGGCGAGCTGGCCGCCACCCTGCAAAAACACTTGCAGCGCATAGGCCATATCCAGCTGGCGGACAACCCCGGGCGCAACGAGCCGGGCACGGGCGAGATCAACTACCCGTTCTTGTTTGCGCATTTGGACCGCATCGGCTACAGCGGTTGGATCGGCTGCGAATACAAGCCTGCCACCAGCACCGAAGCCGGCCTGGGCTGGCGCCAGAGGATGCTTGCCGCCTGATTTTTATTGCAACCCGTTTTATTCCATCAAAGAATCACCATGCCTTCCTCCTCCCTCAAAATCGGTTTCATTGGCCTTGGCATCATGGGCGCGCCCATGGCCGGTCACCTCGTCAAGGCCGGTCACGATGTGTTCGTCTTCACGCGCGGCAAGATGCCCGACGCCATTGCCGAGAGCCGCACCACCAAGTGCCTGAGTGCGCGCGGTGTAGCAGAGCGTGCCGACATCATCATCCTGATGGTGCCCGATACGCCCAATGTGGCCGAGGCCCTGTTTGCTGCCGACGGCATTGCTGCGGGCTTGAGTGCGGGCAAGGTGGTGGTGGACATGAGCTCGATCTCACCGATCGAGACCAAGGTGTTTGCCAAAAAGATCAACGCCACGGGCTGCGACTACCTGGATGCACCCGTTTCCGGCGGCGAGGTAGGCGCCAAAAATGCGACGCTTTCCATCATGGTCGGCGGCTCGGAGGCGACCTTCGAGCGCGTCAAGCCGGTGTTCGAGCTGATGGGCAAGAACATCACCCTGGTCGGTGGCAACGGCGATGGCCAGACCGCCAAGGTGGCCAACCAGATCATCGTGGCACTCAACATTGAAGCGGTGGCCGAGGCCCTGCTGTTCGCCGCCAAAGCGGGGGCCGATCCGGCCCGCGTGCGCCAGGCCCTGATGGGCGGCTTTGCAGCATCCCGGATTCTGGAGGTGCATGGCGAGCGCATGGTCAAGCGCACCTTCGACCCCGGCTTTCGCATTGCCCTGCACCAGAAGGATTTGAACCTGGCCCTCAGCAGCGCACGCGCGCTGGGCGTGTCCCTGCCCAACACCGCCACGGCGCAGGAGTTGTTCAACAGCTGCGTGGCCCATGGCGGTGCGGCCTGGGACCACTCAGGCATGGTCAAGGCACTAGAGAAGCTGGCTAATTTCGAGATCGGGCAAACAGCAGCCTGAGGCGGCGGCACAACTTCCATGACGCACACTGCCCCACGCCATCCCGCACAAGCGCTGCTGCGTCGCATGTTTGATTCGGCCATTGCCAGTGCCCAACCATCACTCTGCATCCCGCCCCACCTGCCCGATTCCCCGAAAGGGCGGCTGATTGTCATCGGTGCGGGCAAGGCCTCGGCCGCCATGGCGCAGGCCGTTGAAGCCCATTGGCCGGGCGACAAATCCCGGCTCGAAGGTCTGGTCGTCACCCGCTATGGCTATGCCGTGCCCTGTGCGCACATTGCGATCGTGGAGGCTGCGCATCCGGTGCCTGATGCGGCAGGGCAGACCGCCGCGGAGCGCATGCTGAAGCTGGTATCCGGCCTGCACGAAGACGATCTGGTGTTGTGCCTGATTTCGGGCGGCGGCTCTGCGCTGCTGCCGCTGCCCGGAGCGGGTTTGAGCCTGCACGACAAGATGGCGCTCAATCGTGCCTTGTTGGCATCGGGCGCCACCATCAGCGAGATGAACTGTGTGCGCCGCCATTTGTCGGCCATCAAGGGCGGACGCCTGGCTGCCGCCTGCTATCCGGCGCGCGTGCTCACGTTGCTTATTTCCGATGTGCCGGGCGATGACCCCATCAACATCGCTTCCGGCCCCACGGTGGCGGACCCGACAAGCTGTGAGGAGGCGTTGGCCATCGTGCGCCGCTACGGCATTGCCCTGCCCCCAGCCGCATTGGCCTTGCTGGGCAGCGGACGCGGCGAATCCATCAAACCTGGCGATGCGCGCCTGGCGCGTAACGAAGTGCGCATGATTGCCACACCGCAAATGGCCCTGGAGGCGGCGGCGCAGGTCGCCAGGGAGGCGGGTTACGGCGCGCACATTCTGGGCGATGCGCTGGAAGGTGAGGCGCGCGATGTGGGCCGGGTGCTGGCCGGCATAGCGCTGCAGGTGGCCAACCACGAGCAACCCTTCACGCCACCCTGTGTATTGTTATCCGGCGGCGAGACCACCGTCACCCTGCGCGGT
>CAIQYP010000232.1 GCA_903876045.1 uncultured beta proteobacterium | reverse complement strand
TTGAGGCACAGTACAGTGCAATGCTGCCGTCACTTCATCTGCAAATTGAAGAGGCTGTACGTGAAGCCATTGAGTTGGCTTTGAAGTGGACCCGGAATTTGGGACAGTGATTTAAGTAGGACACTTGAAGTGGACCCGGAATTTGGGACAGTGATTTAAGTAGGACACTGTCGAAAGAAACGGGAAATCCAAATGAGTGAATCGAAGAAGAAACGCAACCTGCACCTGCCTGAATTCAAAGCGAAGGTGGGTCTGGAAGCCCTAGGAGGAATGAAGACGGTAAACCAGATTGCACAGGAATATGGCGTTCATCCAGTGCAGGTCGGACAATGGAAACGGGAGATTCAGGCCCAGGCTAAGAGTCTGTTTGAGGGCAAGCGTGGTCCGCAGCCGGTGTCCGCCGAGAGTGCGCCCGACAGGCTTTACGGAGAGATCGGGCGGTTGAAGATGGAACTCGACTGGCTCAAAAAAAAGTCAGGGATCACCCTGCCGTGATTCGTCTAGGCTGGATTGGCGTCCATGCCGATGTGACGCAAAAGCGCCAGTGCGTCCTGGCTGGCGTGTCACGCACGACGGTCTACGTCAAACGCAAGCCTGTGGTGTTCGTCGAGGTCGATGAGGTGCTCAAGCGCCTGATCGATGAGGAATACACCCGCCATCCGTTTTATGGCAGCCGTAAGATGGTGGTGCACCTGTTTCGTTGTGGCCACCGTGTCAACCGCAAGCGGGTACAGCGCCTGATGCGCTCCATGTTTCTTGCCGGGATGGCGCCGGGACCGAACACAAGCGTGGCGCACCCAAAGCACAAGGTGTACCCCTATTTGTTGCGTGGCGTGCCTGTAGTGCGGTCGAATCAAGTCTGGAGTACGGACATCACCTATGTGAGGCTAGAGCGTGGTTTCGCCTACCTGGTGGCCGTGATCGATTGGTACTCCCGGCGTGTGCTGAGTTGGCGCATCAGCAACAGCATGGATGCGGTGTTCTGCGTCGACTGCTTGGAAGACGCCTTGCGCGACCATGGCAAGCCCGAGGTGTTCAACAGTGATCAGGGCAGCCAATTCACCAGCGAAGACTTCACGGGCGTTCTAAAACGCGAGGACATCACCATCAGCATGGATGGACGGGGCCGGGCCTATGACAATATTTTTGTCGAGCGACTTTGGAGGAGCGTCAAACACGAAGATGTGTACCTCAACGGCTACGCGACGATGGGCGAGCTGCTGATTGGGCTGACGAAATACTTTGCCCTCTACAACACAGAGCGCCCGCACCAGTCCTTGGGAAATAAAACTCCGCAGGAAGTTCACAAGACATCAAGCGGCGGAGGTGCGATGATCGTGGATAAATATAGGACCAAAGAAAGACTCCCAGTTACGCTTCGCTCCAGCGGGACTGAGTTCGAGGAAGTCAGGATTGAGAATGAGCCAGCAATACAAATTGCAAAAACCGGGGCAGCGCCGTCCAGCTGCGAGAAGTCGAGTGCAACTTAAACTACCTTTAAGTCTGTCCTGACTCCGGGGTCCACTTCATCATTGGATTCGACTGGGACGCCGGCAATGCCCGAAAGAATGACAAGCACGGCGTTTCCAGGGCGGAGGCTGAGCAAGCCTTCTTCAATGCACCTCTTCTGCTTTTGGACGATGTTGCCCATAGCTTGCAAGAGGCGCGGCATCATGCGCTGGGCAGGACAGACGCGGGACGCACACTGCATATCACCTTCACCCTGCGTCAATCCGGCCAGCTAATCCGGGTTATCTCCGCCAGAGATATGCACACAAAGGAGCGAGCCATTTATGAAAAAGTCGATTAAGCCCATCCCGAGCTTCACCAACGAAGAACAGGAGCGCGAATACTGGGAGTCACATGACTCATCCGAACACCTTGATTGGTCAAAAGCCAAGAAGGCAACGCTTGCGAACCTGAAGCCGACAACCAAGACGATATCGTTGCGGTTGCCACAGCACCTATTGGACTCGCTGAAAGTTGCCGCCAATGCGCGCGACGTTCCCTACCAATCGCTCATCAAGGTTTGGCTGCAAGAGAAGCTGCATAGCTAGCCATATTTGCCAGCCCGGACCCAGGCCAGCCCAAAGCATGACGTGTGGTGCAACAAAGGAAACCATCACTCAAACCCCAACTCCCGCACAACCCGGCGTTGCTGGCCGTTCAGGCTGGTTGAGCAGTGAACTTGACGCCCAGAGCGCGGGCGACCTTCATGACCGTTTCAAATCGCGGCTTTGCTCCAGGCGCAAGAGCTTTGTAAAGGCTCTCGCGACCCAAGCCGGCGTCTCTGGCAACTTGCGCCATTCCCTTGGCTCGTGCGACATCGCTGAGTGCGAGGAGAAGCAAATCTGGATCGTTTGCTTCAAGCACTGCTGTCATGTATTCAGCAATCGCTTCATCATCTTCAAGGTATCGGGCTGCATCAAACGCCACAAGTTTGAGTTGTGCTTTGGTCTTAGTCATAGATCGTCTCCAAGGGCGATGTCCCGCTCGTAGTTGAAGGTTGAGGTTGGTGGTTGAAGCCGTCAGGCCCTACAGAATATGGGTTCTGACTTCAACAACCGCAAAGCCAAGAAAGCCCAACCACCATGGCAAAGTCTATAGCCAAACTACGTG
>CAIQYP010000231.1 GCA_903876045.1 uncultured beta proteobacterium | reverse complement strand
TGGAACTGTTTGAAAAAGTAAACGCCCTGGGCATTGGCGCCCAAGGTCTGGGTGGCCTGACCACGGTGCTGGACATCAAGATCAAGATGTACCCCACGCACGCAGCCAGCAAGCCAGTGGCCATGATTCCCAACTGCGCCGCCACACGCCACGCCCACTTTGTGATGGACGGATCCGGCCCGGTTTACCTCACCCCGCCCAGCCTGGACCTGTGGCCCAATGTCAACTGGACGCCCGACTACGTCAAGAGCAAAAAGGTTGACCTCAACACCCTCACCAAGGACGAAGTGGCGAGCTGGAAACCCGGCGACACCCTGTTGCTCAACGGCAAGATGCTGACCGGCCGTGACGCCGCACACAAGCGCATCCAGGGTATGCTGGCCAAGGGTGATCCGCTGCCAGTCGACTTCACCAACCGCGTCATTTACTACGTCGGCCCGGTCGATCCCGTGGCCGGTGAAGCTGTCGGACCTGCCGGCCCCACCACCGCTACCCGCATGGATGGCTTTACCGAAATGATGCTGGCTCAGACCGGCCTGATTTCCATGGTCGGAAAAGCCGAGCGCGGCCCGGTCGCCATCGAAGCTATCAAGAAACACAAGAGCGCCTACCTGATGGCCGTGGGCGGTGCAGCCTACTTGGTCAGCAAAGCCATCAAGCACGCCAAGGTAGTGGGTTTTGCCGATCTGGGCATGGAAGCCATTTATGAATTCGACGTGGTCGACATGCCGGTGACGGTGGCGGTGGATGCTGGCGGCACCAGCGCCCACATCACCGGACCCGAGGAGTGGAAGAAGAAAATTGCCACCGGTGAGTTCAAAAATATTCCGGTAACCTCACGCTAAATCCCTTGAACGAAGCCGCAGACAGCACACGCCCCATCGGTGTCTTTGACAGCGGTGTGGGTGGCTTAAGCGTGCTGCGCGCGCTGCGGGCCGAGTTGCCGCTGGAGCGCTTTGTTTATGTGGCGGATAACGGCCACGCGCCCTATGGTGAACGCGACGACGCGCATGTGTTGAAGCGATCTCACGCTATTGCAGACTACCTCATCACCAGCCATGGCATCAAGGCGCTGGTGGTTGCCTGCAACACAGCCACAGCGGCTGCCATTCAAACGCTTCGAGCAGCGTATCCAGAACTTCCGATTGTGGGCATTGAACCAGCACTCAAACCGGCTGCCGCCCTGAGTAAGACCGGCGTGATCGGCGTGATGGCTACACGCGGCACCCTGAATAGCGAAAAGTTCCGTAAGTTGCTGGCTGGCTTGCATGGTGCAGGCACTTTTGTGCTGCAGCCCTGTGATGGCCTCGCTGACGCGATTGAGCGATTCGATACAAATCGAATCCAATCGCTGTGTGGCGAATACACCCAATCCATGGGGAACTTTGGCGGCACAACGGGCGAAATGGACTGCCTTGTGCTGGGCTGCACACACTACGCTTTTGTAGACTCCGAACTGGCGACCCTGGTTGGAAATCAGATCAACCTTCTAGAGGGCGGCGCCCCGGTGGCTCGACAAACCCGGCGTTTGTTGGATCAATTCCGTCCAGGCACCTTGAATCAGAACCCCGCTTCCGCCCAGTCAAATCTGCCAATGTTTTACTCCACTGGAAACGTGAACCTATTGGAATCCGCAGTACAGCGTTGGCTCAAAATGAACTGCAAAACGCTGGCCCTGCATCTGGATTAGTTTGCCCAAGGGTGCAAGCCATTTAGGCCTGATTTAGCACACATTGAATTAGGCTGCAGCAAGTTGCCGCGTCCAGATATGCGACCAGATGCGCTCCACTGCCGGCTCACCGTGAAGAGACGCCAAACGTGGATCATCGCGGGTCGACGCGAACTGAGGGACGCCGCGCTCGTAGGCGTCTTGCAACAGCGCAATAGCCCTGCCGCGCTCGCCTAAAGCCAGATAAACCGGCGCCAGCGCGGCAGTAGGCTGCGGCAAACTCGATGCTTCAATGGCAACCAACACATTGCGCGCCTCTTCGTGTCGACCGGCATAGGCCAGTGCGTAAGCAAGTGGGGTGTGCATGATGGGGGTGTGGGGAGCCAGTTCCATGGCCTTCCAGCCATATGCCACTGCTTCGTCATGAAGCCCGTTCACCGAAGCGAGAACTGACGCGATAGCCTGCGAGTTATCCACCGTGGTGAATCGTTTGGCCAACATCACTGAAACCTCAAGGCCTTCCGTCTTGTTGCCTGCAAACATCAAATACTGAGCCAGCATGGAATTGACGGCGTGGCTGACCGAATTCAGCTCCAGTGCGCGGCGCATCATGTGTACCGCTTCATCATGTCGACCTGCGGCCTGCATGGCCCAGCCCCTAAGCATGTTGGCAACCCAGTAGTCAGGATCAATGGTGACTGCGCGGT
>CAIQYP010000230.1 GCA_903876045.1 uncultured beta proteobacterium | reverse complement strand
CTCAGCCTGAACCCGGGACGTAGCCTGGACAAGACGCAATTGGCCGGCATTGTGCATTTGGTGGCCTCCAGCGTGCCCGAGATGGAGGCCTCCGCAGTTAGCGTGCTGGATGACACCGGCAAGTTGCTTTCCAAGCCCAACGACGGCAGCGGCTCCGGCCTGAATGTGGATGCTGAGCAACTGCAATATGCCCAGCAACTGGAGCAGCTTTACAGCCGCCGCATCCTGGATATTCTGGAGCCTTTGGTGGGTGTGCAAAACGTCAAGGCCCAGGTCACCGCCGAAGTGGACTTCTCGCAAACCGAGTCCACCACCGAGTCGCACAAACCCAACCTCACGCCTGCAAACAGCGCGGTGCGCAGCCAGCAAACTGTAGAGAGCACCAATGCCACGACGGGCGCAGGCGCTTCCGGCATACCGGGCGCGACCTCCAATCAGCCGCCTGCCCCATCTTCCGCACCCATCAACGGTCAGCCCCAAGCACTTACCGCCGCCGGACAGCCGGGGGGCATCGGCAGCAGCAAGAAAGAATCTATCGTCAATTACGAGGTGGACAAGACGGTGCAAGTGGTCAAAGGAGCCTCAGGCGTGTTGAAGCGCATCAATGCGGCAGTCGTCATTAACCACATGGTCAAGACCGATGACAAGGGCAAGGTCACCAGCACGCCGCTAACCGACGCACAGATCGAAAAGATGACCGCTCTGGTGCGCGAAGCCGTGGGCTTTAACAAAGACCGCGGCGACTCCGTGAATTTGATGAACGCCCCCTTCGCGGCTGAGAAGACTGAGGTGGTGGACATCCCCATATGGCGTCAACCGGTCGCCGTGGATCTGGCGCAAAGCTTGGCTTGGCCGCTGGGCACGCTGGCTCTGGCCGCCTTGGTGTTGATTGGCTTTGTCAAGCCAGCGCTGAAGACCCTGGCCGAGAGCCGTCCGCGCGTGGCAGTCGGGCACCGTGAGTCGCAACTGGACGCGCTAGAGTCTGAGCAGCCTGAACGGCCTCAACTGATGTCGTCACACAACCAAAATGAACCCGTAGCCGCTACTGCCTCAGAAATCCGCATGGAAGAAGCGCGCAAGCTAACGCGCGACAATCCGGCTGCGGTAGCCAATATAGTGAAGTCGTGGATTAATGGGGAGGCTGCCGCGTAACAGCGGGAGCTACCACTATGTCAAACGAAGACGGACTACAAAACGCTGCCATTCTGATGATGTCTCTGGGCGAGGCCGAGGCATCGGAAGTCTTCAAGCACTTGTCGCCCAAGGAAGTGCAAAAGCTCGGCGAGGCCATTGCCAAGACTTCGCAAATTACCCGCGAGCGGGTTGATGAGGTGGTGGACAAGTTTCATGGCGTAGCCGCATCGCACAGCCTGCTGGTCTCCAACTCGGGCGACTACGTGCGCTCGGTGCTGAAACTGGCACTGGGTGACGACAAGGCGGCGCTCCTTATCGATCGGATTTTGCAGGGCGGTGACGTATCCGGCATTGAGAGTCTTAAATGGATGGACCCGTTGTCGGTGGCCGAGCTGCTGCGCAACGAACATCCGCAAATCGTCGCCGCCATTCTGGTGCACCTGGAATTTGACCAGGCGGCCGACGTGCTCAAGCAACTCGCTGAGCGCCAGCGCAATGAAGTCATGCTGCGCGTGGCCACTATGGAAGGTATTCAGCCCACGGCCTTGAAAGACTTGAACGAAGTGCTCTTCAATGTGCTGGCTGGTGGCGACAAGATTCGCAAGGCCTCGCTGGGTGGCGTGAAGACTGCGGCCGAGATGATCAACCTGATGGGTACTGCCATCGAGGGCACGGTGATCGAGTCCATCCGCAGCCACGATGCCGATCTGGCGCAGAAGATCATGGACAAGATGTTCGTGTTCGACGACGTCATCAAGCTCGACGACAAGGCCATCCAGATGGTGCTCAAGGAAGTGTCCACCGATGTCCTCATCGTGGCGCTCAAGGGTGCACAACCCGAGCTCAAGGACAAAATCCTGGCCAATATGTCGACACGGGCTGCCGCCACACTTAAAGAAGATTTGGAGTCGCGCGGCCCCATGCGCTTGTCCGAAGTGGAAGCCCAGCAGAAGGAGATTCTCAAGACCGTGCGTCGCCTGGCGGACGAGGGCCAGATTGTTATCGGCGGCGGAGGTGGCGACGACGCCATGGTCTGATGTCCCGCGCGCACTCGTCCTTCATTCCGTCCGAGAAAATTGGCGATGCCAGCAACTGGACTTTTGACCCGGTTGACCAGGCCGCCTTGCGATTTGCCGCCAAGGTAAAGGCGCAGGCCGAGGCCGAAGACCGCGCCCGCGATAGCGCCGCGCACCAGGCCGGCTTTGAAGAAGGTTACGCCCAGGGCCATGCCCACGCGACGCTGGAAGGCCAACGCCTGATCCAACAATATATTGATACGCAGGGTCAGGAAGCGGCTCACCACATGCTCGACCTGTTCAAGTCGGCACAGGAGCAGGTGCAGCAGTCGCAGCAGGCCATGGCCAAGGGCGTTTTGGAGCTGGCCTGCGAGCTGGCACGCCAGGTCTTGCGACGCGAGCTCACGGTCAATCCCAACGCTTTGCAACCCGTGGTGCGCGAGGCGCTTGGCCTGCTGAGCGTGGACTGCAAGATGGCCGCTGTGCGCATGCACCCGGTAGATCTGGATGTATTTGCCGAAGACTTGGCGCGCGAATTTCCCAACTTGCAACTCAACCTGGTGCCTGATGCCAGCATCACCGCAGGTGGCTGTCTGGTGGAAGCCGCTGGCACGGTAATTGACGGTACCGTGGAGCGGCGCTGGCACAAAGCCGTGGCCAGTCTGGGCCTGGAATCCAGCTGGGAGCAGGAAAATGATGTCAGCTGAAACGCTGGAACCATCGCCGGATTTGGAAGTCGCCGATGCGGTGGATGGCACTGAGGGCCAGTGGCTGGACTTCTTTCAGCGTTCGCAAAATCGTGTGGAGCGTGGCTCCGCACTGGAAGTGCGTGGCACCCTGACGCGCTTGGCCGGTTTAGTGCTGGAGGCCAGCGGCCTGCGCGCGCCGGTGGGCTCGCAATGCGTGGTTACATCCCGCACCCGCGAGCCGGTATTGGCCGAGGTGGTGGGGTTTGCAAATGACCGTGCCTTTTTGATGCCGGCCGGTGATGTGTATGGACTTAGCAGTGGCGCCAGTGTGTCGCCCGCGGCCCACTATGTGCCGGTGCCGCGTTTGCATGGCGCCACAGCGGCCGATTTTGCGTCAGACACCGGCATGCTGCGCCTGCCTTTGGGCGATGGCCTTTTGGGGCGCGTCGTCGATTCACAAGGCAAGCCGCTGGACCGCAAGGGGCCGATTCCGAACGTCGCAGCCAAGCCGCTGGAACGCAAACCCATTAACGCCATGGACCGTGATCCGGTGCGCCAAAGTCTGGACACAGGCGTGCGCGCCATCAACGCATTGCTTACGGTCGGACGCGGCCAGCGCATCGGCCTGTTCAGTGGATCGGGCGTCGGTAAGAGTGTGTTGCTGGGGATGATGGCCCGCTACACCCAGGCTGATGTGATCGTGGTGGGTTTGATTGGCGAACGGGGCCGCGAGGTCAAAGAATTTATCGAAGACATTCTGGGTGCCGAAGGGCGCGCGCGTTCGGTCGTGGTGGCAGCACCTGCCGATGCACCGCCGCTGTTACGCATGCAGGGTGCGAATTACGCCACGGCTATTGCCGAGAGTTTCCGGGATCAGGGCAAGCATGTGCTGCTGCTGATGGACTCGCTCACCCGCTATGCCATGGCCCAACGCGAAATCGCCCTGGCCATTGGCGAACCCCCCGCCACCAAGGGCTACCCGCCATCCTGCTTTGCCAAGCTGCCCATGCTGGTGGAGCGCAGTGGCAACGGGCTGAACGGAGTCGGCTCTATCACCGCTTTTTATACCGTGCTGTCAGAAGGCGATGACCAGCAGGATCCAATTGCTGATGCGGCGCGCGCCATTCTGGACGGCCACATTGTGCTGTCGCGAAGCCTGGCCGAGTCCGGCCACTACCCGGCCATCGACATTGAACAGTCGGCCTCGCGCGTGATGCACAACGTGGTGAGCCGGGAGCACTTCGAGTTGGCCCGGCGCTTCCGTGCGGTGTATTCCAAGTACGAAAAAGGTCGCGATTTGGTGCAGATTGGTGCCTACGCCCAAGGCTCTGACCCGGCGTTGGACGAAGCCATTGCCTTGCATGAAGGCATGAGCCAATTCCTGCAGCAGGACATGTTTGAATCATCCCCTATGGCCAGCGTGGTGAACCACATGGCCCAGGCTTGCAATGCCACACTGGCCTGAGCCATGAAAGCGCAGCATGCCTAAATTCAGAGCCCTGGAACTGGCCATCGAGCAGGCTACGCAACAGCGCGATGCGCAGGCGCGCAAACATGCGCAGGCCCAACGCACCCTGCAATATGCCCACGGTCAGCTGTCGCAGTTGCAAAATTACTCGAACGACACCGATGCCCGCTGGGTTGGTGGCCATGCGGTTGACCTTTCGGTGGAACTGATCAAGCACCACTACCAGTTTATGGACCGGTTGCAAAACGCGGTGACTATGCAGCACGGGGTCATCAGCAATTTGGAGCAGCAACTTGGCCAGGCACACCAGAGCCTGTTGCAGGCCGAATACCGTCTGGCTGGACTGAAGCAAGTATTGAAAAGTCGCCACCTTGCGCTGAATGTGGTGCAACAAAGACGCGAGCAACTCATCACCGACGAATTTGCCGCCATGCGCCACGCGCGAGGCGGCGCCATGCAGATTACGGAAGAAACGACATGACCATTGAAACATCCCCAGCTGCAGTCAGTCCCCACAAGACGGCCCGTGCCGATAGCCAGGGCGGCAAAGCCAAATCAGCCGAGACCGACCCACAAGGCGGCGGCTTTATGGCAATTTTGGGAGCATTGGGTGATGCGCCTGCCGCAGTGACCACCGATGCGCCAGCAACAGATGCAGCGACCGCTCAGACCACTGCTCCGGATAGCACGACTCCTCAAAATTCATTTGTGGATGCCGCTACGTTGCTGCAACAAAATCCACAGATTGCCGCCGCACAAACTCAATTAGCCGCTGCGCCTGCGACCACCACCTCTGCTGCGGTAGCTGCAGCTTCAATGGCCGCCATTGCGACGGTGACCGCGACCGCGGCGTCCTTGGCAACGGCAACATCTGCCGCATCGGCAATGTCGGCCGTCACAACGGACGCTCCCGCCGATGGATCAACTTTGCTCGCCAAACCTGACCCCAGTACATTGCAGTTTTCGCAGCCGTTGCAGCCTTTGCAGCCGTCCATGCCCAGTGATGCGTCCCAGGTACCTGATGCCTCCACCAAGCGGCCCGGACCTGCGCCGATCCAGGCCTCAACCGGAAACGCTGCCACCGCGACTGCGGAGCAGGCGCAACTCCAAACCAGCGGCGAATCGGCAACACAAGGCTTGCAGCACGCGGCGGGTCATGCCAAATCAGCCAAGGACTCACAGTTGGCCGCAGCCGACACCGCTTTGGCCAGCAGTACAACTGCAACCTCCAGTGAAAAATCAGAGGCTCCAAAGTGGATGGCGGCTTTAGATCAGTCCAAGGCGCCTCCAGCGACCAAAGCCATGGAACCGGTTTTTGCCCCGCTTCTGGTCAAGGCAGAAAAATCCACTGGCGAGCGTGCTGCTTTCGCTTTCAAAAATGCAGAGCCTGGCTATAGCGGCACTGCCTTTGGCGTCAGCGCGCCAGACCACTCCCAGTCGGGCGCGGCAGCACCGATCACATCGCCTGAGATGCAAGTGGCCGAGCAGGTCACCTATTGGGTATCGCAGAACGTGCAAAACGCCGAGCTCAAACTCGATGGCCTCGGACAGTCGCCCGTGGAGGTCAGCATTAGTGTGCAAGGCAAGGAAGCGCAAATCACCTTCCGCACCGACGAAGCCGCAACCCGCGGCGTGCTGGAGGGGGCCAGCGCCCACTTGAAGGACATGTTGCAGCGTGAAGGGATGGTTCTGACCGGCGTTTCGGTAGGCACTTCGGGCAGTGGCGATTCATCCGGCGCCGAGCGCCGTGCCCGGCAAGCAGCCCGTCAGGGCGTGATCGCACCCCTGCAGGTGACCACCGCGCCGGCCCAGGATATCGGTCGCCGCGTGGGGTCCGTGGCGGGGCGTTCGGTCGATCTTTTTGTTTAGCGGGGACGAATAAGGCAAAAATCAGGATAGGCTGTGAAAAACCCGGCTTAATTGGTGCTTTGATACCAAAGTCCGGGTCAATAATCAGATAAATACCGTTCGTGAGGAAATACAGTGGCTACTGCACCTGAAGCGGCCGAAGGCGATGCAAAGCCTCCGGCAAAAAAGAGCAAGAAACTGCTGATGATCATCGGCGCCGCCGTGGCTGTGCTGGCCCTGGCCGGTGGTGGTGCGTACTGGTATATCAGCAAGCAACGCGCTGCCGCTGCCGCTGAGGATGGCGGTGAAGAGCCTGCCAAGGCCGTTACCAAAGACGGGCACCCAGTTCCCCCGGCCTATTTGCCGATGGACAACATGGTGATCAACCTGGCTGATCCGGGCGGCGACCGCGTGGCTCAAATCGGCGTGACCCTGGTGGTGACAGACGCCCATGCCTCAGACCAGGTCAAGGCTTTCTTGCCCACCATACGCAGTGGCGTGCTGATGTTGATTTCGCAAAAGACCGCCACCGAGTTGCTGACCGCCGAAGGGAAAGAAACTCTGGCCAAAGAAATTTTGCGTGAAGCCGTGTTGCCTTTTGGCGGGGGCGAGGCTGACGCGCATGGCGCGGCAGATGGCACCAAGAAGAAGAAAGAGAAAGCAGCTGCACACGCCGATATGCCTGTGACCGGCGTGTTGTTCTCCAGCTTTATTGTTCAGTAAGAGCGTGCACCATGAGTGAGTCGTTTCTCTCCCAGGAAGAAGTAGATGCGCTGCTGGAAGGCGTGACGGGTGAGAGCCAGAAAACGGTAGAGGAAGCGGCCGAGCAAGGCGAGGTACGTCTTTACAACATCTCCAGCCAGGAGCGCATTGTGCGTGGGCGCATGCCCACCATGGAGATTGTTAACGAACGCTTTGCCCGCAACCTGCGCCAGGGGCTGTTCAATTTCATCCGGCGCAGTCCTGAGATTTCGGTCGGACCGGTGTCGGTGCAGCGCTATAGCGCCTTCTTGCGTGAACTGGCCGTGCCGACCAACTTCAATATTGTGGCGATTCGCCCCTTGCGCGGCAGCGGCATGATTGTGTGCGAGCCCAGCCTGGTATTCGGGGTGATTGACACCTTGTTCGGCGGCATTGGCAAGTTTCAGACCCGCATTGAAGGGCGCGACTTTTCTGCCACTGAGCAGCGCGTGATCAATCGCCTGGTGAACGTGATTACCGAAGAGTACAAAAAGGCCTGGAAGGGTATTTATCCGCTGGAGCTGGATTACCAGCGCTCGGAGATGCAGCCCCAGTTTGTGACCATTGCTACGCCCAGTGAGATTGTGATTTCGACCTCTTTTCAACTGGAAATTGGTGACATTGCAGGCTCCATCCACTTTTGCTTCCCGTATTCGACATTGGAGCCGATTCGTGACGTGCTGTACTCCAGCACCCAGGGCGACTCGGTGGAGGTGGATAAACGTTGGGTCAACGTGCTCACGCGCGAAATCCAGGCGGCTGAAGTGACGCTGGTGGCCCATCTGGCTACAGCGGATGCCACCGTGGAGCGGCTACTTTCCTTAAAGAAAGGCGACTTTATTGAGTTGGAGCGTGAATCGCGTATCCAGGCCACCGTGGATGGTGTTCCAATATTCGAGTGCAACTACGGCACACACAATGCCAAATATGCAATTCGCATAGAGAAGGCTTTACGCGGTAACGACCATAACTGGTTAGGGGATAGAAATGGCCACTGAAGACATACCCGGCGAAGCAGCTGCCGATGACGGCATGGCCGACTGGGCGGAAGCCCTATTGGAGCAAAAGTCTGGTGACGCGGACGGAGACGCGCAGAACGGCACCGTGCTCTCGGGCGAGTCGCCACGACCATTTTCTTCCGGCAGTAGTTCCGACGGTTCGGCGCAGGACATCAATATGGTGCTGGACATTCCGGTACAACTTTCGGTTGAACTGGGACGCACCAAGGTGCCTATCAAACACATCCTGCAACTGGGTCAAGGCTCGGTGGTTGAACTGGACGCGCTGGCCGGTGAGCCCATGGACGTACTCGTTAACGGCTATCTGATCGCTCAGGGCGAAGTGGTTGTGGTGAACGATAAGTTTGGTATCCGCTTGACGGATGTGGTCACGCCCAGTGAGCGGCTGCGCCGCGTCAGCAAAAACTGATCTCGTGATTTGAATGACGCAGTCTCTGATTCTGATCGGCCTGTTTCTGTGCGTTTTGGTGAGCCTGCCGTTTTTGATTGAGCGTATTAAAAAGCACTATGGCCTGAATACTGCAAGTCCCGGCGGCCCGACGCGTTTGGTGTCAGCGCTGGCTTTAGGCCCGCAGCAAAAGGTGGTCACGGTGGAAGTCGGTCCGCAAAATGCCCGCGTTTGGCTTGTGTTGGGTGTGACGCAGCAATCCATCCAGTGTCTGCACACCATGCCGGCTGAGCTTGCCAGCGCTGTTACGCCGGCCGCTGTGGGTGCCGTGGATTTGGTTAAACATGAGTAACAGTCAGTCCTCCATGGCGCGTTTGAAACCTTGGACCCTCCTGGGGAAAATCGCCTTGGTACTGTTGGCAGCGAGCCTGCAGGGTTTGGCACATGCCCAAACACAGGGGCAATTGCCGTTGATCATTGGTAGCGGGCAGGGCGGCACCAACTACTCTGTGCCCATTCAGACCTTGCTGTTTTTTACGGCGCTGTCCTTCCTGCCAGCGGTGTTGCTGATGATGACGGGCTTTACCCGTATCGTCATAGTGTTGTCCCTGTTGCGCCAGGCGCTGGGCACACAGTCTTCACCGCCAAATCAGGTCATCGTGGGTTTGTCGCTGTTTCTGACGTTCTTTGTGATGGGGCCGACGTTGGACAAGGTGTACGAGGAGGCCTATGTGCCCTACACCAACAATAGCATTCCGTTCGATGTGGCCCTGAGCAAGGCCGAGGGGCCCATGCGCAGCTTCATGTCCAAGCAGACCCGTCAAAGTGACTTCGCATTGTTCGTCAAGCTGGCCAAATTGCCGGTCGACACCAAGGTCGATGCCGCGCCCATGCGTGTGCTGGTGCCGGCGTTTGTTATCAGCGAGTTGAAGTCGGCGTTTCAGATTGGCTTCATGATTTTTATTCCGTTTCTGGTGATCGACATCGTGGTGGCCAGCGTGCTGATGTCGCTGGGCATGATGATGCTGTCACCCGTGCTGGTGGCCTTGCCATTCAAGCTGATGTTGTTTGTGCTGGCGGATGGCTGGAATCTGCTGGTGGGCTCTCTGGCTGCAAGCTTTGTGACCTAGAAAGGCGCTGACCATGAATTCTCAAATGGTGTTGACCATGGGCCAGGAGGCCTTGCTGATGTTGCTGATGGTGTCTTCACCGGTTCTGGGTGCGGCGCTTGTGGTGGGTTTGCTGGTGAGCCTTTTTCAGGCCGTCACGCAAATCCATGAAGCGACTTTGGCCTTTGTGCCCAAGCTGATTGCTGTGATTGCCGTGTTTGCCATCGCTGGCCCCTGGATGCTGACCATGCTGGTGGAGTACATCCGCCGCACCATGGAAGCCATCCCCGGCTCCGTGGTCTAAAGCGGGATCAATAGCTTCGTGATTACGCTGTCCGAGGCGCAACTTGCCGCCTGGATATCGCCGATTTTTTGGCCCTTTATCCGCGTGCTGGCGGTGTTTACATCGGCTCCTGTGTTTTCCTCCCGCGTCT
>CAIQYP010000229.1 GCA_903876045.1 uncultured beta proteobacterium | reverse complement strand
GGTTTGTGAAATTATGTCTTCTGGTACCTTGAATTTTTTGGTCAGCCGGGTGAAGTCTTCAAAACCATACGACCCAATAAATGGATGCATACCAGCCGAAATGGCAGAGCTGAAGTCCGCATGCTCATCTCCACAGGCATAGGAACGCGCTGGATTTATATTGAAGATCTTTCTGGCCGATATGAGAGCGCTAGTTTTTTCCTCTCCTAAGGGAACGTGGACCGCGTAGTCAAACGCATTGAGATCAATATCGTGCCGAGACAACACCTTGCGAATCGTCAAGATGGGCTCGTTGGTAATGTTGCGGGTGACCAGACCGACCCGAATGCCAGGTGTCGCAATGAGTGTACGGATCAGGGCGGCCATACCGGGAAAGAGTTTTGCCTCATTGCGGTATACCTCGGTTAGCGTCGACAGAATATTTTTGCGACTTTGCTTGCCTAACTGCTTACTTAAGTTGATTGGAAAATCCTTGATTCCACCCAAATATTTGAATATTTTGTGCCGCTTTTGGAAGCGCTCAAGGTCTCCTAGTTCCATGCCGTGCCTTGTAAATGTTTCAACAATGACGGGATAGGCATCAATGGTTGTGCCATCGGCATCAAAAACAATTAGTCGTTCGTTATTGCTGTACATGGTAGTTGTGATCAATTCTGTCGGCGTGTCTTTGATAGGTCTTCACCGATTCTTTAGACCTGAAGTCAAATTTTCAGATGATCACCCTTTCCTGACGCATGTCTGGCAACTTCCATCAAAGGATGTGCATCGACGATAACTGCAAACAATTAAGCGTTTGTGACAGTCGAATTACCAGAACGGAATCTGCGGCTGTTGTAAGCCGATCGTGATCTTGAATTTATGACAACTTCGCCATTTGCATACGGCCCATCCAAATAGGGAGGTGTCTTTCATTTGTTTTGTCATCAAAACGAGACATATTGTATTTATCGTTATGGGATGGAATGACGAATGACGAATGACGCAAGGCTGGCAACGGCAGATGGCCTTTGTCAACGATTCAGAATGGCCTGACGCCTTGGATCTGAAGTGGCCCCCGTTTCCATCCAATGCGACCAGTCCAGTGTGTTTCGTCTGCCAACGCAATGCAGGTTCTCGGCCAACCAATGCTGCGCTCGCTCACGGCCATAGTCCCTGAGCATTTCTAAAAAGGGCGCATAGGCCAACATTTTGGTTTCGTTGCGACGCATGACTTCCAGATTTCCCGCATCTATCATGTGGAATCGCGCCTGATTTACATTACTACGACTTTTCCCGCTTGCTGCTTGCGCGAGCAGTTGCATCTCGCGCATGAGATGTGTCGTGAAGCCAAGATCCTGAATCCGCGATGCAATCGCGTCCATGCTCAGGCCCACATCGTCTTGCAGGTGAGGCGCTAGCAAGATTAGCAAAATGTCATGAGAACGCGTGCCATGCAGCAATGGAAACAGCGCAGGATTGGCGCTATAGCCACCATCCCAGTATTGCTCTCCATCGATGGCTACTGTGTGGTGAACGCGAGGCAGACAGGCCGAGGCCAACAGCATGTTCAACTCTAGTTCATGCTCGCGAAACAGGCGTAACTTGCCGGTGTTGACATGGGTGGCACCCACGTAAAGAAGAAACGGACTGCTGCGGCGGATACTCTCGAAATCAATGTGTTTGGCGAGCATATCGCGCAGGGGGTTAAAGCCGAGGGGGTTGAGATGGGCCGGCGAAAACAATCCCATCCACTGCGCCAACACGCGGGTCGCGGCCGTCAGGTTCATGGAGTCACCCTGTCCTTGCGTGACCATGGGCCATGGTATTTGCTGCCCGACCTCCAGCCAGAAGTCTCTTAGTGCCGCACGCGCACCGGCACGACCTCCTCGTATCCAACCCTGCGTCATCACCACCGCATTCACAGCGCCGGCGCTACTGCCGCTCAAGGCTTCAAAATTGATGGACGGTTCTTCCAGCAGCGCGTCCAGCACGCCCCAGGTAAATGCGCCATGGGCGCCGCCACCCTGAAGTGCCAAATTCAAGCAACGATTTACTGGCGCCAGGGGCGCCCGCGCACGCCACCAACGGGTCAGTGTGCTCCATGCACCCGACGGTGCATACGTTTGCGCCGCAGGCAGCAGTGGGGCAGTGGGGTTTTTGGTGTGCATAACTTAGTATAGGGTTTTCCCTAGTTTCGTGCATTTATCCGAATTCGCGCCAAGGCATAGGAGCGCCCCTAAAAGTACCCACGCCGAACGTCTTGCCTTCTGGAAATGATCGCAGCGGACCACCTGAGCAACCGTCGCCATCAAACGGTCACAGATTCCCTGAATACTGCGGCAATAGACAGCACAACCGAAGAGCAATATGGTCACCAAAAATCTTGCACTAGACATATCCAAGCGCCTCGCTGAATGCGGTGTGAAAATCATTTCACTGCCTGGAGGCTTTGTTCAATTGCTCGGCATGTACGGCAGCATTCTTCTGACCAATGACATCTCCGCCTTAAAAGCCAGGCAGCTTGAGCAACT
>CAIQYP010000228.1 GCA_903876045.1 uncultured beta proteobacterium | reverse complement strand
CGCACCTGACATTTTGAAGGTGGTGGGGCAGGCCAACTTTTTGCCCAGCTCCACCAACCCGACCATGCCCTACACGGTGAACACGCTGGACGAGCATGTGGACATGCTGATGGTCTGCCACCATCTGGACGCGGGCATTGCCGAGGACCTGGCCTTTGCCGAGAGCCGCATTCGCAAGGAAACCATTGCCGCCGAAGACATCCTGCATGACTTGGGCGCCATCAGCATGATGAGCAGCGACAGCCAGGCCATGGGCCGCGTGGGCGAGGTCATCATCCGCACCTGGCAGACCGCGCACAAGATGAAGGCGCAACGTGGCTGGTTGCCGAACCCGCAGCCGACCGGCCACGGGGTAGGCGAAGACACCGCCCGCAGCGACAATTTCCGCGTCAAGCGCTACATCGCAAAGTACACCATCAACCCGGCGATTGCGCACGGCATCAGCCACGAAGTGGGCAGCATCGAGGTCGGCAAGTGGGCCGATCTGGTGGTCTATAAACCCGCTTTCTTCGGCGTGAAACCGGCGTTGATTTTGAAGGGCGGCTTTATCGCCTTTGCTGCGATGGGCGACCCCAATGCATCGATACCCACACCGCAGCCAGTGCACTACCGCCCCATGTTTGGCGCCTATGGCGGCGCGCTTACACGCGGCTCGCTGACCTTTGTTTCGCAGGCGGGATTGAACGCCGGCATCAAGGACCGCTTCGGCCTGAACAAGAGCTTGAGCGCAGTGAAAAATATCCGTGGCGTGCGCAAGCAGCACATGATTCACAACAGCTATCTGCCAACCATGGAGATCGACGCGCAGACCTACGCCGTGCGCGCCGATGGCCAGTTGCTCACCTGCGAACCGGCGACCAGTCTGCCGCTGGCGCAGCGCTATTTCTTGTTCTGAAAATCCGACCAAGGCATACTGCCGCGACAGGCAGCGCTGTAGGTTGCAACGTGGCGATGCGGCCTGTTAACTGTGTTGGACAACAAGGACTTTCATGATTCAAGCATCCAAACTCATCCCCCAAGGCAAGGGCCTGGCTGCGGCCATGCTGAAGCGGGCAAGCACCATCGAACTGGACTGGGACTTGCGACAGAAAAGCAGGTTTGAAGCCACCGACTCGGCCGGGCGCAGCATTGGCGTATTTCTGCAGCGTGGCACGGTGCTGCGCGGCGGCGACGTGCTGGTGGCAGAAGACGGCTCATTGGTCAAAGTGTGGGCTGCACCGCAGCATGTGTTGCGCATCACGCATTGCCAGAAACATGGCACACCGTTTGACTTGATACGCGCCGCCTATCACCTGGGCAACCGCCACGTGCCGATCGAACTGACGCCCGACTTCTTGCAGATCGAGCCCGACCATGTGCTGGCAGACATGCTGCGCGCCATGCACCTGATCGTGAACGAAGTGGACGAGCCGTTTGAACCCGAGAACGGTGCCTACGCAACCGGCGGGCACACCCAAGGGGCACACGCGCACCATGGCCATGAGCAACACGCGCTGGAGGCTCATGGGCATGGCCACGGGCATACCCATGCGCCAGGTCACGACCACGACAACCACGCGCATGACCACGACGACCCCCGTCACCAGCACGGCCCGGATTGTGGTCACGACCACGACCACGACCACAAACACTGAGGCTCAGCCGTTGCACGACATGTCTTTCATGCAGCTGATGTGGCTGGCCTCACCGGCCCTGCCCATCGGTGGTTTTTCTTATTCGGAAGTGCTGGAAGCGGCGGTAGATTCGGGCCGCGTGGCGACCGAGGCTGATGCCGCCGACTGGTTGGTGGACCAGTTGCATTTAAGCCTGTCGCGCTCCGACTTGTCTGCCGTAGCGCAAGCCATTCCCGCCTGGCGCGCCAATGACCACGCCCGCATCGCCGTGCTCAACGCCTGGGTGCTGCAGACCCGCGAGAGCAGCGAGTTGCGCGCCCAGACCGAGCAAATGGGCCGCAGCCTGTTGGAATGGTTGCGCAACCACACCACCGCGACTCCAGCCCAAATTGCCACCCTGGCCGCCATGGATGCGAGCTACCCCATGGCCTTCGCTCTGGCCGCCTCTGCCACTCAGGCCACGGTGCGTGATTGCCTGCTCGCCTACGCCTTCGGCTGGGCCGAAAACATGGTGCAAGCGGCCATCAAATCCGTGCCCTTGGGCCAAAGCAGCGGGCAGCGCATTCTGTCTGCCATCACCGCCGAAATCCCCGCCGCCGTCGACCACGCACTGGCCCTGAACGATGGCTCGCGCCAAGCCTTTTCTCCGATGCTGGCCATCCTGAGCAGCCAGCATGAAGTTCAGTATTCCCGTCTGTTTCGATCCTAGGAAATAAATCGTCATGTCTTCATCCGCGTCCTCCGCCCTGCACCACATCGCCAACCGCACCCGGAAGCTGCCGCCCCTGCGCGTGGGCATAGGCGGCCCGGTCGGCTCCGGCAAGACCACGCTGCTGGAAATGCTGTGCAAAACCATGCGCGAGCAATACGACCTGGTGGCCATCACCAACGACATCTACACCAAGGAAGACCAACGCCTGCTGACCATCAGCGGCGCCCTGCCGGCCGAGCGCATCATGGGTGTGGAAACCGGCGGCTGCCCGCACACCGCCATCCGCGAAGATTGCTCCATCAACCTCGAAGCCATTGACCGCATGCTGGTCGAATTCCCCAACGCCGACATCGTATTTATTGAGAGCGGCGGCGACAATTTAGCCGCCACTTTCAGCCCTGAGCTGAGCGACCTGACCATCTATGTGATTGATGTGGCCGCCGGTGAAAAGATTCCGCGCAAGGGCGGCCCCGGCATCACCAAGAGCGACCTGTTTGTGATTAACAAAATCGACCTGGCCCCGCATGTGGGCGCCAATCTGGATGTGATGGAAGCCGACACCATCCGCATGCGCACCACGCCCAAAGGCCTGAAGCCCTTTGTGATGACCAACCTGAAGACACTGAGTGGCGTGGCCGATATCGTCCGCTTTATTGAAACCCGGGGCATGCTGCAAGCAGCCTGAACTCAGCGGGTTCGAATACGCGCCACAGGAAGCTTGCCCAGGCTCACAGGCACCGGCTCGCATCGCGGCGCGGAT
>CAIQYP010000227.1 GCA_903876045.1 uncultured beta proteobacterium | reverse complement strand
GAACGAGGTGCCGATACCGAGCGCCGTGACGGAGCCCAGAACGGCGAGCAGTGGCAGCAGGTTTGCTAAACGCCGTGCCGCAGTCAAGCGTTGTACTGGTAGACGCCCTGCCCTGTCTTGCGACCCAGACGACCAGCGGCCACCATTTCCTTCAGCAGCGGGCACGCACGGTATTTGCTATCGCCAAACTCGCTCAGGTAGACGTCCATCACCGCCAGGCACACATCCAGACCCACCATGTCGGCCAGGGCCAATGGGCCAATCGGTTGGTTGCAACCCAGCTTCATGCCGGCGTCAATGTCTTCGGCACTGGCCAGACCTTCGGACAGCACAAAAAAGGCTTCGTTGATCATGGGCACCAGAATGCGGTTGACCACAAAGCCCGGGGCGTTCTTGACGGTAATGGGCGTCTTGCCCAGGGCCTTGGCCATGGTGTGCACCGCATCGTGGGTGGCATCGCTGGTTTGCAGGCCGCGGATGATTTCCACCAAGGCCATCATGGGCACGGGGTTGAAGAAGTGCATGCCGATAAAGCGGTCCGCACGGCTGGTCACAGCGGCCAGTTTGGTGATGGAGATGGACGACGTGTTGGAGGCGATGATCACCTCGGGGCCGACGATGGCGTCAATCTGCTTGACGATCCTGACCTTGAGGTCGTAGTTTTCGGTGGCCGCTTCGACCACCAGCTGCGCGGGCTTTAGGTCTTCGTAACTGGTGCTGGTTTTGATGCGGGCCAAAGCAGCATCACGCTCAGTGGCAGTGAGCTTTTCCTTTTTGATCAGGCGTTCCAGGCTGGTGGCCACGGTGGCCAGGCCCTTGGCGACGGCAGCGTCCGAGATGTCCACCATCACCACGTTGATGCCCGAAACCGCACAAGCCTGTGCAATGCCATTGCCCATGGTGCCTGCGCCAATGATGCCCACTGTATCGATATGCATGTTCAAAACTCCGAAGAAAACTATGTAGATAGACCATGAGTTTAATCAGAAGCAGTCATTCCGCCTGTGCAATCGGCTCCTGAATTTTCCTGCCAATACCCGCTCAAGGACGCCGCATACCGCCCGGATCTACGGGCGGTTTTGCAAATACTCCGGGTCGGCAAAGCCGCGCATTACAAGTGTCGACCGGGTTTCGAATGCGAGTCGAGAACCACAATAGGAATCGCTCTGTGTGCTGGCGCACATACGCGCGACCAATCTGCGGCCACATTGTGTCGATGAGACCGCATAGACGCGGTTTTTCCTGATTCCGACACTGCTTTTTTCGGTTCCGCCGAAAAATCAGACACGTTTCTTGCCGAATTATGAAAAAGTAAGACATGCTAAAAAGACCAGATGGCGCGTTGCTGAACGGGGGCTTAGGCAAGGCAGATGCCTCGCGCCAGAAGGTGCCGCTGACAGCGGGGGATTGCAAAACGCGATCTTCAACAGCGCCAACCTCCCCATCATTGCCACCGATGCCAAGGGCGTCGTGCAGAGAATCATGACCGTCCGCGCCGCAGAAAGCAGCCCAATGCTTATGGTCATGGCCGGCGCACGTACGTGCGCCTTCCCACTGCACCATGTGGCGGAGACAATGCGCCCGCTCCCGATCGCTCCCGTTGCCGGGACGCCAGTTTTTGTCCGTGGTGTGTCCGTCATCCGTGGCACGCCGACGCCCGTCGTCGACCTCAAAGCGCTATTGGAGAACAGCGAAAACAGCCCAAGCTATGGCCGCTTTGTGACCCTGAAACTGGATGATCGGCGAGTGGCCATCGGCGTGGATAGCGTTGTCGGCTTGAGGAATCTGGATTCGGCGCAGGCCGGTGAGTTGCCGCCTCTGCTGCGAGATGTCAGCGCCGACCTCATTGAGTCGTTTGGCACCCGCGACGCGCAACTTTTGCTTGTGCTGCGTGCTGCGCGCATCGTTCCCGATGAAGTTTGGACGACCCTCGCAACGGCGGAGGCTGCGCCATGACGCCGGTTCTCGGTCGAACCGATATCGAGCAGTTCCGGACTATTGTTACCCGTCATCTCGGGCTGCATTACGAGGATGGAAAGCTCGACTACCTGGCTGATGTCATACGGCAACGGATGCAGTCCGTGGGCCGTGCCCGCTTCGAGTCCTACTCGGCCTACCTTGGTCATCTGAATGCTTCACCCAAGGGATCTGCTGAGTGGCGGTCGCTTGCCGAGGAGCTCACAGTCAACGAAACGTTCTTTTTCCGCAATACCGACAACTTCCGGGCGCTTGCCGAGACGATTCTTCCCGAGCGAATTCGCGCCAAGGCCCAGGCGAAGCAACTTCGCATCCTCTCGGCCGGATGTTCCTCGGGTGATGAGCCGTATTCATTGGCCATCATGGTGCGCGAGGCGTTGCCCGATCTCGACGACTGGGATGTGAAGATCATTGGCATTGACATCAACCCGGCGATCCTCGCCAAGGCAACCCAGGCCCGCTACTCCGAATGGTCGCTGCGGGCGACATCGGAGGACGTCAGGCGCCGCTATTTTCGGGCAGATGGTGCGGACTTCGTTCTGTCGACTGAAATCCAAAAGATGGTGAGCTTCGAGGAGCGTAACCTCGTCGATGAAGACCCGCTGTTCTGGGAGTCGCTCGCCTGCGACGTGGTCTTTTGCCGCAATGTGTTGATGTACTTCACGCCCGAAACAGCCCGTGGCGTCGTGCGCCGCATCAGCCATGCGCTGCTTCCGCGCGGATTTTTGTTCCTCGGTCACGCGGAAACACTGCGGGGCATCACGCCCGAGTTCCACCTTTGCCATACGCATGACACGTTCTACTACCAGCAGCGTGACGCCAGCGGCGCTGCCGCGACAGCAACTTGGGCCGCCCCCCCGGGGGAGCCCGCGGAAGATTTGCTGCCCTCGGTCGTCGAATCGACGGCGTACTGGGTCGATGTCATTCAACATGCCGCGACGCGAATCGCCATGTTGGCCGATGCCCGAACACGTTCTCCGGACCAGGCCGCGCCACCGGTCACGCACGCCCAGCCGGGGAGTCAACCCGCCGTGACGGCGCCCCCGCGTGCATGGGATCTGAGTCTGGTGCTTGAGGCCGTGAGGCAGGAACGCTTTGCGGATGCGCTGGAACTCATCGGCTCGTTACCTGTAGATTCTCACGAGGACCCCGACGCGTTGCTCCTGCGCGCTGTCCTGCTCACGAACCACGGCAGGCTCAACGAGTCCGAAGAAGTCTGCCGCCGTCTGCTCGCTCTTGACGAACTCAATGCAGGCGCCCACTACCTCATGGCCCTGCGCTGCGAACATGACGGCGACGCGAACGGCGCCATCGAGCACGGACTCACCGCCATCTATCTCGACCCCGGTTTTGCCATACCCCACCTGCACTTGGGAATCCTGGCCAAGCGCTCGGGCGACGCCGACACCGCGCAACGTGAACTGGGGCAGGCGCTGATCCTTCTCGCCAGTGAGGATGCCTCCCGCATTCTGCTGTTCGGCGGGGGCTTCTCGCGGGAGGCGCTTCTGCAACTCTGCCGTACCCAGTTGCGTGCCGCAGGAGGTGAAGGATGAACCAGCTACCCAACGACAGTATCCAAGGCAACAAGGCGGCCCAGCTGCGACAGGCCTTTGACCGCACGTTCGCCTTGCCATCATCGCTGGCGTCGCCGGAAGTCGAAGACCTGCTCACGATTCGCTTGGCGGGCGATGCCTATGCCATTCGTCTTTTCGATATCGCCAGGATTGTCACAGGACGTAGAGTCGTTTCGGTCGCTGCTGTCACGCCTGACTTGCTTGGTCTGGCAGGCATCCGCGGCGGCATCGTCCCGGTGTTCAGCTTGTCATCGATCCTCGGCTACGGCCCCGATCCTGGGTCGCCACGGTGGATGATTCTTTGTGGCTCTGAGGAGCCCATCGCCCTGGCCTTCTCTGACTTTGAGGGCTACTTGCGACTACCGACGTCCGCCCTCCATGCGGGCGAGAACTTTCGCGCCACACGCGAACGCGTGAAATACGTGAACCAGGTCGCGGCCACACCGGATGGCGTGCGCGCCGTCATCAACCTACCACTCATCATGGCGACCATCCGCAATCGAATCAGCCAGCATTGGCCGACAAAGGAGTAATGAAAAATGAATCGTTCCTGGACACTTGGAAAGAGAATCGCCGCCGGCTTCGCGCTGTCATTCGTGCTCCTGGCAATTATCGGAGCGGTCGCCTATCGCAGCATCATCACGCTCTCACAAGCCAGCTATTCGGTAGCACGCTCGCACGTCGTCCTGGAAAGCCTCGTCAACGTAGTCAATCTTCTGCAGGATGCCGAGAGCGCAGGGCGCGGCTACATCATCACGGGTGATGAGAGCTTTATCGCGCCCCATCAGCAGGTTGGCAACGAGATCGCGGCGAACATCAACGAGCTCCGCAAGCTGACCGCCGACAATTCCGTTCAGCAGAAACTCATCGACCAGGCGGAACCTGTCGTTGCGGCGAAACTATCCTGGGTCAAGCGGATCAACGATATGCGCAAGGCCCGTGAAATTGAACAGGTGACGAAGCTCATACAGACAGGAGAGGGAAAGAAGCTCATGGATGATCTTCAGCGCATCCTTGGCGAGATAGAGCAGGCAGAACGAAATCAACTCAAGCAACGCGCCGGGGAAGTCGAAGCCGCAGTCAACAGTTCGACCGTTTCCATCACCCTGGGGACTCTGGTGTGCTTGCTGCTCGTAAGCGCCGCAGGCGTTACCATCACCCGCTCCTTGACGAGCCAAATTGGAGCGGCGGTTCAGCACATGCAGAGCTCATCCAGCGAGCTGCAGGTCGCATCGAATCAACAGTCCATGGGTTCCAGGGAACAGTCCACCGCGATGAAAGAGATCACGACGACGATGAACGAACTGCTCGTGACCTCGAAACAGATCGCCGAGAGTTCCCAACGCGTGGCCCACATCGCTGAGGAAACGGCCAAGGGGGCGCGCTCTGGCGAGCAGACGGTTGCGAAGGCCAATGACTCGATCGGCGGCATCAAACGACAGGTCGACCTGATCGTGACCCACATGCTCGACCTCGGGAAAAAGTCCCAGCAGATCGGCGGCATTCTCGAAATCATCAACGAGTTGGCCGAACAGACGAACATCCTGGCTATCAACGCGACCATCGAAGCGGCGGGCGCCGGCGAGAATGGCAAGCGTTTTGCTGTGGTCGCCGATGAAATCCGTAAACTCGCTGACCGTGTCGGGGGTTCCACCAAGGAAATCCGGGGACTCATCGATGATATCCGCGCAGCCGTCAATACGACCGTAATGACCACCGAGGGGGGTACCAAAGCCGTTGAGGCCGGCGCACATCAGTTCTCGGAAGTGGCCATCGCCTTCAGGCAGATCGTCAGCCTGGTGAGCACAACCACCGAGGCAACCCGGGAGATCGAGCTCAGTACAAAACAGCAATCGACCGCGGTTTCGCAGATCAACATCGCCGTCTCAAACGTCGCGCAGGCAGCCCGGGAAACCGAGGTGAGTTCAAGTCAGACGCTTCAAACAGCAACCGAGCTCACCAACCTGTCACGCGACCTGATGCGGCTGATTCAGCCGCAGGCGAGCACGTAGCCGAATGGCAAAGGACACGTACCAGTATTTCCGAGTCGAGGCGCGGGAGCTCCTTGATGGGTTGACACAAGGAATCCTGCAACTTGAGAAAGGCCCCTCCACGCCCCCGTCCGAGGGCGTGGTTCGCCTGCTGCGACTGGCGCACACGCTCAAGGGCGCCGCTCGTGTGGTCAAGCAACCCGGGATCGCCGAACGGGCACATACGGTCGAAGGCATTCTGACGACCCATCGTGAGTCCGAGCTGCCGCTAACCAAGGCGCAAGGCAGTGAGCTGCTGCTGCTGCTGGACGAGATCAGCTCGCAGCTTGCGGATATTTCATCGCTCGCCCCGACGAGCGATGAAAGCGACCACATGGTTGCGGGCGCCACGGCCCATGCCCGCTTGTCGGCTGAGGAACCCCGTGAAACCTTGCGCGTCGAGATTCAGGAGATGGATTCGTTGCTGCACATTCTCACCGAGACCGGTGTGCAACTCGGCGCCATACGCAAGGACCTTGGCGGCGCTGACCGCCTGCGTGATTTGACCAGCCTGCTTCTGGATCTGCTCGCCGAGCGTCCCGGGGAGAATCGGGCCGCAGCCGCATCTGGCATGGCGGACATGGCCCGTGCGCGCTCCCTGGCGGAGGAGCTTCGGTCGAGCCTGGATCATTTTCAGCGCAGCCTTGCGGTAGACCTCGAACGCGTCGACGGGGCGTTCGTCGAAATGCGCGACGTCACGCATCGACTTCGCCTGATCCCGACGCAAACGGTGTTTGCTTCGCTCGCGCGATCCGTGCGTGACTCAGCACAGACGCTTGGCAAGCGCGTCGCTTTCGAGACGTCCGGCGGCGAGGTGCGCCTCGACGCGAACGTGCTGACGTTGCTGCGCGATGCGCTGATGCACGTGGTGCGCAACGCCGTTGCGCACGGCCTGGAATCCGAGGCCGAGCGCACCGTGCTTGCCAAGCCCCCGACCGGGCAGGTGCGCCTTGAGGTCCAGCGACGCGGCAGCCGGGTGGCTTTTGTGTGTACCGATGACGGACGGGGCATTGACGTGGAGGCGGTCAGAACGGCTGCCGTGGCCCGGGGGGTAGTGCCCGCCGCAGCCGCGAAGGCCCTGTCGGCCGACCAGGTCATCGCGCTGCTTGGCAGCGTTGGCGCTGTCGGGCTCACGACCTCAAGCGACGTCACCGAATTGTCAGGCCGAGGCATTGGCCTGGATGTGGTGCGGGCGACCCTGTCCCAGCTGAAAGGGGAAATGCGCATTCGTAGCGAACCGGGGCGCGGTGTAAGTGTTGAGGTCCAGGTGCCGGTTTCCATCGCCGCACTGCAGGGACTCGTCGTCGAGGCGGGCGGCGCACGGGTGGCGATCCCGCTCGACGCCGTACAGCAGACGCTTCGGGTTCGCGAGGCGGAGGTCGCGCGCTCAGCGGAGGGCGACTCGATTCTCCATGCGGGCAAGGTCATCCCCTTCCTGCCGCTTGACCTGCTGCTGCGGCGCTCGGGCTCGAGTGGCCCAAACTTCGGCAATCGTGTTAACCCCGGCATCTGGTCGGCCGTGGTCGTCCAGTCCGGAGGGCGATGTGTCGCGCTCGGCGTTGAGCGCTTGCTCGGCGCCGCCAACATCGTGATGCGTGCGCTTCCTGTCGTGGTCGAAGCTGATCCCGTGGTCGCGGGCGCATCGCTGGATGCCGAGGGCACGCCTCAACTCGTGCTGGACCCCGCCGGTCTCGTGGCGGCCGCCGAGCGCAGTCGCGGCGAGACATTCAATGCCGCCGCAGAAGCCCAAGCGCAGCGGGCGCCGATTCTCGTCATCGACGACTCGCTGACAACCCGCATGCTGGAGCAGAGCATTCTTGAAGCGGCGGGCTACCAGGTCGAGCTCGCCGTCTCTGCTGAGGATGGACTCATCAAAGCTCATGACCACCGCTACAGCCTGTTCATTGTTGATGTCGAGATGCCTGACATGGACGGCTTCGGTTTTGTCGCGCAGACCCGCGCAGACCCGGTGCTGCGCGATATCCCCGCCATTTTGGTGACCTCCAGGGATTCCGCGGATGACCGGCTGCGCGGACAGCAGGTGGGCGCAAGTGCCTACATCATCAAGGGCGAATTCGACCAGATGCTGCTCCTTCAAACCATTCGAAAACTGGTCGGCTAACCATGGCGAAGATACGTGTACTGGTGGTTGAGGATTCCCTGACAATCCGCAAACGCATGCTGGAGGTGCTCGCGGCCGATCCTGACATCGACATCGTTGGCGAAGCGGACGACGGCAAGCGCGGAATCGAACTGTGCCAGCAACTGCGACCGGATGTCGTCACTCTGGACATGATGATGCCCGTGATGAATGGCTTAGCGGCCACGGAATTCATCATGGCCTACTGTCCAACACCGATTCTCATCGTGTCCGCCTCGACCAACCGGGGGGATTTGTTCAACACCTACGAAGCCCTGGCGGCCGGCGCCCTGGACGCGCTCGACAAGCCGAAGGGAAACGAACTCGACGATGTTTGGGAAAAGAAGCTCGTCGCCACTGTCAAACTCATCTCGCGCATCAGGGTCATCACCCATCCACGGGCCCGGCTGGACCGCATGGGGCAAACAACCGGACATTCCCCGCATGGCACGCAACAACCCCAGGCGCTGCAAAATTCGGGGCGTTTGCGCGCCGTCGCCATTGGCGTCTCCACAGGCGGACCAAGGGCACTCATCGAGATTCTGGGCGGCCTGCCCCATGGATTCCCGCTGCCTATTCTCCTGGTCATCCATGTCGGCAAACTCTTCACCCCCGCCTTCGCCGAGTGGCTTGATGGGCAGAGTTCTGTCCGCGTGGGTTACGCCGTCGATGGCGATCCTCTCCCGCCGTGCGGCGAGGGGCGCGTACTGATGGCGCCTCCCGGCAGCCACATGATGCTCCGTCAGGGCGAGCTCCGTCTGACGCAAGATCCAGAGCGACACTCCTGCCGACCATCAATCGATGTCCTCTTCGAATCCTTCGCGCAAGACCTCGGTGCTGGCGGTGCGGCCTGCCTACTCACAGGGATGGGCAAGGATGGCGCTGCAGGCCTCCTGGCCATCCGGCGTGCTGGCGGAAGGACCATCGCCCAGGACGAGGCGACGTCGGTGGTGTTTGGCATGCCGAGGGAGGCGATCCTGCTGGGCGCGGCCGAGCAGGTTCTGGCGCTGGATCAGATTGCACCAAGGCTTGGCGTGCTGGCCGGTGCGGCCGACGGGAGGCCGATATGAGACCCCGGACTCTCATCGTAGACGACAGCCTCACGGTGCGCATGGACCTTGGCGAAGCCCTCCAGTTGGCCGGTTTCGACACGGTGCTGTGCGCCGACATCCGTAGCGCCAGAAAGGCGCTTGCCAATGATCACGCTGCGCTGGTCGTCCTCGATATCCTGCTGTCGGACGGGGACGGACTTGATTTTTTCAAAGAGCTGAGGAGCTCCCCGGCGACAGCACAAGTTCCGGTGCTGCTGCTCTCCACCAGGGAAGAGGTCAAGAACCGCGTCCAATCGATGGACTCGGGTGCCGTCGTATTCATCGGCAAACCCTACGACCTCGCAGAGGTCGTCGCGGAGGCACAGGCACTTACGCAAGTGAATGCCTGTGGTGAGGCAGCTATCGATGCCGGGACGGGCCCGAGCCTGCTCGGCGCGAAGCGACTGCTCGCCGTTGATGACAGCACCACCTACCTTCAGGAACTCGCCAGCCAGCTGCGCGAGGAAGACTATGTTGTGATCCTGGCAACCTCCGGCGAGGAGGCGCTGGAACGGCTCGCGACTGAACCGGTAGACGGTATTTTGCTCGACCTCATCATGCCGGGGCTTTCCGGCCAAGAAACCTGCAAGCGCATCAAGCAGCGGGCCAAATGGCGCGACATTCCCCTCATCATGCTCACGGCGCACGACGATCAGGATGCCATGATCGCATGCATCAACGCCGGCGCCGACGACTACATTGCCAAGTCCGCCGATTTCGAAGTTCTCAAGGTTCGCCTGCGCGCTCACCTCCGGCGCAAACACTTCGAGGATGAAAATCATCGTATCCGCGAGAAGCTTGTACGGAGCGAGACCGAGGCCACCGCGCGTATTCAGATGGACGCTGAACGGGAAAAGCTCGATCAGCGCCTGCGCGATCATCAGTTCTACACCCGCTCCCTATTCGAATCCAACATTGATGCGCTGATGACCACCGATCCGTACGGCATCATCACCGACGTTAACAATCAGATGGAGGCACTCACCGAGTGCACGCGCGACGAGTTGATTGGCGCCTCGTTCAATGGTTACTTCACCGATCCGGAGCGGGCCGAGATGAGCATCAAGTTGGTACTGATCCAAAAGAAGCTCACAAACTTCGAGCTCACCGTGCGCTCCAGAGGCGGTAAGGAAACCGTGGTGTCTTTCAACGCGACCACTTTCTACGACCGCGACCGGACCCTGCAAGGCGTGTTCGCCGCTGCCCGGGACATCACCGAGCGCAAGTTTCTCGATCGAGTCCTGCAGGAAAAAAACATCGAATTGGAAATTGCCAAGTCTGCAGCGGAAAAAGCCAACCTTGCCAAATCGGATTTCCTCTCCAGCATGAGCCACGAGCTGCGCACACCACTGAACGCAATTCTGGGGTTTGCCCAACTGGTGGAAACGGGCACCCCGGTGCCCACGCCGTCCCAGCAACGAAGCATCGAACAGATTTCGCAGGCTGGTTGGTACCTGCTGGAGCTGATCAACGAGATTCTCGATCTGGCGTTGATTGAGTCGGGCAAAGTCACGGTGTCGATGAAGCCGGTCTCGCTGCTGGAAGTCATGCTTGAATGCCGGGCCATGATTGAGCCACAGGCAGAGAAGCGTGGCATCAGCATGACGTTTCCGCGATTCGAGCTTTCCACCTACTTTGTTCGTGCTGATCGGACCCGGGTCAAACAGGTTCTGATCAACCTGCTGTTCAACGCCATCAAATACAACACGCCCGGGGGCTCGGTCTCCGTGGAGTACAACCTTAGCTCGCCGAATTCGATTCGGATCGGCGTTCGGGACACCGGTCAGGGCCTGGCTCCGGAACAGTTTGCACAGCTTTTTCAGCCGTTCAATCGTCTCGGCAAGGCAGCTGGCTCTGAGGAAGGCACGGGCATCGGCCTGGTGGTCACCAAGCGATTGATTGAATTGATGGGGGGCACCATCGGAGCGGAAAGCACGGTCGGGGTGGGAAGCGTCTTCTGGTTCGAATTGAGTCTGACGAGCGCTCCTTTGCCTGCAGTTCTGGAAGCCGGGAATGTGCCGCTTTTGCGGCCAGAGGTACCGGATGGCACACCCGTGCGCACCCTGCTGTATGTGGAAGACAACCCTGCCAACCTCGAACTGGTCGAGCAACTCATAGCGCGCCGTCCCGACCTGCGCTTGCTCACAGCGGTGGACGGTAATCTCGGCATTGAGTTTGCGCGCGTCTATCAGCCAGAAGTGATTCTGATGGACATCAACCTGCCGGGCATCAGCGGACTCGAAGCCATGAAAATCCTGCGCGCAGATCCGTCAACCGCGCACATTCCCATCATCGCGATCAGTGCTAACGCATTGCCCCAAGATGTCGAAAAGGCAATCCAGGCCGGATTTTTCAAATACATAACAAAACCCTTCAAGGTGAAAGAGTTCATGGAGACGCTGGATGTCGCATTGATCCTATCGCGAACGGCATCCGGTCAAGCTGGCGATAAGATGGAAAAAGAATCGACCTGAAAATGCTGCGTCATCGTCAAATTAACAAGCATCTTGAACTGGACACCCTGGGCGCATAGCGATTTAGTCGGTGACTATCTGAGTCGCCGCAGCGTCAAAGTTTGTGTCTGTGTCTGTGTCGGAAAATTTAGGCCCCTACTGCTGCACAGGGGTCGACTTACAAATTTGCGATCTGCCTGCTCCTTTGCAGACCTTTGCAATCGCCAATGCGGGACGCGTCATGACACAGCGCCAGTTGCTCAAGGACGTGTGGAGTCCGTCCCACACCGAACAGGGCCATTACCTGCGTATCTACATGGGGCATTTGCGGCAGAAACTTGAGCGCGATCCAGCCCAGCCCGAGCACCTACTCACCGGGACTGCGGTGGGCTACCGGCTGATGCGCTAAAACTAAATCTCTACCTTGGAACCCAACTCCACCACGGCGTTGCTGGGCAGCCTGAGAAAGTCGGCTGCGCCGCTGGCACTGCGGTGCATTTGCGCAAACAGCTTTTCGCGCCATTGCGCCATTTCGCCGCCCATGGTGGGCACCACGATGTCGCGCGACAGGAAGTAGCTGGTAGTCATCGGGTCGTAATGCCATTGCGCGCTACTGATGTGCTGCAGAGCCTTCGGGATGTCCGGATCATCCAGGAAGCCGAACTTGATGACCACCTGCCAACAGTCGTGCCCGAGGGTCGTCATCTCGGCCTGCTCCTGCAGCAACACCTTGGGGATTTCCTGGTTCAGCACGGTCAAAAACAGATTGGTCTTGTGCAGCACCTTGTTGTGCTTGAGGTTGTGCAGCAAGGCGTTAGGCACAATGCCCACGCTGGACGACAGGAACACAGCTGTGCCATCGGGGCGCACCGGCGGGTAGGCAAAGACAGCCTCCAGAAAACCCGGCAAGTCGATGGCATCCTTACGAAACTTTTCAGACAGCAACAAGCGGCCGTCTTTCCAGGTGGCCAGGATCAGGTACAAGCTGGCCGCCATCAGCAGCGGGAACCAGCCACCGTCGGCGATCTTGAGCAAGTTAGAGGCGAAAAAGGAAATGTCCACCAGCAAGAAGACGCCGGTCGCTGCAATACACATTGGCAGCGACAACTTCCAGCCATAGCGAATCACAAAAAACGTGAGTACCGTGGTGATCACCATCACCAGACTAACCGAGATGCCATAGGCGGCGGCCAAGGCGCTGGAGGTGCGAAAGGTCGTCACAGCCAAAACCACACCAAATAGCAGTGCCCAATTTACCGCTGGCACATAAATCTGCCCGGTGTCGGTCTGCGAGGTGTGCAGAATCGTCAGCCGCGGCAAGTAGCCGAGTTGGATGGTCTGCTTGGTGGCAGAGAAGGCGCCGGAGATCAGCGCCTGTGACGCAATCACGGTGGCCGCAGTAGCCAGCGCCACCATGGGTATGGTGGCCCAGGCGGGCAGCATCAGAAAGAAAGGGTTTTCTGCCGCAGCCGGGTTGGCCAGCACCAGCGCGCCCTGCCCAAAGTAATTGAGAATCAGGCAAGGCATCACCATGCCGAACCAGGCCACGCGGATCGGCCGTTTGCCAAAGTGGCCCATGTCGGCATACAAGGCTTCGGCACCGGTGACGCACAGGAACACCGCCCCCAGGGTGACGAATGCAACTTCGTAATGCACATAGGCGAAGTGCAGAGCGTACCAAGGCGAGATGGCTTTGAGCACCTCCGGGTGCTGCGCAATCGGCACCAGGCCCATGAGCCCGATAGCGAGGAACCAGACCACCATGATGGGGCCGAAGAACTTGCCCAGCAGGTCGGTGCCGCGCTTTTGTACCAGGAACAAGGCCAGCAGCACCGCCAGCGAAATCGGCAGGATGTAGGGTGTGGCGGCGGGGGTCACGATCTCCAACCCCTCCACGGCCGATAGTACCGAGATGGCCGGCGTTATCACGCCATCACCGAAGAACAGGGCCACACCAAACACGCCCAGCGTCATCAAAATGTGTTTGACTCTTGGGTTGTCGTGTACCGACTGCGACGCCAGGGCCAGCAGGGCCATCAGGCCACCCTCGCCATGGTTGTCGGCACGCATGATCAGCACCACATACTTGATGGAGACAATGATCGCCAGCGTCCAGAAAAACAGCGAGAGAACACCCAGGATGTTGTCGGTCGTGGCCGGGACATGGCCGCTGACAAACACCTCCTTGAAGGCATAGAGCGGCGAGGTGCCGATGTCGCCATACACCACACCAATGGCGCCCAAGGTCAATGCGGCCAGGGAAGATTGCGTGGTCTTCATGCCAGGGCTGCTCTTTGGTTGACGCTCGGGGTTAGGAGCCTGTTGATTGATAAATGGGAAATCTGGCGTTTCATGGTGTCGAGGTTTGGTGTCATCTTTTGATCCTGCCAGAAGTGGTGTTAGGAATGCATATGGATGCAGCAGCCCGTGCTTAGGCCGGACCACTTGCGACGGCGAGTTGGTATCCGACGCCGGGAACGGAGAGCAGCAATTTGGGCTCCAAAGGATCTGCTTCAAGCTTCGTACGCAATTGCGCCATGCCAAGACGCAGCAGATCCCGTCGATCGACGTACTGTGGCCCCATGGCCGCAGACAAAAGCTGACTATCGGTCACCACTTTTCCGGCACTTTTTACCAACTGAGCGAGTAAACAGTACTCCACAGGCACGAGTGCTACCGGGATACCGGCTCGAAGTACGCTACCCACCTGCAAATCGATGCTGATCTCCGGAAATGCGGAAAGCCATCTTGTCACCTCACCTCTTGACAACCGTGCTTCAAGGCTTGTCTGCACGCAGTCAATCAAAGTGGGGACCGTAAATGGCTTGACCAAGTACGCAGCTGCGCCAAGATTGAGCAGACGAGCCTTCTCCTGCTCGCCATTCCTGGCAGAAATCACAATGACAGGCGTTCGTTCCTGGTGTCGAATGGCCGACAGAAAATCGTCACCTGATCCGTCCGGCAGTCCCAAATCCAGCAACACCAGATCAATTCCTTGGGCCCCACTTGCGTCGTGCCAGAGTTCAAACGCCTGAGACAGGGATGCAGCAGCACGAACTTGATAGCCTTCCGCAATCAAGGACAGCGCGAAGTTGCTACGCAACGCCGAGTCGTCTTCAATCAGAAGAATGCGTGCGCTCATGCATCAGCTCTGGTTGAAATCGACCAAGGTATAACTAATAGGTCCATGGCTTAAAGATAGACCAGCGTGCATATGGATTGCATATAGATTGCAGTGGGCACTCTGCCAAAGGCAATGTTCGGCTACTGACAGGTATGAACGGCCGCATCGGGGCAACGCCAATCTCGTTTGGCCGCGTAACCGGTCACTCGCGAACTCCCGCTTTTGAGAAGTCCAGCCCGCTCCTTTCACACATTATTTGGATCCGGGTCAAGTCAACTCGCCCCACCGTATATGGTAACATATGCGTTACCATAAGGCATGGCGATCAAAGTCGAAGAATACATCCGCGAGGATGCATCAATTCCCTACAAACAATGGTTTGACGGCCTGACTTCCCAGGCCGCTGCCAAGGTTACCGTTGCCAAACTGCGAATGGAGTTGGGCAATACATCAAGCATCAAGTGGTTTGACGGAATGGGTGAGTACGTCATTGACTGGGGGCCAGGTTACCGGATCTACCTCGCAAAAGACGGTGACACGCTCATCATTCTTTTTGGCGGTGGTACTCAGCGTGGACAGCAACGGGACATCGAGAAAGCCAAGGAACTGTTGGCTGAATATAAGGCCCGAAAAAAGGCGATGGCCTCCAAGATAAGCAGCAAGCACAAGGGGTAAATAAATGGCACTGACAAGAAATTTCAAAGAAACAGTCATTCAGCGTGTGCAAAGTGACTCTTCGTTTGCGCAAGCACTACTGGATGAAGCGGCCACTTTGTTTCTAAACGGCGAACCGGAAACTGCCCGTTTGATTCTGCGTGACTTGGTTAACGCCACCCTCGGCTTTGAGCAACTTGCGGTGCTCACTGCTAAGCCAAGTAAAAGCTTGCACAGGATGCTATCGCCTGCGGGCAACCCCAGCATGGATAACCTAGCTGCCATTTTTCGGGTAGTTCGCGACAGACTTCAGGTCAACCTGTCTGCACACTCGGTTGCGGCCTGAGACCATAGAAAAATCTCGTCGGTTGCGCTGCGTTTGCAGACCTTGCAGGCAGCTTTTTGTGTACGCCGATGACAGCGGCAACCAACAGTGTTGGCGCGCAATGATGGAATGCCCACTGCATTCGTACCCATGCATACCAATCAAGCGGCCAGACGTTGGGCGGTATGGCGCTTTGCTCCGGTAGGTCAAGAAGGAGCCCACGCAGTGGGCGGGTGACACGGACGGAGCAGAGTGCCACACCGCCCAGCGTCTTGAAGTGCCTTCTTGGGTAAGTCGGCTACCAGCCCGTCAGCGACGACCAACCTCACCGCCCAAAATTTTCAAAAATTGGATGACTCCAGTAGAGCGCTGGCAATCTCGGTTTCGGAGCCATCGCCGACTTACAAAAGTTCAAATTGACTGAAGGACACCGGTCATTGCTTCCCGTGGTCCAATGACTTCAGTGTGGTCGTGGACTCATCCAAAGGAACACCTGGAACCGACCACAAGCAGTCAGAAACGAATGGCAGGCAACCTTCCATGATGTTTCACCGAGCGAAATGTTGTTGGATCACCAAATCATTTGGCAACACAACAGATTTCTAAAGTCGACCAACGTGTGAGGCCGGTTTACTGAAGCGGCTATAAGGTCATTACGTTTGGGTGCCGACTTAGAACGGGTAGTGGCGATCGGTAGTTTGAACAGTGATCCAGCGCAGTTCACTAAAGGCCTCGATGCCTGCACGGCCACCAAAACGCCCCCAGCCACTGCCCTTCACGCCACCGAATGGCATCTGCGCTTCGTCATGCACCGTGGGGCCGTTGACATGGCAGATGCCGGATTCAATGCGCTGGGCCACGCGCCAACCACGTGCGGTATCGCGCGTAAAGACCGCTGCAGACAAACCGAAGGCGTTGTCATTGGCGCAAACTACGGCTGCGTCTTCTCCATCCACCCGCACAATGGCTTTCACCGGGCCAAACGTTTCTTCGCTGTAGATCCTCATGTCGGGAGTAACAAAGTCAATCAACGTGGCAGGCATCAAGGTGTTTTCCGCCTTGCCACCGCAGACTAACTTCGCTCCCTTGGCAAGGGCATCGTCAATCAGTGCGTTGCAACGCACCACCGTTGACATGGCCACAACGGAGCCCAGCACCACCGGGCCCTTTCGGGGGTCACCCAGCGGCAGCGATTTCGCACGCGCTGCAAACTTTGAAACAAAGGCGTCAGCAACTTGGATGTCCACGATCACGCGTTCTGTTGACATGCAAATTTGCCCGGAGTTGGCAAAGGCTCCAAAGATAGCCCCGTTGACCGCGGCGTCCAGGTCAGCGTCATCCAACACCAGTAACGGGGCCTTGCCACCAAGCTCTAACACCGACTGCTTGAGGTACTTGGCGCAGGTACCGGCAATGATGCGACCTACATGCGTGGAGCCCGTGAAGTTCACCCGACGCACGGCCGGGTGCGCAATCATGGCTTCCACTACCTCACCCGCATCCGCAGGCGCATTGGTGACAAAGTTGACAACGCCTTTGGGTAGTCCGGCCTCTTGCATGGCTTGAATAATCAGTCCATGGGTTGCAGGGGACATTTCACTGCCCTTGAGCACCACCGTATTGCCGCATGCCAGGGGCACAGCTATGGCGCGCACGCCCAGAATAATCGGGGCATTCCAGGGTGCAATGCCCAACACCACACCCACAGGTTGGCGCACGGCCAAGGCCAGGCTCCCAGGCACATTGGAGGGGATGACTTCACCTTCAATCTGCGTGGTGAGTGCTGCTGCCTCAACCAACATATCAGCAGCCAGGTGCACGTTGAAGCCCGCCCAGAGACCTGATGAACCGGTCTCAGTGGCCATGGCCGCTGCGAATGCGTCAGCCTTCGCCTCCAGCGCGTGGGCGGCCTTCATCAGCAAGCTACGTCGAGCACCAGGACCCATTGCAGACCATGCGGGAAATGCTTGGGCTGCGGCATCTACTGCGGCCTTTGCATCGGCGGCCGTGGCTGCGGGCGCTGTGGTGGCTACAGAACCATCCAGCGGGTTGAGTCTTGTAAAGCTTGCGCCATTGCTGGCGGCGACCGCCTCACCGTTGATGAGCATGGAAATAGTGTTCATGTTGTCTCTCTATAAGTATTTAAAACCAGAGCCCGTATGTCTGGCATTGCCGGTTGCCGTGCAATCCGCCATCCTACGGAATGTTGGTGCCGCGAATCCAGGCCGACCCGTCTGGCAAATGGAAGTTTACAACCCGTGCAATGTCTCCTAAGGTATCAACGGTCCGGGAGCGAGTAGGCATTTTGGTGCCGGCTTGTGCGCGATCAAAAAGTAATACGACTGACTGTCCGCTAATTGGCGGCACGACCAACTTAGTCTATTTCGGACTACCTGGGGCAGATCGCGTACGCGACGGATGCTGATGATCGACGTTGAACGGGACAACCAGGAATCTGCCAGTCACCTGTGACTCCGATCAGCCCGTCAGCGACGACCAGCATCTCCGCCCAAAACTTTCAAAAATGAATGACTCCAATAGGGCGCAGGCAATCTCGGTTCCGCCGCGAAAACGGACCCATAGCTTTTCAAATTGACCGCCAGATTGCGGTCGTAAACCAAGCACAATAAGTTACTTGTAGTTTGGTGCGCTACACACTACAATGGACTTGAATGATCAAAAGTTTTCGTCACAAAAGTCTGCAACGCTTTTTTGAAACAGGCAGCAAGTCAGGCGTACAGGCCGCACATGCTACCAAGTTACGCTTGCAATTGGCGGCTTTGGATCAAGCGGTCAAACCTAAAGACCTTTCGGCACCTTCCTGGGCGTTGCACCCTTTGAAGGGCGAACTAAAAGGTCATTGGGCTCTTACCGTAAATGGCAACTGGCGCATGGTGTTCTCCTTTGAAGGAGTGGATGCCGTGCTTGTCGATTACAGGGATTACCACTGAGGTTCAATATGACTCGAATGCATAACCCGCCGCATCCTGGCGAAATTATCCGGGAGTATTTGGGCGATATCACGGTGACAGAAGCCGCAGCAAAGCTGGGCGTTAACCGCGTGACCTTATCCCGCGTAGTTACAGGCGCGTCTGGTGTTTCGGCAGACATGGCCTATCGCTTGGGTGAAGCTTTCGGCACCAGTCCTGAGTTGTGGGCGGGTATGCAACTGCAGTACGACTTGTACCAAGCAGGCAAGCTGACGCGTCCTCGAATCGAACGTCTGGCCGCGTAGCCCAATAGGCGCACCGCCCGAGTGGATGCTTTTGTTCACATCTGGTTGCCGGGAATGGCCAAGCTAAATTACTGCCGGTAATAGCAATGGGCATATGGCAAATTTAACGTACTGTTTTGTACTTGGTTGAACTGGACCACCATGAAGCAGCCAGTCTTAAGACCCGCTTCCAGCCTTTATGTAGAGATGTCCATAAGGGCTGAATGCGGGCGCTGTCGTTTGAGATCTGCCTGCCCCATACCAGTCACCCGCAGTCAGGGAACGGGCAACTGCTTTATGTTGACCACAGCGTCAAAGCGAGCACCCACGTTGGTCTGAGAGCCGCCATGCGGCTGGTAATGCAGTAAGAGTTCACCTTGATGCGGGCCCCGCTCTAAATGTTCCAAGCCTTAGCGTCAACCGCGGATGCTTTTGTCTTCATCGGTAACAAACACTTGGTAGCGATTTTTGCCAGCGATCTTAGCCCGGTACATTGCGTGGTCAGCTTGTCGAAGCAACTGTTCAGCCGCTACTTCTTGCTCTTGTGGGTACCACGTCACGCCTAGGCTGGCCGTCACGTTGAGCATTTGGCCGTTAACCACTATCAATTGGGCGGCAGCTGAAACCAGACGGTCCAGCAAAGGTGCGCAGGCTTTTAGGTCGCCCATGTTCACCAGCACAGCAACAAACTCGTCACCGCCGAAACGCGCCAGCGTGTCACCCTCGCGCAGTACATGCTGCATGTTTCTCGCCGCTGCAATCAGCATTTGGTCCCCTGCGGGATGGCCGTACTTGTCGTTAACGTCTTTGAAGCCGTCAAGGTCAATGAAGACCACCGCAACGCTCTGTCCGGTGCGACGTGCGTTGGCCATTGCCTGCTGAAGGCGGTCAGCAGTGAGTAGTCTGTTGGGCAGACCCGTCAAGGCGTCAAAGTGGGCTAGCTTCTCCAACTGACTCTCGTGCGCTTTGAGCTTTGAAATGTCAGAAAATACTCCTACGTAGGACTTAACCTCGCCTTTATCACCGGGCACAACGTTTATAGGCGATGTCCCGCTCGTAGTTGAAGGTTGAGGTTGGTGGTTGAAGCCGTCAGGCCCTACAGAATATGGGTTCTGACT